>JAHEKZ010000088.1 GCA_024644435.1 Actinomycetes bacterium | reverse complement strand
AGCGTGTCACGACGGTACTCGCCGAGATCGTCCTCGCCGTCCCACTGGTCGACGAGGGCTGAGCTGACGGCATACGGGTCACCATCGGCCAGCAGATAGCCTCGCTGCCAGGCCGCCCTCGCCTGACCATCTGCGAGGAGCGTGAAGACCGGACCAACCAGGCGAGCACCCTCGGGAATGGTCATGCCTTCGGTCAGTGGAGTGCCGGCCGGCTGCATCCACACCGCGTCTGGCTCGTTCCAGGGCTCGGCTGACGCGTCCGACGCAGTGCCATCGCAACCCGCCGCCACCAGCGCAACGGCGGCCAGCGCCAGACCCGTCAACCCTCGTCGCATGAACTCCCCCATCCTGAGCCCGAAGCATGGGGGACGTGCCACGGAGTCCGCCAGGCCGCGACACCAACAGGTGTCCCAACCGGGACCGTCCCGTTACCCCCGCCACGACGCAGAACGCGGAAGATCCTTGGGGCCAGGGCCCCAAGGATCTTCCGCGTTACGTGCTGGTGGTGCGGCGTGGACTAGAAGTCCATGCCTCCCATGCCACCGTCTCCACCCGGCATGGCCGGAGCGGCCTTTTCGGGCTTGTCGGCGACGACGACCTCAGTGGTGAGGAAGAGGCCGGCGATCGAAGCTGCGTTCTGCAGCGCCGAGCGCGTCACCTTGGCGGGGTCGATGATGCCTTCGGCGATCATGTCGACGTACTCGCCAGTGGCCGCGTTGAGACCGTGTCCGGCCTCGAGCCGGCTCACCTTCTCAGCAACGACTCCACCTTCGAGACCGGCGTTCACGGCGATCTGCTTGAGCGGGGCGCTGATCGCAGACTTCACGATCTGGGCGCCGGTGCCCTCGTCACCAGGAAGGTCGATCTTCTCGAACGCCACGGTGGACGCCTGAAGCAGCGCGACGCCACCACCGGCGACGATGCCCTCTTCAACGGCAGCCTTCGCGTTGCGGACGGCGTCCTCGATGCGGTGCTTGCGCTCCTTGAGCTCGACCTCAGTGGCCGCGCCGACCTTGATGACTGCAACGCCGCCGGCGAGCTTCGCCAGGCGCTCCTGCAGCTTCTCGCGGTCGTAGTCGGAGTCGCTCTTCTCGATCTCGGCACGAATCTGCGCGACGCGTCCAGCGATCTGCTCGCTGTCGCCAGCGCCCTCGACGATGGTCGTCTCGTCCTTGGTGACGACCACCTTGCGGGCGCGGCCGAGCAGCTCGATGTCGGTGTTCTCGAGCTTGAGACCGACCTCTTCGCTGATGACCTGTCCACCGGTGAGGATGGCGATGTCCTGCAGCATGGCCTTGCGACGGTCACCGAAGCCGGGAGCCTTGACGGCCACCGAGCGGAACGTGCCACGGATCTTGTTCACGACGATCGTCGCGAGCGCTTCACCGTCGACGTCCTCGGAGAGGACCATCAGGGGCTTGCCGGTCTGCATGACCTTCTCGAGGATGGGCAGCAGGTCCTTGACGGCCGAGATCTTGGAGTTGGCGATGAGGATGTAGACGTCCTCAAGAACCGCTTCCATGCGCTCGGGGTCGGTGACGAAGTACGGCGAGATGTAGCCCTTGTCGAAGCGCATGCCCTCGGTGAGCTCGAGCTCAAGCCCGAAGGTGTTGCTCTCCTCAACGGTGATGACGCCTTCCTTGCCGACCTTGTCCATCGCCTCGGCGATCATCTGGCCGACCTCGGTGTCGCCACCTGCGGAGATCGATGCGGTCGACGCGATCTGCTCCTTGGTCTCGACGTCCTTGGCCATGCTGGACAGCTGCTCGCTGATGGCGGCGACAGCCTGCTCGATGCCGCGCTTGAGCGCCATCGGGTTGGCGCCGGCAGCAACGTTGCGCAGACCTTCGCGGACGAGAGCCTGGGCCAAGACGGTGGCCGTCGTCGTGCCGTCACCGGCGACGTCGTCGGTCTTCTTGGCGACCTCTTTGACGAGCTCGGCGCCGATCTTCTCGTACGGCTCCTCGAGCTCGATCTCCTTGGCGATGGAGACACCGTCGTTGGTGATCGTGGGGGCTCCCCACTTCTTCTCCAACACGACGTTGCGGCCACGCGGGCCGAGCGTCACCTTGACGGCGTCTGCAAGCACGTTCATGCCGCGCTCAAGGCCACGACGGGCCTCTTCGTCGAACGCGATGATCTTTGCCATGCGTGGTTTCCTTTTCGGAACGTTGGGGTCAGGCGCTGCGTGCCCGCGACGGACGGTCAAGGCGACGGACCGACCCTTCCGGCCCACCACCGCTGACCTCACTCAGCGCCTGTGGTTTATCACTCCCCATAGGAGAGTGCTAAGACAATTGTTAGCACTCTCACCCCTCGAGTGCAAACGGTTCGGCCCGGTTGGGGCGTCAGCCGACGAGGTTCGCGGCGAAGGACGCGGTGGTGGCCCCTGGCGGAAGGGTACCGATCACGGTGCTCTGCCCCTCGGGATCGACCGAGACGACGTCCAACGGGACGGGCTCGGGGCGGGGCTCGTACGAGGGCGCGGACTCGGAAGGGGCCCGGTCCGGCTTCAGCACGAGCAGGACGCCCGAACGTCCGGGCTGCAGCGCCACGGGGGTGCAGAGCCGTCCGTCACGGTCGGGGACCGGCGTGACCTCGATCGGAGCGGCGAAGTCGGCGTCCCACAGCACGCAGTGACCGCCGTCCGGGGCGGTATCGGCCCCCAGTGCGTAGATCGAGGTGACCCCCACGCTCAGGTAGACGGCCGGCACCGAGATGGACGCCGCCACCGCCGCGGCGTCGCCGAGCCGGCTGACGGCCGAGCCGCCACGCGTCTGCGACACCCAGCCCCCGCTGAGCAACCGGCCCATCAGCCCCTCCTGACCCCAGGCGACGTCGGTGAACTCCTCTGACGTCTCCCACTTGAGCCTGGCCTTCGGGGTCACCTTGTCGAGGTCGAAGACACCCAGTCGGCCGTCGCAGACGCAGGCGAAGGCGCCGACCCCGGGAGCCCACGCGAGGACGGTCTCGGCGATCGCGGCGACACCCTGCGACCGGGCCAGGGGGTTCGCGTCCGGGACGCGGATGACCTCGCCGGTCGCGATCTGAACGAGGTAGAGCTCACCCGTCGCTCTCTGGCGGTCGAGCCCCCTGGCGGCTTGGACGAGCAGTAGCCAGGCGCCGTCCGGGGACAGCACGGCGTGTGTCCACGGCGGCCCGCGACGTAACAGCCCCGTGACGACGCCGCCCACGTTTCCGTCGTACCAGGCGGGCTGCGGCCGACCGGCCAGCACCGTCCGAGCCTCGCCCGTGGCGGCGTCGACCACGATCGGCACCCCCTGCGTGATGTACGCCATCGACGCGGACTCCAGCGGCTGCTCAGCCAAGCTGGGCAGCCGCCGGGGGGACTGCGGCTCGGCCGGGATCCCCCAGCGTTCGATGCTGGCCGCCACGGTGCTGGTCGTTGCCGTGCCATCTGAACCAGGGGTGATCAGCGCGGCGCCGGCGACCACCGCGGCTGTCGCCACGACGGCTGCCACTGCAACGGCGTAGCCGCGTCGACTGCCACTTCGGGAGGCCGCGAGTGCTCCGCCGAGCAGGTCGCTCGGGACGTCACGGGACGCAGCCGCGTTCAGCAGGGGCAGGAGCGGCGCCTCCGGTGGGACGCCGGCCGCTCGACGCAGCTGGGACGCCGCGTCGAGGGTGAGCTGCTCGACCTCGTCCCTCTTCAGGCGCAGCAGCGACGCAATGTCGCCGTCGTTCAACGACTCGAACGCCGAGAGCACGACGCAGGCGCGCTGGCGGTTGGTGAGGCTGGCGAGTGCCAGGCGCTCGGCACCGACGTTGTCGGGGACAGCGGAGGCGGCCGGTACCGCGTCGAGAAACCCCGAACGCTTCCAGTGGCTCGTCACCGCGCCATAGAGCCGGTGGCGCACGTCCGCTTCGGCGTTGCCGTCGCGCGAGATTGCACGCCAGCGCCGCGCCGACCAGCCAAGCGTGGTGACCAGGGCCCGCTCGGCAGCGGCGTCGTCCATCTCCAGGAGCGACGCCGTGCGCGCTAGTGCGGGTGCCCGGGTCTCGACGAACTCGGTGAACCCCGCGGAAGCCTTGGCCACCGACCGAGTACACCACG
>JAHEKZ010000051.1 GCA_024644435.1 Actinomycetes bacterium | reverse complement strand
TCTCGATCGCCCCCGTGACGTTGGGGGCTGGGCGTCCGCTCTTTCCTCGCCGGTTTGACCTCGAGCTCACCTCGTTGGCCCGCAACAGGTCGTTTGCCTGCGCCAGTTACGCCGTCGTGGGGGCCAGATCCGACGAGTTCAGGCGATTGGCTCCACATTTCGGGTCCGATTTTCCACCGGAGTACCTCGCGGGCCGCTAGCGTCGGAGTAGCCCTCCCAAAGGAGACTGAAATGTCTGATATGGCCCCGCCCCCTCCGCCCCCTCCGCCGCCTCCGCCCCCGCCCGGCGGTGGCATGCCTGACCCCGCTCCTGGCGGTGGCAAGCTCGACCCCACCGAGGCGATCAGCTACGGCTGGAAGGGTCTGACCAAGTACCTCGGGCCCCTGCTGCTGATCACGCTGGTCGTGGTCGTGATCTCCGTCGGGATGAGCCTGGTGGGTTACCTCTTCGACAGCTGGTTCCTGCAGCTGACGTGGAACATCGTGACCACCGTGGTGTCGTTGATTGTGGCCATGGGCCTGATCCGTGCGGCCCTGGCAGTGGTGGACGGCCGAACGCCGGAAGTCGGGATGCTCTTTCACACCGACAACTTCATCCCCTACCTGGTGGCCTCGATTCTCGTCGGCCTGTCGGTAGGTGTGGGGCTCATACTCTGCATCATTCCCGGCCTGATCCTGGGGTTCTTGTTCGCCTTCTACGGATACGCGATCGTGGATGGGCGGGTGAACGACGGCATCGAGGCGATGAAGACGTCGTGGAGCCTGGTGTCGGCCAACGTCGGCCAGCTTCTGCTCCTGTTCATTTTGGTCTTCCTGATCAACATCGCTGGGGCACTGCTCTGTGGGATCGGATTGTTCTTCACCTACCCGCTGTCGGCCGTCGCCATCGCCTTCGCCTGGCGTCGCGTCAGTGGCGGTGCGATCGCCGCTCTCGCCTAGTACAACGTCAAGGGCTCGGTACCGCGCATGCGCGGTACCGAGCCCTTGACGTTGGTGCTTGTTGGGCCCGTTCGACCCAACACGCGATTGGCTACGTGATCGATGCCTGGTAGATGCTCTCGATCGACGCGTCGAGTGTGGAATTGAACTCATCGTCCGACTGCTGGGCCGACAGGCCTTCGGTCAGGGCGCGCGAGAAGCTGGCAATCACTCCGTGGTTTGCCGCGAGCTTCGCGTTGGCGTCCTCACGTGTGTAGCCGCCAGACAGTGCCACCACTCGCACGACGCGGGGGTGCGCGACGAGGTCGGCGTAGAAACCAGCTGTGCTCGGCAGAGTCAGCTTGAGCATCACGCCCTGATCGTGTCCGAGGCTGTCCAGCTGGGCAGTCATCGACTCCTTCAGCATCACCTCAGCCTCGGCCTTCTCCGGGCTGTGGATGTCGACCTCCGGCTCGATGATGGGGACCAGTCCCGCGCCGAGGATCTGGCGTCCGATGTCGAACTGCTGGTCGACGATGGCGGAGATGCCCGAGCGGTTGGCCAGCTTCACGACCGACCGCATCTTCGTGCCGAACACGTGGTGCGACGAAGCCTTGCCTAGCAACTCGTCCAGTCCGGGCATGGGCTTCATCAGCTGAACGCCGTCCGTCTCGTCGGCGAGGCCCTTGTCAACCTTCAAGAACGGGACGATGTTCTTCTCGTTCCACAGGTACTCGGCCGACCCCATGCCCTCGACCTCTCGATCCATCGTCATCTCGAAGAGGATCGCGCCGAGAACGCGCCGGCCGGTGAAGGCGGGGCTGGTCATGATGCGGCTGCGCATCTGGTGCATGAGATCGAACATCTCGGCGTCGCTGGAGTACTCCGAGCCCTCGATGCCGTAGAGCTTCAACGCCTTCGGCGTGCTGCCGCCGCTCTGGTCGAGGGCGGCGATGAAGCCGGCCCCACTCTTCATCTGCTGCAGCATCTGGTCGTTCACCGTCGGCCTCCTGTGATTCGGATCGTGAAGCAGTCGCATCGTGTCGACGGGACCACTCTAGGGCGGGAGGGACCGGCCGGGTGCGGCGATCCCGGTGTCAGCGCAGCGGGCTCAACGGAACCAGCTCAGGGCGCACCCGACGCGTCATCAGGCTCTCAGCTGTGAGCCGAGCCGTCACGGGGCCGAGGACCATTCCCTCCATCGCGTGCCCCCCGACGCACCAGACGCGGGGTGAACTCGTCGCCCCGGCGAGCGGTAGGCCATCGGTGGTGACCGGCCGTGGGCCGACCCATTCCTCCGTGCGGTCGTCGAGGTCGACCCCGCTGAGCATCGGACGCGCCGCCTCCACCATGGCCTTCACTCTCCGTGGGTCCATTGGCTCCTCGGGTCTGCGGAACTCCATGACGCCTGCCAGCCGTAGGCGTCCGCGCATGGGGGTGCAGGCGATGTGCTGCTCCGGAAGGTAGACGGGGTCCTCGACGGGAACACACAGCCCTGCATTGAAGCTGTACCCCCGTCCCGCTCGAACTCCGACGCGCACCCCGAACCGTCGTGCCAGGTCGGTGATCCAGGCACCGGTACACAGCACGACGGAGTCGAACCGGCGGACCGTTGGGGCAGCACCGCTGTCTACCAGCAGCTCGACGGCGCTCCCGATATCTCGGACAGCGCGGACCTCAGCACCGACGTCGATTGATCCACCGCGCTCGACGACCGACTCGGCCAAGGCCGGAACGAAGAGTGTCGGATCCAGGAATCGCTGCCCGATCAGGCCTACCCCCCCAGACACCTGCTCGGAAGCCACCGGGCTGGCGGCGCGTGTCTCTTCCCCGCCCAACACGTCGAAGTCCACTCGCGAGCCGAGCGCTTTTACATTTTTCAAGTGGCGGGCGTACGCATCGCGCTCGTCGGTGCTGCTGAAGCAGGCGAGGTGGTAGCGGGACGGTGTTGGCGTGACGGCCACTCCACCCGCAGCAAGCGTGTCGTACGCGTCCAACGCGGCGTTGCTGAGCGGGAGCAACGCCTCGAGCCCCCTGTGCCACTGGGCTTGGGTGCAATGGCGTGCGAAGCGCAGCAGGAATCGGTAGAGCGCCGGGTCGGCCCGCACCGGAACGGAGACGGGCGACGATGTGAAAGGGCCGGCGAGTCCGGCGCGAAGAGACTCAGGCGACGTCAGGGGGCCGGCATCCCCCGCCATCAGCCATCCCGTATTTCCCCACGACGCACCCGCGGCCACCCGAGTGCGCTCGAGGACAGTCACGTCGGCGCCATGTTCCTGCAGGAACCACGCGGTGGAGAGCCCGGCGATGCCGGCTCCGACCACAGCGACCTGAGTCATGGCGTCCGCTCTCGCCCGCTATGACGTGAGGGCTCGCCGGATGTCGTCGATGGCGCCCTGTTCCATGTCTTTGCCTTCCGGGGCGGCATCGGACACCCGCTGCGCGAGGTCCAGCACCAGCTCGCGGTAGTCCGCCAGGTCCTCGGGGTCCTTGGCGGTGAGAATCGTGATCGCCTCTCGAAGGGCGGCGAGAGCGCCGTCCCTGAGATCGTCTGGCGACGAGCTCACCTTCCATCCGCTGCCGTGGGTTCCTGCGAGCTCGCGGGCGAGTTGGCTGTGCCCTTCCTTCGACTGGGTGGCGAGGAACTTCGCCATCGCGCCGGTCTCTTTGAAGGTCGAGGTGAAGCCACGCTCACTGATGGACACCAGCATTCCGGAGCCAGTGAGTCCCCTGTGCAGGGTGTTCCACTCGTCGTCGGTGAAGTCGGACCTGTCAGCCATGCGAACTCCTCGTCGTCACGTATTGCGCGGGGCGATCACCGAATCACCGGGCAATCGATTCACCGTGTACAACCCAGTTGTCGTTACCGTACCGATCCTCGCAGGTTCGTGATCGTTGGCAGCGTCAGTCCAGTACCGACGACTACAGTCCCCCTGTGAGTCCCCGCCCCACACGCCCGCAGGGCAAGGACGCCGCCGCGGGGCTCCTGCTCGGACTCTCCAACGTCCCGGGTGGGCTCGCAATGGGGGTGCTTGCCGGAGTCAGCCCGGTCTCGGGTCTGTACGGCTACCTCTTCGGCACGCTGGCTGGTGCGGTTGCCACAAGCTCAGTGCTGATGTCGGTTCAAGGCACCGCAGCGCTGGCAGTTCTGGTGTCTGATGTTCCTGGGGTGGACGCATCTGCCGCCGGGCTCACGACCTTGGTCACGCTCACGGTGATCACGGGACTGATCATGCTGGCGGCCGGGTTGGCGCGCGCTGGGTCCGTTGTGCGCTTTGTCCCACACTCGGTGGTCACCGGATTCGTCAACGCCGTTGCTGTCACGATCGTCTTGTCTCAGCTGGCGGAGTTCACCGGCTATCGGTCGCCTGAGGGGAACCGGGTGGCTCGAGCGATCGACACCGCCGCCACTGTCGCTTCGTACGACTGGCCAACGGTGGTCGCGGCGGTCATGACGATGGCCCTCATCTTCGCCCTCGGCCGCACACGTCTGGGCGCCTTCGGAATGGTGGTCGCGATCGTCGCGGTCTCAGCCGTGATCGAGGTTGGCGGTGTGAACTCTGTGCGACAGGTAGCTGACGTCGCTGAGATCCCGGCGGGAATCCCGTCGCCTGACCTACCCGATCTCTCTCTTGCTCTGGGCCTTCTATTGCCTGCTCTGTCACTGGCCTTCGTGGCCCTGATTCAGGGCGCGGCCATCAGCCAGTCAGTGCCGAATCCCGATGGCGACTACCCCGATGTCTCAGGTGACTTCCGGGGGCAAGGTGCGGCGAACCTCGTCGCGGGCGTATTCCAGGGCATGCCTGTCGGAGGCTCGATGTCCGCGACGGGTCTGCTGACCGCGGCGGGTGCACGGAGCCGGTGGGCGAACGTGGTGGCCGGTGCCGTGATGCTGCTCGTCATCATGTTCTTCTCAGGAGTCGCGAGCCTGATCGCGATGCCAGCCCTGGCAGGACTCCTTACCGTGGTCGGAATCCGAACGTTCCGTATCGACAACGTCGCGATGGTGTGGCGGACCGGCGGTACCCAAGCGTCGGTCATGGCGGTGACCTTCTTGCTCACGATCGCAGCGCCTCTGCAGTTCGCTGTCCTGGCCGGCGTCGGTATCTCGGTCGCGCTCTTCGTGGTCAGACAGTCGAACAAGGTGATCGTGCACCGATGGCTGCTGGCACCTGGCGATCCCTTCCCCAAAGAAGTGCCTCCACCGACAGAACTGGCGGCCGACGAAGTTGTGGTCCTCACTACCTACGGCAGCTTGTTCTTTGCATCGGCGCCAATCTTTGAAGGCCAGCTACCAAAGGCGACCGCAGATTCTCGGCATGCGGTGGTCGTCATTCGTCTGCGCGGAAAGGAAGACTTGGGAAGCACCTTCATCTCGGTCATTTCGCGCTACCAGCGCTCGCTCGTGTCAGCAGGCGCCTTCCTGGTGCTGGCGGGGGTCAGCGACCGCGTCGAGCGCCAGCTACGCGGTACCGGTGCCATGCAGCAACTGGGCGAGGCGAATGTCTTCTCGGCCACCGAGTCGGTTGGCGAGTCGCTCAGTCGCGCACTTCGCCGGGCCGACACCCTGCGAGCGTCGCCCACCGACGAAGACGGCCAGAGTTAGCCCTGGCGTCTGCTGAAGATCGTGGCAATGGCCGCTGCGATCACAGCCACTCCAACGGCGATCAGAATCCCTTTCATGACGCCGTGACTCGTGGCTTCGTCGAGCTCGGCGAGGTCGGGAGACTCGATGACCTCGAGGACGTCGGTGGCTGTCGAGTTCTTGCTCATGAGCTATCCACTCTCCTTTAGCGGTCAAGACCACCCTATGCGGCTCCAGGAATCGCGCTAGGGGCTTTAGCCGGGGCAGAGAATTCCAGCCGCCTGACCTGGAAATAGCCCGAAAACGGTCATGTGGGGGGAGTGGGCGGTCACTAGACTTCCGAGGTCTTGACACACCTGATGGAAGTGGGCCCCTCATGCTCCATGAACGTCACCGCTATCGCGACAAGACTGTCGACGAGATCTTCGCGTCGTCCGACGTTTCGGTGGTGCTGCCGAAGTACATCATGCCCGAGAAGGAGCAGGACCCACGTCACGCCTTCCAGATGGTCGTTGACGAACTGATGCTCGACGGCAACTCGCGGCAGAACTTGGCGACGTTCTGCCAGACCTGGCTCGAGCCCGAGGTCCACGCACTGATGGATCTGACGATCGACAAGAACATGGTCGACAAGGACGAGTACCCCCAGACCGCTGAGCTCGAGGAACGGTGTGTCCACATGCTGGCCGGACTGTGGAACTCTCCGGCCACAGAGAACTCCATGGGTACCTCCACGACCGGCTCGAGTGAAGCCGCGATGTTGGGTGGGATGGCGCTGCTTCGCAACTGGCGCGCGCGGCAGGCGGCCGCTGGCCGGCCAACCGACCGTCCGAACATCGTGACTGGCCCGGTCCAGATCTGTTGGCACAAGTTCACTCGCTACTGGGACGTCGAGCATCGAGAGATTCCGATGGAGGGCGACCGGCTCATCATGACGCCCGAGCAGGTGCTCGAGCGGGTTGACGAGAACACCATTGGTGTTGTTCCCACTCTCGGGGTCACCTTCACTGGCGACTACGAGCCCGTCGAGGAGGTCAGCCGGGCACTGGACAAGCTGCAGAAAGAGACCGGTCTGGATGTCCCCATCCACGTCGACGGCGCCAGTGGCGCCTTTCTGGCCCCGTTCACGGCGCCGCACATCAACTGGGACTTCCGCCTGCCGCGGGTGAAGTCGATCAATGCATCTGGTCACAAGTTCGGACTGGCACCGCTGGGTGTCGGGTGGATCGTGTGGCGCAGCAAGGAAGACCTGCCAGAGGAACTGATCTTCAACGTCAACTACCTCGGCGGCAACATGCCGTCCTTCGCGCTCAACTTCTCGCGTCCTGGCGGACAGATCGCAGTGCAGTACTACAACTTCCTGCGCCTCGGCCAGGAGGGATACCGAAAGATCCACCAGCGCTGCTACGACATCGCCATGTACCTGTCTGAAGAGATCGAGAAGCTCGGGCCGTTCGAGATCTTGAGCAATGGCGATCCACACACCGGAATCCCCGCCATCTCGTGGAAGCTGAAGGAGGGCGTCGACCACGGTTTCACGCTCTTCGATCTGGCAGATCGGCTACGTACCAAGGGCTGGCTCGTTCCTGCCTACACGATGCCGGCGAACCGTGAAGACATGGCAGTACAGCGAATCCTCGTCCGACACGGGTTCAGCCGCGACCTCGCCGGTCTGCTGATGGATGACTACCGAGAGGCGCTCAGGCACTTCAAGGTTCATCCCATCACCACGCCTCTGACCGAGGAGGAGGCCGGCGGTTTCACTCACTAGGCGGAGCGACGCCCTACTGGTGGCAGAGTGCGAGGCTCACGCTCCGTTGGTGCCAGAAATCGCTGCCATACTCGGCCCATGAATCGACTGGCGTTGTTCGCGGGCGTGGTCTCCGTCGCGATGTTGGCCGGGTGCGGCTCGGGCGGAGTGGAGCAGGTACAGAAGATGGAAGAGACGCTGGTGCGGACGGCCGCGTCCACCCAGGGACAGGCCGAGCTGGCCAACGTCGGCGTCGAGGTCTCGGGTCCGTTGTCGTGTCAGACGACCCCGAGTGGCGACCAGTTCGACATCTCGTGCACAGGCACGGCGCTCGACGGTAGGGCGGTGACCGTGAGCGGCACCGCAACGTCATTGCCGGGGGGTACCTCGGTTCAGGGAAACTTCGTCGGAACTGCCGCCGGGGACCGGGTGTTCGCCATCGATTGTCTGGGGTGCTGACAGCGCCATGAGGTGGTGCCTGGCCACTACTGTCGGCTACCCCAGCAGTGAGGAGCATGGCGATGAGCGGGTTCTCTGAGCGTCGGCGGCGAGAGCGCGCGCTGGCCGCCGCATTGGCTGGTCGCTCGCCTGACGACCGACGGGGGTACATCCGCTCGCTCGTGCTCAACTACGTGGCTACCTGGGTCGTTCTGGCCATCACGATCGCCTTGACCCCCGGGATCTATGCGGAGTACCTCGGTGTAGTCCCCCTGGCTGCTCTGCTCTTCTCTCTGTTGGCGCCGTTCGTCCAGGACTTGCTGGCCCGCTTCGCGTTGCTCTTCGGATGGGTTGGCGCGGTGCTGCTGGCCGTCTTTGCCAATGCGATCGTGATCGACATCATCTTGCAGATCACGCCAGGGATGGTGGTGGGAAGCTTCTGGGAGACGTTCCTCGCCTCGTGGATCTATGCCCTGGTGGCGTCCGTTGTCACCTGGCTCTTCTCGGTGAACTCCCGCGACTACCTCCTCGTCCATGCTGCGCGGATGAGCATGCGCAGCATGCCGACGGAGACGTTCGACGAGCCGGGGGTGCTCTTTCTTCAGCTGGACGGCGTGCCTGCGCCTGTTCTGCAGTGGCATGTCAAGGCGGGCAACGTCCCCACGATCAGCCGGTGGCTGCGAGACGGCAGCCACCGCATGGATGCCTGGGTGGCCGCGCTGCCGTCAACAACGCCGGTCAGCCAGGCGGGCATCCTGCACGGAAACAACGACAACATCCCTGCCTTCCGATGGTACGAGAAGGAGACAGGCCAGCTTGTGGTCGCCAACCACCCGCCGGACGCAGCGCTGATCGAGAGTCGGATCAGCGACGGGAAGGGCCTGCTCGCCGACGACGGCGTCAGCATCAGCAACCTCTTCTCCGGAGACGCGGCGATCTCGTTGTTGACGATGAGCGGCATGAAGCAGCCCAAGGAAGGGCTGGGGCCGTCGACGTCGTATGCAGCCTTCTTCACCCATCCCGCCGGCTTCGTGCGTGCCGTGGTTCTCAGCATGGCCGAGATGGTCAAGGAGCTGTACCAGGCGAGGCAGCAGCGGACTCGGGGGATCGAGCCGCGTATCGATCGACATGGAAGCTATGTCCTTCTTCGGGCAGCGACCAATGTTCTCTTACGAGATCTGAATACCGCGCTGGTCGTCGAGGCCATGATGAGGGGCTCGAAAGCGGTCTACGTCGACTATGTCGACTACGACGAGATCGCACACCACGCCGGAGTGGTGCGGCGGGAGTCCACCGATGCGCTCTTCGGTCTTGACCGGGTCGTGGCCTCGTTGGAGCGAGTGGCCAAGTCGGGCGTCATGCCGCGCCCCTACGAGATCGTCCTGGTCTCTGACCACGGTCAGAGCCAGGGCGCGACCTTCCTCCAGCGCTATGGCCTGAGTCTTCAGGAGTTCATCGAAGAGCTCATGGGTGAGTCGGACACCACATCGGCCGTCTCGGATATCGAGGGTTGGGGGCCGGTCAATGTGCTGATCGGGCAACTCTCCGCCCAGGGCTCAGTGACGGGAAGAGTGGCACAGGCGGCGACGCGGAACCGAGACGCCGAGAGTGCGCTTGGTCCGCTAGCCGCTGACAAAGAGGCAGCTCAGGTCGAGCCGGGCGACGAGCGACCGGCGCTGGCTGTTGTCGGTTCGGGGAACTTGGGCGGCATTTGGTTCCCACGTCTGGAGGGTCGCCAGACCGTCAGGCAGATCGAAGAGGTCTACCCAGGTTTGCTGGCCGCTGTCGTCGCGCACCCCGGGGTGTCGTTCGCCGCAGTGATGACCGAGTCGGGGCCGGTGGTGATCGGCCCGGCGGGAACCTTGGACCTGCGTACCGGCGTCGTCACAGGGGAGGACCCCCTGGCTCCTTTCGAAGAGCACGCCAGGGCAGATCTCCTGCGAATTACCGAGTTCTCGAACGCCCCCGACATCTACCTCAACTCGCTCTTCGACGAGAGTCGAGACGAGGTAGCAGCCTTCGAAGAGCTCGTGGGCTGCCACGGTGGACTGGGCGGGTGGCAGACCCAGCCGATGATCGTGCATCCCAGCGAGTGGCAGATCGACCCCAACCTCACTGACCGCGAGGGTCGGCTCTACGGCGCCCCGAACGTCTACCGCCAGTTCGTCCGCTGGTTGGAGGATTTGGGGCACCGACAGAACCTTCGGTAGGTCATAGGCCCAAAGGGAGGATGACGGAGCCCAGGTTCCCTGTGGGACCATGAGCGCTGACAGTCACCAGCCGGGTGGCTCAGAAAGGGGATCTACGTGTCGTTCGGAGAGCTGCTCTGGTACACGATTGTCATTTTCTTCTTCGTCTCTTTCTTGATGGTGCTCTTCTACATCTTCGCTGACCTCTTCCGAGACCAGGACCTGGGCGGTTGGGCCAAGGCCGTATGGATTTTGGCCCTCATCTTCTTCACCTGGATCGCAGCCCTGGCCTACCTCATCGCTCGGGGCAAGGGCATGGCTGAGCGCAACGTCAAGGCTGCCCAGGAGATGCAGGAAGCGCAGAACACCTATATTCGCGACGTCGCAGGTACGACGCCGGCCGACCAGATCCACAAGGCCAAAGAGCTGCTCGACTCGGGTGCGATCTCGCAGGCTGAGTTCGACGGCATCAAGGCGAAGGCCCTCGCCTAAACTGCCGGAGCTTCTGAGCACAACGCTGAGGCACCGCCCCGATCGGGGCGGTGCCTCAGCGTTTCTGGGCTAGCGGCAACCGCAACGGTCCGCAGGTGCGACAGAACTCATGACCTGGTCGGCGTGCATGCCGCAGCCACTCCAGGTGGCCTTGCCGCATCCGCGGCATCGAGCAGGACTACACATCAAGATCCTCCATCGGGTGCAGATCGTCGTGGAAGCATACCCTAGGGGGTATCGCGTTCCTAGTCGAGACGCATGGGCCGTGTGCCCTGGCGTGCGACGATTGAAAGGGCGGCTGACCAGGCCTGAACGACTCGCTAAGGTCTCACGTGACAGCAACGAACAATGGAGCAGCTCATGAGTGACGTCAGCCTCGATGAAATGGGACCGGTGGACTACATCGTCATCGAGTTTCCCGGCAGCAACATGACCGGCGAAGGTTTGCCGATCCTGGTCGACCTCGTTGATCAGGGGACCATCCGACTCATCGATTTGGTCTTCTTCACGAAGGCGGCTGACGGTTCGGTCGCCATGGTCGAGATCGCAGATTTCGACGGAGATGGCAGCCTCGACCTCGCGGTCTTTGAGGGGGCCTCTTCTGGAGTTCTTGGCGAGGATGACATCAACGAGGCCGCTGCCGCCGTTGAGGCAGGCAGCTCGGCCGCCCTGCTCGTGTACGAGAACAGGTGGGCTGCTCCGTTCGCCGCCGCGGTCCGTCGAGGTGGCGGGCAGCTGGTCGCCTTTGGCCGTATCCCTATCCCAGCGCTCATCGCGGCCCTCGACGCCGACGCCTGAGCCCCTACTTCACTAAGGACACCTCATGCCAGGTCTCATCCGCGGGGTCGCCCGCACTGCCGTAGTAGCCGGAACTGCTACGGCGGTGTCGAACAACGTGTCGCGTCGTCAGGCCGGCCGCTGGGCTGAGCAGCAGCCGCAACAAGCTCAGCCGCAGTACGCGCCTCCGCCTCCGGCTCCGGCCGAAGGCGGGATGGAGGACAAGATCAAGGCCCTCAAGGAGCTCGGAGAGCTGAAGGCGCAGGGAATCCTCACCGACGCCGAGTTCGAAGCCCAGAAGGCCAAGCTGCTCGCCTGACATCCTCGACGGCGGCCGTGGCCGCCTGCCGGGAGTCTTCAGGAGAGCAGCGAAATGCCCGTATCCGCGTCGAAGAGGTACATCCGTTGCGGATCCACGGTCAGGGTCAGGGGCTGACCAGACGTCACGACATCGTCGGCCTGCAACCGAGCGACGAAGACTGACCCCTGCTCGACGATGGAGGGGGCGTCGTCGGAGACGCGGTGCGTCGCCACCCCGAGCGGCGGTGCGTCGACTCCGAAGAACACGTGCGACTCAGTTCCCAGGTTCTCCACCGCTGCCACGTCGACCACGACCGACGGTCCTTCACCGGAAGACCCGAAGGCTTCTGGGCGTAGCCCGACGACGACAGACCCGCGTCCGGCGATGGCAGTCTGCTGAGACGCTGACAGCGGCAGCGTGAACTGGCCGAAGGCGAGGTTCTCACCAGAGACGGTGGCCTGTGCAACGTTCATCGACGGCGACCCCATGAAGGTGGCAACGAAGACGTTCGCCGGCGCACGGTAGAGCTCTTGCGGGTGTGCGACCTGTTGCACGCGACCGTCCTCGATCACTGCCACCCGTTGGCCGAGCGTCATGGCTTCAACCTGGTCGTGTGTGACGTAGACCGTAGTTACGCCGAGTCGCTTGTGGAGGTTGGTGAGCTCAGCGCGCATCGAGACCCGGAGCTTGGCATCGAGGTTGGAGAGTGGCTCGTCCATCAGATAGACCGTCGGCTGCCGCACGATGGCGCGCCCCATGGCGACTCGTTGACGTTGGCCGCCGGACAGCTGCCCTGGCTTGCGCTCTAGGTAGTCAGTGAGACCGAGCATGGACGCAACGTCGTCGACCCGCTGACGTAGCTCAGCTTTCGGGGTGTGGCTCACCTTCAGCGAGAACCCGAGGTTGTCGCGTACTGACATGTGCGGGTAGAGGGCGTAGTTCTGGAAGACCATGGCCACGTCACGATCACGAGGCGCGGCCGCTGTCACGTCGCGATCTCCGATGACGATGTTGCCTGAGGTCGTCTCTTCGAGACCGGCGATCATCCGCAGCAGGGTCGACTTGCCACACCCTGATGGACCCACGAGCACCATGAACTCGCCGGAACGTACCGTCAGGTCGATGTTGCGGACCGCCGTGGTGCCGTCCGGATAGACCTTGGTGACGTCTTCGAGAACGATGGGAGCCATGACCACCTCAACCGGTTGATGAGCGTTTCGCTCACTCAGAGCGGGATTCTTGCGCATGAGATGGCCTCATGGCCAGCCCTTGGTGAATGTTCTTGACAGAAACAATCAGAACCCAGCACTATCGTCGCCATGAGTCGGTCCACCCTCCGCGTGAGCAGGTTGACGCAGATCCAGCGGCTGCTGGAGGCCGACGACGTCGTCACGATTGGCCAGCTGGTCGAGCATCTGGGAGTCAGTGAGGCGACGGTCCGGCGTGATCTTGACGCGCTGCAGCGCTCCGGCGTCATCAGGCGGACCCATGGAGGGGCGATCTCAGCGCCACTGCATGAGCTGCCCTACCCGGTCCGCGGCTCGTGCTGCGTCGAGGAGAAGCGAGCCATCGCGCGCGCGGCCGCATCACTTGTCGAGACGGGCGCCACCCTCTTTGTCGGGGGTGGGTCGACGACGCTCCACTTCGCTGCCCAGCTGGTCGATGCCGAAGTCACGGTCGTGACCAACTCGCTGCCGGTGGCGACGGAGCTGTCTCGAGGGCGTCGCGGACAGGTGATCGTGATCGGCGGGACGCTTCGAACTCCGGAGCAGTCGATGGTCGGCCCACGCGCTGTCGAGGCGATTCGGTCCTACCGCGCGGGCATCGCGTTCCTCGGGGCACCCGCTTTGGACAGCCAGCATGGTTTCACTGCGGACGGTGACGTCGAGGCGGCGACCGACCTGGCGTTTATCGACAACGCGCAGCGCTGCGTCATTCTCGCCGACCACACCAAGATGGGCCGGGTCTCCACGACCCACGTGGTCCCGTTGACGGCGATCGACATGGTCGTCACCGACACCGGGGCCCCAACGGAGATCATTGAGGATCTTCGGGCTGCCGGAACCAAGCTCCTCGTGGCGGAGGTAACGCCGTGACCTCACACACCGAGACCGAGATCCTGTCTCAGCCTGACGTCTGGCGTCGGACCATCGATGCCCTCGATCCCATGGGCTTCGTCGACCGGTTCGGCGACCAGTCGACTGACGTCCTGGTCACCGGATGTGGGTCGACCCACTACTTGGCGATGTCGGCCGCGGCTCTGCTGCGAGATGCTGGAGTTCGCGCCTGGGCGCTGCCAGCTTCTGAGCTGATCGCGCAGGCTTCGCCAACGATTCCGTCGCCAGAACGCACCACGCTGCTGGCCATCTCGAGGTCGGGAACTACGACCGAGACGTTGATGGCAGTCGAACACTTCCGTCGACTGGGCGGGCGCACCGTTGGAGTAATCACGTGCTACCCAGACACCCCGCTGGCGGCGGCCGCAGACGTTGTCTGGGCAGCACCGGCGGCTGCCGAAGAGTCCGTCGCCCAGACGCGTTCGTTCTCATCGATGCTGGTGATCGCATCAGCGATTGCCGGTGCGCTGAGAGGCGCCGACCTCTCGGCTCTGCACCGGCTGCCGGAGGCGGCCGCACAGATCCTGGCTGGGTCCCGGGACCAGATGTCCGCGCTCGCCGGCGACGGCGCTCTCGACTCCTTCTTCTTCTTGGGGTCCGGCCCCCTCTACGGCATCGCATCAGAGGGCATGCTCAAGCTCAAGGAGATGTCGCTCACGGGGTCGGAGTCCTACCACACGTTGGAGTTCCGGCATGGGCCAATGTCGATGTGCGACGGCACAAGAGCGGTCATCGCTCTGGTCTCACCCGAACGGGCCGATCTCGAAGAAGCCGTGCTCAGCGACATCGCACCTTTCGGGTCTCAGATCGTGACGGTGGGGCCCGAGGCCATGCACCCGATACCTGCAGACATTCCCAGCTGGGCGACGCCGGCCCTCTACCTGCTCCCGCTCCAACTATTGGCCCTCGAGCGGGCCCTCGATCGGAACCTCGACCCCGACAACCCCCGACACCTGACAGCAGTGATTCATCTGGACGTCTCGAGCGAGGCGTCGTGAACGAGGAGGAAGTATGAGAAGCGCACGGACTCTTGCCATCGGAGCGGTAGCGCTGGCCCTGCTGGCCACGGGCTGCAGTTCCTCCAGCGATTCGAGCAGCGACGCGGTCGGTGGAAGCATCCGCGTGTGGACACACACCAACAAGAGCTTCAACAAGGCGTACAAGACCCTGGCTGCCTCATACATGGCGGAGAACCCCGACGTATCCATCGAGTTTGAGACGTTCGACTACGACACCTACATCCAGACGCTTCAGACCTCGTTGCCGGCCGGAACCGAAGCTGACGTGTTGCAGATGTTCGGCAGCTGGACCTGCAGCTACTCATCGAACTTGGCGCCGGTTCCGGAGGATGTCGCGACCCTGGACGGGGCGCAGGAAGAGTTCTTCAAGGGGCCGCTCGGTGGCTACAAGTGCGACGACGCCTTGTATGGACTGCCACAGGAGTCGAACGTTGAGTACGGAGCGACGCTGGTCAACACGGCGATGGCCGCGGACGCGAACGTGTCGCTCGACGGCTGGGCCTCGTACGACGAGTTCATGGCTGACGCCAAGGCCATGACGGTGACGTCGGGAGACAAGATCAGCCGTTCCGGCTATCACTTCACCACCAACGACGGCATCGCCTACACGTTCCTCTCTTTGATTCTGCAGAACGGCGGCGCGTACATCGCTGACGACGGAACGTTCACCTTCCAGACACCAGAAGCCAAGGCGTCACTTGAGCTGATGAAGAGCTTCGTCGACGAGGGCATCGTCGACCCGGTCCTGTTCGATGACGTCAGCAACTGGGTCGGTGACTGCTTCTTCACCGAGCAGTGCGCTATGGGTCTGGTTGGACCTTGGGTCGTGCCCGAGTACGCAGGGGACTTCCCGGACGTGGCTGCGGTCACCGAGTACGTGGCGCTTCCAACACTGCAGAACAGTGAGTTCGCTGCAGACTCCGGATGGGGGCTCACGACCTCGTCCGCGTCGACAGAGCAGGATCTCGCATGGGACTTCATCT
>JAHEKZ010000050.1 GCA_024644435.1 Actinomycetes bacterium | reverse complement strand
CAAAGCCGAACATCTCATCGTCGTCGTTGTGCTGCTCGGTGATGCCGTCGCTATAGAGAAGGAGAACCTCGCCGGGGTTGATCATCGCGACGATTTCGTCGTAGGAGCTCTCGGGCATCAGCCCAAGGGGCATCCCAGTAGCCCGAAGCTCACGTACGCCGTCTCGACCGCGGACGAAGGGCAGGTTGTGGCCGGCATTGGCCAACTGCACCTCCCCCGATTCCCGGTCGAAGACCAGCACCAGACATGTCACGAACATGTGTGCCGGGATGTCAGTGCAGAGCAACTCGTTGACGCGCGCCAGAACCGCAGCTGGAGAGATCAGTCGCGGACCGGCCTCGCGGAGCAGTGCGTGGGTACTTGCCATGACAAGCGCAGCGGGGACTCCTTTGTCTGTGACGTCGCCAGTGACGACCATGATCCGTCCATCAGGGAGCTCCATCACGTCGTAGAAGTCACCCCCGACGGTCCGCGCCGGTAGGTAGAACGCAGACAGGTCCCATCCAGCCAAGTTCGGCAGGGACTGAGGTAGGAACTGCTGCTGGATCAGCTGCGCCACGCGTAGCTCTTGCTCAATTCGCTCACGCACGCGTGCTTCGCCTTGCTGCTGACGCACCATCTGGCCCAACCGCAGGGCCGGTGCTGCATATCGGGCGAGGGTGTCGAGAAGGCGGCGGTCGTCGTGCGAGTAGCCACGCTCAGAGAGTCGCTGCCCGAGCGCCATCAGCCCCACCGTCTCGCCTGACGCGACAAGGGGAACCACGAGCTCGACCCCTGACTCGCGCATGTCAGCAACTGCTGGGGAGTCCTGGGGAAGCGTCGACACGTCCACTGGTCCGGACGCTCCCTGCAGAAAGGCCAGCACTGGATCATTCGGTGCAATGTCCAGCGTGAGCGACTGGGTCTTGGATGCAGCCGGCTGAACTTCGGGCTCAGACTTCGCGACGTTCCGTGACCTTCGCCACCAAGGCCTCGGTCCAGCACTTGTGTCAGGGGTCAACGCTGGGGCGGACGTGGTCCCCGCGGGCCCGGGGTTCGCCGGTGTCGGTGCAGCGGCTTCTACCGCGGCTGGCTGCGCCACATCGCCTCCTTCTGCCGGGACCTCCAGTGGGTACTTCCCTCGGTACGGGTCGAGCATCGCGCACCTCGCGTTCCGAAAGCGTTACGGGAAGGACCGACTTCGATGACTTTGGACGTTAGCCGGAAACAAAGCGTTACGGTGCGAATGTGAGTGATTTGGAGTTGCGTCTCTTCGGTGCCCCCAGGGTCTCCCTTGCAGGATCGCCACTTACGTTCGAGACCCGGAAAGCCGTCGCCCTGCTCGCCTACCTGGCGGTGACGGGCCGTTCCCAGCGCCGCGAGTTCCTGGCCGCCCTGCTGTGGCCGGAGTCCGACGAGGCGCGGTCGAGGGCGTCACTACGACGAACCCTGTCGGCGGCGTCCTCAGCCGGCCCCGCGCTCGTGGTCTCCCGCCACGAGATCGGACTCGATCCCACCAGCTACGAGTCAGACGTCATCCGGTTCAAGTATCTGGCGCAGGGACACGACATGGCCATGCTGGTCGAGGCGGCTGAGGTGGGCCGAGAGCCCTTTCTCTCCGGATTCTCCCTACGAGGCAGCACCGATTTCGATGACTGGGCGGCGGCTACTGCCGGTGCACTTCGCGACCGACTCGCTGACGTCCTTGCTCGCTTGACGTCGATGGGTGCCGACACCGGACGTCTCGACGAAGCTATCGAGTGGGGACGACGATGGCTGGACGTGGACCCACTCAGCGAGGTTGCACACCGCGAGTTGATGAGGCTGTATGCCGCAACCGGAGAACGCCACGCCGCCTTGAAACAGTACCGCCGATGCGTTCGCATCCTTGACCAAGACCTCGGCGTCACACCCCTCCCCGAGACCGCTTCGCTCTACGACGACATCAGGGCCAACCGGTTTTCGGTCCCCTCCCCCAGGCCTGAAAAGAGCGCCTCAGCCGCTACGAGACCGTCGGCAGCTCGAGCTGCCGATACCCAAGAGCCGGCGTCGGCGCCGATCGGCCGCGCCGACGAGGTGACGCAGCTGACCTCAGCTTGGCGTGCCGCCAAGGCGGGTCGGTCCGCTGCCGTCATCGGGGCGTCAGGTTGCGGGCGCACCACCCTGACACGACACCTGCGCGAGCGGGTTGCCTCCGCGGAGGGAGCCGTCGTGGTCATCCGCGGCCACGAAGCAGAATCCACGCTCGCCTACTCCGCTGTCGTCGACCTATCCAAGGCGCTGGTGGGACGTCGCCCGGAGCTCGAGTCGACCCTTGAACCTGTGGGACGTGCAGTCGATACCCCTGGGGAACGAGTGCGCCTCTTCGACACCGTCCGCGACACCCTGACGCTCGCCCTGTCCGGTCCGGTGCCCGGGCTGCTCGTGATCGATGACGCCCACTGGCTGGACCACAGTTCTGCAGAGCTGTTCGGGTATCTGATGCGCAGACCGCCGATCGGGGTGCTGGTGCTGGCAACCTGGAACGACGAGGGATCGGAGGGATTCGACCTTGCTGATGAGTCCATTCTGGTCTCTCTGCAACCCTGGAGTCGATCCGACGTGGCCACAGCACTTGCCGCCCTCGGCCATCCCCAGCTAGATCCTGCTGAGGTCCACCGCCGTACGGGCGGAAATCCACGGCTCCTCGTCGAGTTCTGCTTAGCCAGCCGATCGTCCACGGCACCGGTTTCTGGCGCGCTCGACGAGATGATGGCCCACCGGCTCGACGGCGCCGACGAGACCACACGACAGATCCTCTCGGCTACGGCCGTTCTCGGAACGGTCGCCGACCCGACACTGATCAGGCTCGTCAGCGGCCGCGACGAACTCGAGGTGGTCGAGGCTCTCGAGCAGGCAGTCACCCGCGGCCTCCTGGTCGAAGACATCGAGCGGATCGGCTACGACTTCCCGTACGACAGCCTCCGCGACCTGGTCAACCGACGCATCGGACTGGCTCGCCGACGGCTGCTCAACGGACGCGCAGCCGACGCGTTGGTCCGACAGTTCTCCGCAGAGACCCAGGATGTTCCGGCAGCGCGAGTTGCCCGCCACCTCGCGGCTGCCGGTCGGGAGGACGAGGCCAGAGACTGGTACTGGTCGGCGGCGCAACGCTCGAGCGCGCTGTACGCCCACCGCGAGGCACTGGGACACCTGGAAGCCGCGCTGGCACTGGGGTATCAGTCGTCGTTGGTGCACACGGCAGCAGGAGACGCCCTCATCAGGCTCGGCGAATATCGGCGGGCCCTCACGTCATACGAGAAGGCGGCGGCCGCCATTGACGTGGACGACTGGGAGTCCCTGTCGCTCGTCGAGCACAAACTTGCCGAGGTCCACGACCGATTGGGCGAGTGGGAGGTCGCACGCGCCCACCTCGAGAGCGCATCCGATCTCCTGGATCCGCAGGGATCGCCCGCGATGCGGGCCCAGGTGCGCGCTGACCTGGCCTTGGTGATGCAGCGCCAAGGCGAGCCAGAGGCCGAAGTCGTGGCACTGGCCGCCCTTGAGCTGGCCGAAGAGAGCGGCGACCCCGTGGCGCTATCTCAAGCTCACAACGTCCTGGGCGTGATCGCTCTTGAGCGAGGCCATGTCGACGAGTCAGAGCGCCACCTGACCACCAGTGGCGATTTCGCCTCCACAGCAGAGGATGTCGCTCTGCAGGTTGCCTCGCTGAACAACCTCGCTCGCCTGCGCGACCAAGCAGGAAGCCTCGACTCGGGGCTGGAGGCGGCCACGGAGGCACTCGAGCTAGGAATCCGCCACGGGGATCGGCACCGAATCGCAGCCCTCCACAATCATCGGGCCGACCTCCTGCACCGAGCCGGTCGAGAGGATGACGCGATGTGGCACCAGAAGCAGGCGGCAGCCATCTTTGCCGACGTCGATCAGGCTCAGGGGCGTCCGGAGGTCTGGAAGCTCGTCTCCTGGTAGCCGGTCACTTCGCGATCCATACGCCCACTGACGACGGCTGGACGGTGCGCTGCACGAGCCCGATGAGGTCTGCGGTGATCATCTCGGTGTCCACTTCATGCCGCAACCTCGCAGCAAACTCCTCGACGGTCTGCCTGGCGTCGTACTGGCTGCGGTTAAAGCGGCGATCCACTCGGTTCTGTACGCGGATTCGCAGGGGGCGAAAGGCAGCCGCGGCCGCGAGGGTCGCCGCGGCAACGGCCAGGGAAGACGAGGACGGTAGCAGTCGCGAAATGGCGGCAACCAGGACTCCGTAAATGATCAGGAGAAGGGCCGTGACGATGGCGTACGACGTCGTCCGACTGACCAGGCGGTCGATGTCGTACAGGTGATAGCGCAGAACTGCCACACCGATGGATGCCGGGATCAGGCTGTAGGTCAGCGCAACCCAGTTGTCGAGGACGCCCCCTGGAACGAAGAACGACGCCACGTAGAACGCGATAACTATCGAGACGGCCCAGGCAAACCAGCGGATCTGCGCGCGCTCGAGGAGATCAGCTCGTCGATAGCGAACGATCACCGACGCTGCGCTGCCAACGAAGCTGACGAGCAGCGACGTAGCAACGACCGCAACAAGCACAGTCTGCGCCTGGTCACCCCAAGCGATTCCGATCGGGTTGTCCACACCGCCGTAGACCTCTCCCGGGGTGGTGGCGATCAACGCCGCCCCACCGCCGACGGCGCCGATCGTGAATACGGAGAACCATCTCCAACGCGCCGTTGGCAGCCGACCGTCCGGAAAGCGCAAGGGAACTTGGGTGAAGAGCAGTCCCACTGGTGGCAGCCAGACCCAGCCCTGATCTGAGTTCCCGGCATACCAGAAAGCCCAGGCCGCCACTCCCGGGAGACGGTCGACCAGCAGATACCCCACGGCGAACATGACCGCTGCCAGCAGAAAGAAGCCCGAGATGGCCAACAACAGCCACCCCATCGGATGCTGCGGCATCCGCGACGCCAGGACCCAACCCACTCCGAGCGTCACCCCGAGCATCACGATGATGCTGAGAGCTCCAGCGGTCCCCCCGGCATCACCCCGGGTAGCCAGCACTACCCCCACAGCAACCGACGCAACCAGGATCAACGCCTGGCAAGCGCCGATGACGTTCGCGGCTCTACGCATGCACGCCACTCTGGCGGAGCCGCGTTACGAGCGCGTTACGGACGGCCAGAACTCGACTCAAGAAGGTCGCTACTTCCGGCTGGGACACGCCCAAGGCGACGCTGGAGGAACGGGCTCATGGCCGTTCACTACCAGGACAGAGATCGCCGGAGGCTCCCATCACGGGACGAGTTTCGACTTCACCACCGGCGACCGGAAGGATCTCCACGAACTGACGTTGCAGGTTGTCGGTGGTCACGGTGCCCGCCCGCCTGCGCCGCCCTGGCCGAGCAGCCGGAGCACGGAATAGTCCCGGGAACAAGGACTCTTCCGTCACGGGTCCAATAGGCCTTCACTGACGGCGAGGCGGGAGCCAGGGGTCATGGACCCCTCCAGTGTCGCATCGAATCGGTCGTCATCGAGGCGCTGGGCGGGTGGCGAGACCTACCCGTCCCCGACGATTGGAGCTCCCCATGGACAAGCGTGTTACCACACTCACCGCCGCAGCCATGCTCACCGCTGCCTCGGCGGTCGGCCTCGCGGCCGCTCCGGCAGCCGCGAACCCGCAGGCCACGGCCCCCTACGGCACGTTTGCGTGCTCAGACGGGCGCACCGTCGACATCTTCGGAATCGCCGTGCCCCAGTTCCCGACGCAGGTGGGCTTCATCAACGGCAAGGGCGCGGTGGCTCGCTGGATCTCCGCTGAAGAGACCGTGACCGTCACGGTGCTGGACGGTGTTCACGCGGGCGAGGTCATTGCCGTCGACAATGACTACGCCGGAGCGGCCAACAAGGGAGCCCGCGCACCCCAGCCTGACCTGTCGCAGCTGGCCACATGCTCGATTTCGGAGTCCTACGACTACGAAGACGTGCTGACCGAGGAGACAGCCGGGTACGTCGGGCTCGACGCTAGCTACGTCGGGGCCACCGTCAACTTCACGGGGTCCGTCACACGCACAGTCTGGGTCAACCCGGTCCAACTCGCGCATCGATGAGTCGGCTGGTCACTTACGGCCCAGGCGTTGCCGAGTGCGCGCCCTCACGGCCGCACTCAACCGTCAAGTGCCTGACCGGGTGGCCGCGCTGGTGCTGGCTCCGTTCAGCGACCTGATCTGCGACCCGGACGCGACACGCTAGGTCATCGACTTGTGTCGACCACGGGACGAACCTCCACGCCGCCGTTCATCGGGAGCAGCTTGCGAACGCGATCGCCTGGTCGAGGTGCTTGGCGTAGATGAGGCAGAACCCGCCCATGGCTTCCCTCGTCTCAACCAACGGTCGCTACCGTCCCTTCCGTCAAGCACTGCCCGGACATCATTCGCGCTCTGCCAAGGAGAGCACGTGCGACATGCGATCGATATCGGCTTGGGATCCGTTCAGGTTTGGCGATGCCAGCGTCACTGATGTGAAGTAGCCGTTGCGGCAACTCTGAGCGGCGATGGCCTGCAGGTCATCACGGGATGGGAAGAGTTGTACCGTTTCATCGGAATTCGGTTGCTGGCCCTGGATCTCCATCACGGTGGAGAACATGTCACACGCCTCATCGGTGTCAATCTGATCCCCTCCCCTGATGAGCCGGAGGGCAACATCGAGTTCTCGTCGATCCTCCTGACTGATCTCAAGCCCACTCGCCAGGAGCTGATCCACCGCGTTCGGAAGCTGCATAGCCCATTGCCCCGCAGGCGCCCGGATTACTTGAACTCTGCCACCGGTGGTCGTCCACAAGCACGCTGGGAGACCGACCGCCTCCCGCGCCTCGACCGCGCCGACCAAATCTCCTGCGAGCTTAGAGATCTGCTTTTCATCAAGGGCATCACACGAGTCCGACTGCGGAACTGCAGAGGACATCTCCGCCGGTGAGCTGGACCCGGCACCCGAAGCACAGCCGGTCAACAGAACGAGCCCCATCAGACTCGCCGCCCATCCCCGCTGGTCAGAGAAGACCCGGCGGCCAACGCGATGCATTCATGCATTCTGACACATTGAGAGGCGGTGGAAGCGGTGAAGTCAACCATCGAGGTTCACCCGCCGGAGGTGTCAATCACGGGGCGCACTTCGACGCCTCCAGTAGTCGGCAGCAGCTTGGCGAAGGCGATGGCCTGGTCGAGGTCTTTGGCGTCGATGACGTAGAACCCTCCGAGCGCCTCCTTGGTCTCGACAAAGGGACCGCCGGTGCCGATCGGGGTGCCGGAGTCCTGCCCTCGGACCGTCGTGGCCGCAGTAGTGGGGGCGAGCGCCACTCCCCCTGAGGATCACGCCTCTGCGGCTGGCCACCTGCGCGGCGAACTCCCCATGCGCGGTCATCGTCGACTGTCAGTCATCCGGCATGGCCTGGGTCATCGCAACCTCGTCGTGGTGGATCAGGCACAGGTACCTCGCCATGATGCTTCTTCGAGGGGATGACACGTTCACCCTAACGACGGATGAGGTCCACCCAACTCCTCGACGCCCTCCGCAGATCTCCGGCTTGGGTAGACGAGGGGGAGCCCTTGAAGGCCATTGACGCGGGGAGTCCTCAGGAGCAAGGTGCGGCTGTCACTACTGCTGAGGAGCAACTCATGATGATCAGACGAGAGATGGTGCCGCGCCTACTGATGGTTCTGGGGCTGACGGCTGCCATGGCGACCGGCGCGACTCTGGCAAACGCGCGTCAGTCGAGCTCTGATATTCCCGTGGTCGCCCGCTCCGCCACCGTCTTCACGGTCGTCGAGCGCGCTACCACCGACGTCGTCGTCTATGTCAACAAGAAAGCCCAGGACGACGTCATCGGCAACACCCTCGGATTCGGCAACAAGCTCTACAACGCAAAGAACACCAAGGTCGTGGGCCGAGACCAGGGCTTCTGCTACCGAACCGACCCCGGCAAGTTCTGGGAGTGCACCTGGACCAACGTGCTCGATGGCGGACGGATCACTGTGCAGGGCGTGTTCCCAGACAGCCTCAACGACTCACGCCTGGCCGTGACCGGCGGAACCCGGGCCTACAAGGACGCTCAGGGATACATGATTCTTCACTCACGGGACAAGGTCGGATCGGCCTTCGACTTCGAGTTCCACATCTGGTGAGACCCACGCGGTCAACTAGCCGCGGAACGGCCCGGTGATCTCAAATGTCATTCCGTGGACTCCGTCGAGCCCACGCTGTGACGTCATGTAGAGCCGTGAGCCGTCTGGGCTGAAGGCGAGCCCGGTGATCTCGGAGGCCGGCTTCCAACTCGACGACGTGACGACGTTGGGATCTTGTCCCGGGGCACCGGTCTCGCCACCGCTGTGCCCGATCAGCTGTACGAACGGTGCGGCGACACGCTTGCGCTTGCCGTCTGCCAGCAGTACCAGCTGCAGGTCGTCTTCGTCCTCGCCCACATAGATATCACCAGTCGTGTGGTGCACCGTGATGCAGTCGGGATCGCGCAGCGGAGCCGCGTCACCCAGAACCGCAGCGTCATACACGATCTCGATCGCATCAGTGGTCGTGTTCACCGCCCACACCCGGTCATCGCCCGTAGTCGTGAAGAAGACGTGGCCGTCGGAGAAGAAGGCACCCTCACCGCGATTGAACTCGGTGGTGGCAGAAGACCGCTCAGGCTGCTTTGTGCTCACCTTCGACCACGAGACCTTGCTTCCTGCAGCGTTGACGTGTGCCGCCTCAAGGGTTCCCGATGACAGGTCTCCGTACTCGTCGGGACGGAAGCGGTACAGCCTGCCCTTGCCGGCGTCCTCGGTGAGATACACCCAGCCGGTCGCCGGGTCGACGACCGCCGCTTCGTGGGCGTAGCGCCCGAGCAGCTTGCGCGCGACGCCCTGGCCCGGCTTCGTGGGATCGCACTCCCACACAAAGCCCTGGCGGAACTCCTCTCCCGACAGCCACGTGCCCCAGGGCGTTGCGCCCCCGGAACAGTTCCACTTGGTCCCGTCGAGGATCCGGTATGCGTCGACCACCCCACCGTCGGCGTCGAACCGAATGGCAGCAGCACCCCCACCGGTCCCGTTCACCTCGGAGTTGGCCGCATAGATCCATCCGCCGCCACGTGTGGGGAAGCAGGCGGCGCCGTCCGGCTCATACACCCACGGGAACGACGTTCCGGGCACGCGTTCACCGGAGTACCCGATCAGCCGGGCCTTGAAGCCGGCGGGGAGCCGGACTCCGTTCCCGTCGGGTCGGCCCAGCGGCCCATACGGGCCATCGCCGACCACGGCGGGTTTGGCCAACGCCTGCTGCCAGAAACCAAGGCTGAAGGTGAGGGCAGCGGTGCTACCCAAGGTCAGAGCGGTGCGGCGCGTCATCTCTGTCATGTGAGCACGCTAGGTGCAGCAGGCAAGGACCAGTGGTCACCGAGCTGAAGACAGCCCTAACGAGTCCCCTCGGTATCGACCTAAATGACTATTCAGGATGCCTGTGGTCGCCGCGCCGCCGGTAACGCTCTCAGTGGGAAGGCTCCGGTGCTGACCTGACGCCGGTCCCTGAAGATCACCAGGGCCTGGTGTGTGGGATCTCCCGCCAGGTAGTCGAGGGCTTCCTGACCCCCCGCAACCAGTGCGGTGGCAAAGGCGTCGGCCATCCCCAGGTCGGGGCCGAGCACCGCGGCCGAGATGACTCCGGCGGTCGCCGGTCTCCCGCTGGGATCGAAGACATGGTCGCCTCGTTCATACGTTCCCGAGACTGCCAAGGCGCCGTCCTCCACGGGGACGCTGCCCAGCAGCTCGGTCGGCGCGAACGGATTGGTGAGCCCGAGCAGCCACGAACGTCCAGGTTCGGGCCCACCGAATCCGGCGACATCGCCAGCCGCGTTGACCAGCACTGCCTGAGCACCACAAGCACGCAGGCTGTCGAGGACCAGCTGGCCGGCCCACCCCTTGACGTATCCCGTCGGGTCGACGCCGCCCGGCGCCGCCCATGGGTCGAACCAGCCACCGCTCAGCTCGCGGGCGTGGATGCACGAAGCGAGAACCTGCTCAACCTGCCGCGGCAGGTCCTCCTCGGCAAGCTCGCCACGTCGCAGCCGGGAGATCAGCGTATCCGGTCGCCAGGTGCTGAAAACCTGGTCGACCTCGTGAAGAACCTGACAGGCGGCAACGACGTCGTGGAGCCCATCTTCAGCTGACCGGTCCGAGAACATCGCGTCGACGGTGAAGGCTGTTCCCATGACCTCCTCCACGTGACGGCACCGCACCGGCTGCATCACGCACCCAGCTGGCTCAGTGCCGACTGAAGCGACTGCCGGTACCCCTGGCTGGTGTAGGAGGCTCCGGCCACGCCATCTATACCCGCGGACTGCACGGCCAAGGCCTGCTGGCGAAGCCGAGGGCCGGCGTACTGGCTGATCTGGGCCGAGTGCGAGTCTCCCGACGGCAGCGCGAGCGCCTGCACGTCAGTGATGGTGTTGCCCCGTGTCGTGACGCTGACCTGCACCGGACCGAACTGGGTATTCACCATCGCGCCGGTCACCGTCCGCGTCGACGGTGCCGCGTTCGAGGCGTTCGACCCGCCTCCCCCGGACCCACTGCCGTTGCCGTTTCCATTGCCCGAAGACGAATGGGTGACGCCTCCGGACTGGCTCGCCGAGCCGAGCGGCACCACGTTCGAGGCAGGGGTGCGGTAGCCGAGGATCAGCACCACACCTGTCACCGTTCCGGCGACAAGCAGCACGAGACGCCCCACGGCCCCGCCGGGGCTGATGTCCCTAGCCACCGAACGACTCGCTGTGAATGTGCCTCATCGGAACACCGACTCCTTCCAGAGCATCACGCCAACCATTGACCAGGCCTTCCGGCCCACACATGAAGACATCTCGACCTGCTGCGTCCGGTACCAGTTCACGTAGCTTCTTGGCGTCCAGGCGCACCTGTTTGCGCGAGCCGACCAGCACCTCAAGGCGACCGCCCCGCGACTTCACCAAGTGGGCAAGCTCATCGTGGAAGAGTACGTCCTGGCGTTTGGACGCTCTCACGATCACGACGGGATGAACCCCCAGTGGCAGGTCCTCGAGGAGCGCTCGCAGCGGGGTGATACCAACCCCTCCCGCCAAGAGCAGCACACGATCACGTTCGATCACACGGTGGGTGAGTTGGCCGTAGGCGCCCTCCACCGCGACCCAGGTTCCCGGCTTGAGCCTCGCCAGGTCGGCACTGTGGTCTCCTAGGGCCTTGACGGTGATGCGCAGGTAGTCGCCCTGTGGCATGGCCGACAGTGAGTACGGGTGCGCGTGAACGATGTGACCACGCCGGAGGAAGCGCCAGTTGAGGTATTGACCCCCGCGTACCGAGAGTCGGTCCAGTCGCGACCCCTTCATGATCACGGTGGTCGTTCCCGGGCCCTCCCGCCGGACCTCGACGACGCGCAGGCCATGCCGCACCGAGCGCCAGAGCGGCAGACCGAACCGGAAGATGAGGACGACGCCTGCAGTCCCCAGCCACATTCCGAGCCACCATGCACGTGCCACAGGGGAAATGACGAAAGCGGCACCTGCAGTGACCTGGTGGGCGAGGGCCAGCGCCATCGCCAGGTAGAGGTAGAGATGGATCGTCCACCACGTCTCGTGACGCAGCCGGCGACGAGCAACACGCCATGAGGTGATCCCCGCGAGCATGAGCAGACCGAGAGCGACGGTGGCTGCGAGCACATTCGGGTACACCGTCACCAGCCGCCATGCCATCGGTATGACGCCGCCAGCCGCGGCGGCGGCATACCCCACGGTGATCAGGACTGCGTGGGCGAGGATCAAGAAGATCGGCCACGGGCCGAGCCAACGGTGCCAACGGACCAAGCGCTCCTGCCCGGCGGCACGTTCAAGCCAAGGGAACCGCGCGACGAGGAGGAGCGAGACCAGCATGAGGTAGGTCCCCACCAGACCGGTCAGCCGTCCCAACGCCGTCGCCAGTCCGCCAGGTGCCGCCAGCGTGCCGAGCGACTCCGAAGAGACCGCCAACGCAATCGTGACGCCCAGACCCAGTCCCACCAGCCACGCCGCGGACCCGACCAGTCGACCTGCCCAGCGCTGACGTCGGCGTAGCTCTGGGAGCGCAGGAACCGAAGCCGCGGGAACCCTGGAAGGGCGCGCGCTCGGCGGAGTGGCCGTCATGGTCATGGGATCACTGTGGCTCTGGAACCTATGCCGCACCCAAGATCTGTCTGTGAATACGCTGTGAGACGCCCGGCTCAGGGCGGAAACCCGCTCACCTGGCAGTACCGTCGATCGTGAAGGCGAATGCGCGTCATGCGACGGGCGGCCTCGAGCAGGAGGTGAGCGGCGGCGTGACCACCCAACCGGCCGCCGGCGGACCGACGGCAGCCATCCGGGCCCTGGTGGTCGACGATGAACCGCATATCACGGATCTGATCAAGACCGTCCTCACCTACGAGGGATGGTCGGTGCACACGGCGGATCGGGGGCAGTCGGCACTCTCTGAGCTCCGGTCGTTCAAACCGGACATCGTGGTGCTCGACGTGATGCTGCCCGACATGTCGGGTTTCGAGGTGCTTGAACGAGCTCGCCAGGAGGGGTTCCTGACCCCCGTGCTCTTTCTCACCGCCCGTGACTCCACCGAGGACCGCGTCCAGGGCCTGACCCTCGGTGGGGACGACTACGTGACCAAACCGTTCTCACTGGATGAGGTGCTGGCACGCCTGAACGCGCTGTTGCGCCGCGCAGGTATCACTCGGGGCACCAGCGACCACCTGCTCCAGGTCTCCGACCTGGTCTTGGACGACGACTCTCGCGAAGTGCGCCGGGGTGGAGACCTGATCGAGCTGACCAAGACCGAGTTCGAGCTTCTTCGTTTCCTGATGGTCAACACCCGGCGAGTGATGTCCAAAGCCCAGATCCTCGATCGGGTGTGGAACTACGACTTCGGCGGGCAGGCAAACATCGTCGAGCTCTACGTCGGCTACTTGCGCAAGAAGATCGATCGCGGCCGCGAACCATTGATTCATACCGTCAGAGGGGTGGGCTACGTGTTGCGGTCGGACGACTCGGGGGACGAATGAGCTCGGCATCGCCCACAGATGCCCCTCGCCGTCGGCGTCGCCAGCCGCTGCGCCGCAGGCTCACCTTCGGTCTGGTCGTGCTCGTCGTCGTCGTCCTGTTCGGTGCAGGGTTGGCCACGACGTTGGCGGTCCGCTCGTTCCTGCTTCAGCAGCTCGATCGCGAGTTGACGAGTACGGCGGCGAGCATCGCGGCAACCACGCCCTTCGATCCGACCGGCCTCCGCGACGGCACTGTGGTCGTCGAGACCGATGCGTCGGGCCAGCTCGTCGCGCCAGCGGTTCTCATCGGACGACCCGGTGACAAAGATCAGGACGCCGACGATCCTTTGGCGCCCCCAGGGGCGCCCTCGAACGGCAGCCGCACCCTGAGCGACCAGGATGCCATCGCACTCGCCGGGGCGAGATCGCAACCGTCATCAGTCGATCTGCCATCCCTGGGCGCCTACCGCGTCCTTCAGGTCTCGAGCGACAGCGGTGACACCCTGACGGTCGGCCTGCCGTTGGGGCAGCTCAACGAGACGCTCGGACACCTGCTCGTCGTCGAAGGCCTCACCCTGGCCGCGGCTGCTCTCATCGTTGCGCTCGGTGGAGGCTGGCTCGTTCGCCGAGACCTCCTCCCCCTCGACCGAGTGGCGCAGACAGCTCGAGACGTTGCTGCCCTGCCGTTGAGCTCGGGTACCCCAACCCTCAACGAACGAATTCCCGACGCCGCCCCGGGTACAGAGATCGGCGACGTCTCGGTGGCGCTCAACGACATGTTCGACCACCTCGGGACCTCGTTGGAGGAACGGGCCGAGACAGAACGGCAGCTCAGGCAGTTCGTCGCCGATGCCAGTCACGAGCTGCGGACGCCGCTCACCTCCATCAAGGGCTACGCAGAGCTGTATCGGCGCACCGACACCGACCCATCCGGACGCGACAACGCGATCAGCCGTATCGAGTCTGAGGCCAATCGGATGGGAACCCTCGTCGACGACCTCCTACTGCTCGCTCGACTGGATCAGGGCCGACCCCTGCTGCATGAGCCGGTCGACGTGTCACGCATTGCCGCAGAGGCGTCAAGCGATATCTCGGTGTCGGCACCGGACCACCCGATATCGGTTGGCCTGCCGGACGAGCCGGTCTTTGTCGTCGGCGACGAAGGAAGACTGCGCCAGGTCCTGACGAACCTGTTGGCCAACGCCGTCCAGCACACTCCTGCGCACACGGCGATCAGCGTGTCCGTCGTTCCTGAGGCAGCAACAGTGCAGTTGGTCGTGGCGGACAGCGGGCCAGGTATTGACGCTGACTTCCAGCCCCACGCTTTCGAGCGGTTCACGCGAGCAGACGAATCCCGCACCCGGGCGTCCGGCGGAAGCGGGCTGGGCTTGTCCATCGTTGCGGCCGTCGTCGAGGCCCTCGACGGCAACGTGAAGCTGGTGAGCCAGACCGGCGGAACTGAGGTACGCGTCGAGCTGCCACGCTCGGCGTCGCCGGAGGCCTGAGTTCTTCACAGCCAAATCTCAGCGCAAACACCGTCTTCCCACAGCGTCCTCGGACACGGTGAGCACATGACCGAGAACCGCAATGGTGACCCGCTTGACTGGACTCCCCACAACCTCTACCGGCCTGCCGAGTACGCCGAGCCCTCCGCGCTGGAGGCCATGGCGGTGCCCGTGACCATCGGCACAGAGGGCACTCGCCGCACCCGGTGGCAGCTCGCGGTCGGCCTCACGGCCGGTGCGCTGCTCACCGGGGCCGTAGGAGGTCTGGCCGGTGTGAGTCTCAGCTCACCGACAAGCAGCCCGGCCGCTGACCCGGCCCTTACCAGCACGACCAGCGCGCCGAACGCAGGAGATGCGCCCGCCCATCTGCCACCCGCAGGAGAGAACGACGGTGGAACCGCCGGCACCGCCGGTGACTAGGTGAGCGGCCTACCAGCCACCTCCGCCGCCGCCGCCGAATCCGCCGCCCGAGAAGCCACCGCCGCCCGATGAGCTGGCCGCAGCGGCCGAGATCGACCCTGAGGCGTTCACCGAGAAGGCATTCACCGAGTTTCCGAAGTCTCCGTAGCTGAAGGCGTGGGGGCCGGTGTACCAGGCCACCGCGGGCATGGTGGTGGCGCTCCCACCGGCTGCCGCGAGTGTGGCGAAGACCTTGGCCCACCGCTCGGCCTCACCGAAGACGATGGCGTAGGGCAAGTAGCGCGAGAAGACGTCGGTTCCCTCCTCGAACCTGATCTGACCTGCCTCAGCGGTGGCGAGGTAGCGCCGGAACCCCAGCGTGCGGGCCAGCACAGCACTCCCCTGCCCGGTGCGCGCAGGCATGGCTCGGGATGCCACCCCTACGCCGAGGGCACCGATCACGAGTGCCACCCCCACGATTCCGAAGTGGGTGTGCATGGTCAGCAGATACGCGATGCCCACAGCCGCCGCGACCGCTGCGATTCCCACCACCCCCCACGTGGTTCGCGTGGAGTCGGGGCGGCGGCGGTACCACTTGCGGTAGACCAGCTCGTCGTACATGGAGGACTGGACCTTCTTCAGGTCGTTGGCAAAGGTTCGCTTCAGCGCAGACAGCAGGACCGTGTTCCGGCCAGAAAAGAGGGCGGCAAAGAGCTTCTGCTCGTACGCGAGCAGCTCGGTGTCTCCACCCTTGAGCTGCACGAGCTGCCAGTCGCGGCTGCTGAAGAGCCCCTTGTCAGGGATCTCGTCGATCCGCAGGTAACCCCGCACGGCGAGATCGACGATCGTGGCGGTGACGTCGAGGACGTTGGCCTGCTCATCGATCAGCGTGCCCAGCAGCCCCGGCCGTAAGTCGTCTGGTGGCGCCCACTCGACGGGGCCCTCCCCCGCGTCGCCAAAGGGACGCATCTCTTCCGCGCTTGCTACATCGGACAGTGGCGCAAGCCCAGGTATCTGACCGACAAATCTGCGGTCACGTCCCCGGCGAACGAGCCACCAGACCACGGCTGCC
>JAHEKZ010000087.1 GCA_024644435.1 Actinomycetes bacterium | reverse complement strand
CCGCGCACCAAGATCAACCTGGCCCTCGGATTCCTGGTTGGCTTGGCCGTCGGGGTCGGCGCGGCTGTTCTGCTCGAGACCCTCGACACCCGGATCAAGTCGATCGAGACGCTCGCCAAGCACTTCGAACAGCCGCTGCTGGGCGTGATTGCCTTTGAGGCCGAGGCGGAGAAGAAGCCGCTGCTGACCGAAGGTCATGGGCAGAGCAAGCGCGCCGAGTCGTTCCGGCAGGTGCGTACCAACCTTCAGTTCGTCGACATCGACCACCGACCGAAGTCGATCGTCGTCACCAGCTCGGTTCCTCGTGAGGGCAAAACCACGACGGCGATCAACCTGGCCATCACGATTGCGCAGACCGGCCAGCCCGTCTTCCTGATTGAGGCAGACCTTCGACGACCCAAGGTGGCCAGCTATCTCAACATTGAAGGTGGTGCCGGCCTCACTGACGTCCTCGTGGGACGAGCCACGGTTGATGAGGTCATGCAGCCCTGGGGGGCAACCGGCAACCTCTGGGTGATGGCGTCGGGGCCGCTGCCGCCAAACCCGTCTGAGCTGTTGGGCAGCCAGGCGATGACCGACCTCGTGCGTCACCTCGAGAAGCGCGCGACCTTGATCATCGACGCTCCGCCGCTGCTTCCGGTGACCGATGGTGCCGTCCTCACGCGGCTGGCGGGTGGCGCACTGATGGTGATCCACACGGGCAAGACCCGTCGTGAGCAGCTGCGCACCGCTGAGCAGAACATCGAGTCGGTGGGTGGCAAGATCCTCGGCCTGGTCATGAACATGGCGCCTCCGCGCGGACCTGACTCACACCGCTACGGGTACGGCTACCAGTACGACTACAGCGCCACTGAGGCTCCCGGAAAGTTTGACGGCCATGCTCCGGTCATCCCGGCTGGCTTCGGTGGTCTTCCTGGCGTCAATGGTTCATCGACGCCGACCTTCCCTTCGGGCAAGGTCGCACCCTCGATGGACGAGGGAGTCAACGCATCCGAGAGCGCCTCGCCGACGCCGCGGCCTGCAGCACGTGCCAGTGTTCAGGCCTCGGAAGCACCGCTTGAGGTGAAGACGAAGGCCCCGGCATCTGAGACCAAGCCCGAGACGCCACCGCTCTCGTCGGTTGTGCCGGCCGACGAGAAGGTGATCGGCGGATCGGCCGGGGTGCCGCTGGCCGACGCCATCTCTCCCTACGGCCAACGCACGATCCTGCCGCAGGTCGACCTGCTACCGGCCGACACCGCGTCGGGCGCCCGCTTCGGCCTCGACGACGATGCTCCCCTCCCGGACGTGAACGAGGCTCCGGTGGGCGGTTTCGGGAACGCTGTTGTCGGGGACGTGACGAGTGCCGCTGACCCGTACTCGCCGGCCCAGGCGGCGTGGACGCCGCCGGCACCGCGGGCTGCGCTCGATCCGCTGACCGCCCCCTACGAAGAGGTGCAGGTAGCCGACCTCCGCGACTCTGACCAAGACTGAGCCCGGCGACGGGTAACTGCAGCTATCCGACGCTGAGGCCGTCCACCACGACGGCCGTGCCCGCCGACTTGGCGTTCTTGCTGCCAAGCACCTTCACCACCACGGTGTGCGTGGCATCGGTCAAGCCGGTTACGGCCGCGACGGAGCCCCACTTGGCTGCCTTGGCGTAGAGGTCGACGGTCTTGACCAGCTTGCCGTCGAGGTAGAGCCCAGCCTTTCCGTAGGTCGGGCCGCGGACGCCGAACACGCGCACCGACGTCCCGCGGACGACGGTCTTCATGGTCTGTCCCTTGAGGTCTGCTGCCACGAAGGTCTTGTCGCTGGCAGCGACGTTCGTCCCCTTCTGCCATCCCACCTTGGTCAGGGCTGGCGTCGCGGTGACTGCCTTGCCAACTGTGAAACCGTCGATCGCGACGAAGGTTCCCTTACCGGCCTTGGCGCCCTTCTTGCCGAGCACGCGGATCTCGATCGTGTGCGTGCCCTTTGCGAGTCCCTTCACCGCGCGGGTGACGCCGTGTTTGACGTTCTTGGCGTAGTTGTTCACGGTCGCTTTGCGAGCACCGTCGATGTACACGTCGGCCTTGCCGTACGTCGGGCCGGCCACGGTCAGCCACGCCACTGACTTGCCAGAGAAGGTCCACGACGCGCGCGCACCCTTGCGGTGCTCGGCGAAGAAGGACCCGCCTGCGGCTTTTCGATCCGCCACCTTGCGCCAGGTGAACGTCGCGCCGAGCGAGGACTCGCCGGCAGTCGTCGGGGCCCGCACCACGTCATCGACGGAGGTGGCCACGTTGCTGACGTCGTCTGTCACTGAAGCAGCCCCAACGGGGTTCACCTGCACGCGGTAGTACTGACCGAGCACAAGCTTCGACGATCCGACCAGTCGAACCGTGCGGACGTCACTGTTGCCGCAGTCGGTCACCGCGTCGGCGGCCGTCAAACAAGTCTGCTTCGAGGCAAGCGGAGTTCCGGTCTCGGTCGCGAGCTGGACCGAACTGCTGTCGACGCCGGTGGTGTCCTCGTCGAAGGTCACGACGAACGGCCCGGTGAGCGCCGTGGGAGCAGCAGTGGTGGCGTCCGGACCCGTGAGGTCGATCGTCCAGTCGAGCTGAGCCTGCGCCGAGTTGCCGGCTGCGTCGCTGGCAGTGGCCTTCACGTTGTGGTCGCCTTCGCTGAGCCCGGAAAGAACGATGGGCGCCGTGCACACCTGGGCTACGTTGTCGACCGTGCAGGCCACAGCGTCGTTGGGCGAACCTGGCTGCACAACGATGTTCGCGCTCGTCGCTCCCGTGCGAGGGGCGGGCCCGGTGATGGTGGGTGCACTCGGGGCGACGGTGTCGACGACCCACGTGTAGGTGAGGGTGACTTGACTGCCGAGGCCGGCGTTGGCCACAACCGCGTAGGTGTGTGCCCCGTCACTGAGCGAGGAGACGGACTGCGGGCTCACGCATGAGGCCTGGTCGACACCATCGAGACGGCAGGTGAGCGTGCTCTGACCGCTGGCGGTGAAGGCGAACGTCCCAGATGTTAATGACGTGACGGGTGCCGGCAAGCCCCCGGGGTTGCTCCACGCCAGCGAGATCACCGGCACTGCCTGCACTGTCCAGGTGTAAGCGGCCGGTGTTGAGATGTTGCCAAGGGTGTCCGTCGCGCGCACGCGGAACGTGTGGCTGGCGTTGGACAATCCGGTGTAGCTCTTGGGGGAGGTGCATGCCGTGTACGTCGTGGTGGAGTCCATTGAGCAGCTGAACGTGACGTCAGTGTCAGTGCTGGCGAAGCCGAAGCTGACTGACCCGGTGCTGATGGTGGGTGGAGCCGACGTGATCACGGGAGTCGCGGCCGAGCGGTCGATCTTCCACAGCACAGACTTGGTGCCGCTGACATTGCCTGCGTTGTCGACGGCTTTCACGGCGAACGTGTGGAAGCCCTCGGCCAGACTCGACAGGGCACGCGGGCTGGTGCAGGTGGCGAACGTCGCGCCGTCCAGGGAGCACTGGAACGACGCGACGTCCGTCGAGGAACTTCCGAAGGAAAGGGAAGCGGACTGCGAAGTGGTGGGTGTCGTCGGCTGCGAGAGCGTGGGCGTGTTCGGGGCCGTCAGGTCGATAGTCCAGTTGACGGTGGCCAGTCGCCCGTTCTTGGACCCGGAGACGACGGCGCGAACGGTGAACTTGTGTGCACCGGCCGCCAGGCCCGTGTAGGAGGTTGGCGACGTGCACGTCTTGGCTTTGGCGCCGTCCAGCGAGCACGCGAACGTGGCACTGGTATTGGCGTGAGTCCAGGTGAACGTCGCGGTAGTGGTGTTGACGAAGGCGGCAGGCTTGCTGGTGATGGTCGGTGCCGCGGGCGGAGGTGCTGCGAGCGCCGTTCCCCCGGTCGCGACCACGATCGCAAGAAGGATGAGGGTGGTGAGCCCACGCCTGACATGCCCCATGGCGACGTCCGATCCCAGGGTCCGCCAATCTCCGACAGATAGGCGTAACCGCAGTGGTTATCGGCTAGGCAGGGGGCGGATCGATGCGCCGAAAGGGTGAAGACGGATTCGGGGGTAGGTGTCAGCCTGCTTCGATGCGGTCGACGACCACACCGGTTCCGCCAGATGCAGCATCCTTCTCGCCCACCACCCGCACCTGCAGTGTGTGACGGGTATCGCTCAGACCGGACGCCGTCACCAGTTCTCCGAACGACAACGACGGCGAGTACAAGGTGGCGGTCTTGGCGACCACACCATCGATCAGCAGCTCGACTGTGCCGAACCTCGGCCCCGTCGCCGTGTGCAGGGTGACCGACGTTCCGCGGAACTCGGTCTC
>JAHEKZ010000009.1:49390-63066 GCA_024644435.1 Actinomycetes bacterium | reverse complement strand
GAAGCGACCACTCACGGGTGTCGCTGCCCACCGCCCCACGGAAGTACTTGGTGGTGACGATGGTGGAGGAGATGACCGACCAGAAGTCGGGGTACTCGACGCCGCGCTGCTCGAACACGACGTCGCCGGTCTTCCAGTTGTTCTGGACGACGTCGCGCCTCTCCCAGGTCACCTCGTCGTACGGGTGCACCCCTGGCGTGGTGTAGATGCGCTCGATGGTGAGCCCGTGACGGATCACCTCAGGGCGGTCGTGGGACGAGAGGTCACCCTGCTGGGTTTCTGGTGCGGCTTCGGTCATCGGTACTGCCCCTCCTGGTGGACAGAGAACTCATGCGGGAACGGGGTCGAGGTTGGGTTGTGGAGTTGCGCGGGATACGGGCGACGTGTCCTACGGCGGCGGTTCGACGCCGAGCGGTTCACGCTCGGCGCGGAGCAACGTGATCTCGTCCTCGAAGTCTTCGAGGGAGTCGAAGCTGCGGTAGACGGAGGCGAAACGGAGGTAGGCCACCTCGTCGAGCTCTCGGAGCGGTCCGAGTATGGCCATGCCGACCTCGTGGGAGTCGATCTCGGCAGCACCGGTGGCCCGGACTGTCTCCTCGACGCGCTGCGCGAGCAGCGCAAGATCGTCTTCGGTGACCGGCCGGCCCTGACAGGCCTTCCGGACGCCGACCAGCACCTTGGGGCGACTGAAGGGCTCGGTGGCCCCGCTGCGCTTGACCACCACCAGTGCGGCGTGCTCGGCCGTGGTGAAGCGACGTCCACACTCCGCACACTGACGCCGACGGCGGATGGCAGCGCCCTCGTCGGCGGTGCGCGAGTCCATCACGCGGGTCTCGGTGGAACGACAGAAGGGGCAGTACATGGTGGACGCCCCTCCTCTGCTGGGGGCCCTGACGTGCGGGCCCGACACCCGGAAAGCGATCCCGACGAGGGTGAGCTGGGGACAGACCTGGGGAGATCCTGGGGATGAACCGGGGATAACTCCGTCAGATCTGGGGATACCAGACCACAATCTGTGGATGACTTACAGGGATGTAACTACTAGATGTAGGGGTAACCGTACGCTTCGCCCGCTCCGGTGGCAAGAGCCTCGCCCCAACTTTCTGCTCCGGCGTGTCGTGGAGATCGACGACCGGACATCACTGCAGGTCAGGAGGGGATCTGCAGCTCCTGGCCGATCAGGACCGACGAGTCGGGCAGGTCGTTCATGGCCACGATCCGGGCCACGGTCTCGCGCGGATCGGTGTCAGGGGCGACTCGCTCGGCGATCACCCACAGCGTCTCCCCCGGCTGCACCACCCAGGTGGAGCTGACGGCGGGACCGCCCGCACCAGCGCCGGTCTCAGCCGACACCGGCCCCAGGGTGCTCAGCGCCCACACCAGGGAGGCAGCAAGGGTGACGATGGCCAGCAGCGCCCACCGCCCACGACGGGTCAGCCGTAGCGGCCTGGCGGGCCGTGACTCCACGACGGACCTCTCGGTGGCGGCGACAGTCGTGGGGCGGTTCAGCGTGCTGATCATGATGACCTCCGGGGAAGGGGTCGAACGAGTGTTCGATCGAACGTCTGTACGATGTCTACACCAAGACTCGGACAAAGTCACGACACACGGGCGTAAAATCGAACAGGTGTTTGAAACACGCGTTCGATTCACGCTAGCGTCGGGGCTGGTGAAGGACATGGCGCCACCATGCACCCCACCACCGACAGGTCAGCGTGAGCACCAGCCAGCACCCAGCCAGCCCCGACGGCAGGAGACGAGCCCATGAGCCCCGCACCCGACAGCCCCAGCGGCCTCCACGAGATGCCGGACGGCCCGGTCGCCGACGACGGGCTCACCCAGCGGCAGCGCCTGGTGCTCGAGTACATCCACCGGTCAGTCCACGAGCGGGGCTATCCCCCGAGCATGCGCGAGATCGGCGACGCCGTCGGGCTCACCAGCCCCAGCAGCGTCAAGCACCAGCTCGCGTCCCTCGAACGCAAGGGCTTCATCCGGCGCGACCCCAACCGCCCCAGGGCGATCGAGGTGCGTCTGCCCGACACCGCCGAGTCGACCATCGACGTCACCGACTCCGGCAATGCCACCCCTACCGCTGCATACGTCCCGGTCGTCGGCCGCATTGCAGCCGGTGGTCCGATCCTGGCCGAGCAGGCGGTCGAAGACGTCTTCCCGCTGCCCAAGCAGCTCGTGGGCGAAGGCCAGCTCTTCCTGCTGAAGGTGGTGGGCGACTCGATGATCGACGCCGCGATCTGCGACGGCGACTGGGTGGTCGTCCGGCAGCAGCCGAACGCCGAGAACGGCGACATCGTGGCGGCCATGCTCGACGGAGAGGCCACCGTCAAGACCTTCAAGAAGCGCGACGGACACATCTGGCTCATGCCGCACAACCCTGACTACGAGCCCATTCTCGGCGACGACGCCGTGGTCGTCGGCAAGGTGACGGCCGTCCTGCGTAGCCTCTGACCCGCGTCCGGACCGCGTCCGGCCCACCAGTGTCACGAAACCGTCCACCGGGGACGCCTGATGTCGACACTTTCGTGACACTCGCGGTATTCATCGGCTGAACTGACAGCAGAGGGGCCCACCAGGTGGTGGGCCCCTCTGCTGTCAGTCGGTGCGGTCTAGCGCTTGGTGCGGTCTAGCGCTTGGTGCTCTCGGGCTTGCGGCACACGTACACCAGGGCGGACGCCGTGGCGGCCGTCTCGGCGGTCAGCGGGGTGCCGGCGAAGTCGACGTACGTGGCCTCGATCTCGAAGCGGGCGGCGCTCAGGGCGGCGTCCAGCTCCTGCGGGAACGAGTAGCGGACGGCGGTGGCGGTCGGCGCGGCGGCCGGGGTGCCGTCGACGGCGAACTGCCGGTAGGTCTCGTGCGTCATGACCTGGGCGACGGCGTCGTAGCGCTGCGTGCCCGAGACGATCACCTGGCTGCCGGTGGCGTCGGTGTACGAGTGCCAGATCTCGGCGGTCTCGACCGTGCGCGCGAGCTCGGTGGCGTGGGGGAAGCGAATCGCGAACGCGAACGTGGCGCCGGGTGCGAGCTGGCGGTAGATCGCCTTCAACACAGCGGTGCGGTCGTCGTTGGTCACGAACTGCTGCAGAGCATTGCCGGCGAGGACTGCGAAGCCGAACTTGCCACGCACCTTGAGCTCGCGGGCGTCCTGCTCGACCCAGGTCACGGTCTCGTCGGCGTCCTTGGCTGCCGCGAACTCGACCATGGCCGCGCTCACGTCAACGGCGGTGGTCTCGCGGCCAGCCGCAGCGAGAGCCAGCGCGAGGCGGCCCGTGCCGGTGGCGACGTCGAGGACGGGGCCTTCGGTCTGCTCGGCAAGTGCGACGTAGAACGGCAGGTCAGCGCCGTCAGTGCCGTACTCGAGGTCGTAGCGTGCCGGGTCGCCGTACTCGTCGGCGAAGGGCTCGGCGGCGTAGGTGTCAGCGGGGGTCTCGAGCACGTCGCGCTCCAGGGCTTCAGTGGTCGTCATGAAAGAGGGGTCCTCACAGGGTTGGGATCGTGCCACGGTCATCGTGCAGACCGAAAGAGTCGGTCCCCCTTGTTCTCGGTGCCCCAGAATCGCGTCTTGACGGGTGAGGTGCGTGAGACGCATCACGTCCGGCCCACCACACACGTGTGGGGACATGTCGGGTCGCCACAGCGACCCGGGGTTACCCCACAGGCGCGGGCTCGGGAGCGAATCGATCCATCTCGTCGCCACCGGCACCGAAGAAGACGAGCTGCTCACCATCGAGGCCGACCGCCGCGGCGCCGGTCACCGTCTCGGCGACCGGAACATTCGCGCAGCCCATCAGGGTGGAGAAACCGCTGGTGGCCAGCCACTCCCCCGTATCGGGGTGCAGGGCCCAGCTGCCGCGTTGGCCGTTGCAGCCGTCCGACGCTTGCCAGTAGCCGTTGCCGGAGAACTCCGCGAATGCCCGGTCCGCTCCGGCACCCTGGTGACCCACTGGAACATCCAGCGGCAGCCATCGAACGTCAACCAGCTGCTCGGTGCTGGGGACCTCAAAGCCAGCAGGAAGTGGGGCGACGGGCTTCTCTGCTGGGAACTTCTGGGCGAGACCGTCGAGCATCTTCGTCGAGCTCTGCTCCGCCGGCTCCAGGGTGAGGACGGTCTTACCTGACGCGCTGAGAAGCTCGACGCGATCCTCCTTGACGACGAACCACGTGATCCCCGCGAACCAGCCGTCGCTCACGTCGAACACGCCATCGCACTGCCCACTGCCGCTGCTCGTGTAGAAGGTCGACATGAGTCCCGAGCTCGATGCCCGCCACGATCCGTCCGCCTTGCAGAAGTCGTCGAAGACGGCGAACTCGCCGGCCCCTACGGCCAGGAGGCGCCCATCGAGCGAGTCACGGCCCCGTGGCCACCACACACCGACGAGGTCCGATGGGTTCGCCACACCAGCCGGGGCATAGCGGGCCGATGCATCCGTGCTCGCTGTGCTACTGCGCAGCTGCGCGAAGAGCACGACGACGAGCGACGCCACGAGAACCGCCAGCGCAATCCCGGCAAACGCCTGGCCCCGACCCCCGTTCTTGGTCGGAGTCTGGCCCATCTCGTCGCTCATCGCTCCCCCAGGGATGGCCGACGCGTCGCCATCCACTCCCACGGTACGGGCCTCATCGGGGTTTTGGGCCAGGTAGACGATCTTGAGCGGATCTCAGGCCCGGACGAGCGACGCTAGGCCGGGCTAGCCGTCTGGGGAACGATCTGGGCGTCCACCCCAGCAGGCGTGTCCTTCGTCGCGCTGCTGACTACCAGGAACCTGCTGGACGCCGCACCCATGAGCAGCGGGTCGGCGGACCCTACCGCGACGGCCGAGTCGAGCGGCTCTCCCGCAGGCGTGGCCGTGACATGTAACGCGTCGCCGTCGATCGCGGCGATCCACTCATCGGCGCCGAGTGCCTCGGCCAGACCAGCCAGCGAGGCCCGTAACGGCGGCGGAACCTCGGCCAGGGCGTAGGCCAGCGTCTTGTCGACGTCGGGAACCTGAGCCACATCACGCCACTGGACGCGGGCGGTGAGCCCCTGAGACTTCAGGCGCGACCGAACGGCGGACGCCGTACGCCCCAGCTCATCAGCTAGCAGCCCCACGGGAGTGCCGGCAGCGAAAACTTCGGCGAGCCTGGCGTCCTCTTCGTCGGTCCAGCGTTTGCCGCGGCGGTCAGTATCGTCGACGACAGCTGCACCGGCGCTCTGGCCCACCACCACCACACGCTCGGGAACGGGAAGCACAGGCTGCGCGGCCGCATCGATCTTTGCCAGGGACGCCCGCACAAGCGCCCCGTCGGTGGTCGGCCACATCGGCGGCAGCGACGCCCGGATGAAGTCGGCGTACCGGGCGTTGGCCAGGCGTGAGTCGAGGACGGCCACCACCCCGACGTCGTCGGCCGACCGGATCAGCCGCCCAGCGCCCTGGGCCAGCCGCAGCGAGGCCTGCGTCGCCGCCACCTGCATGAACCCACTGCCGCCGTGTGACTCGACGTACCGAGAGCGCGCCGAGGCGAGTGGGTCGTCTGGACGCGGGAACGGCAGCCGATCGATCACCACCAGCTGCAACGCCGAGCCGGGGACGTCGACGCCCTGCCACAGCGACAGCGTGCCGAACAGGCAGGTCTGCGCGTCGGAGGCGAAGACCCGCACCAGCTCTGAGATGGCGTCGTCGCCCTGGCACAGCACCGGAAGGTCGAGCCGCTCGCGCATCTCCTCTGCCGCCTGCTGTGCCGCACGCATGGAGGAGAAGAGCCCCAAGGTTCGCCCACCAGCTGCCTGGATGAGATCGGCCAGCTCGGTGAGAGTCGCTTCGGCAAGGCCATCGCGCCCTGGCGCCGGAAGCTGGGCCGCCATGTAGAGGATCGCCTGCTTGCCGTACTCGAACGGCGACCCCACATCGAGACCACGCCAGGGTGGCGCACCCTCGCCCGTCAGGCCGACACCGCGCGCCACCGGCTCGAAGCCACCACCCAGCTCCAAGGTGGCCGAGGTCAGCACGACCTTGCGCTCATCGAAGAGGCCCGCGCGCAGCAACCCACCCACGAACAACGGGGCCCGGTAGAGCGCGGGCGGACGCCGCTCCGGCTTGGTCAGCCATACGACGTCCTTCTCCCCGGCCACGACCAGGCGACCCGCGATCTCGTACACCTCTTCGACCGCTGCCCGTGCGCGCACCCGTGTGGCCAGGTCGTCGTCACCGCTCTTGGCGCTGCCGATCGAGGTGAGCGCGTCATGGCTGGCATCACGGACCGCGACGAGCGCGTCGAAGAGTCGACCCGTTACCTCGGTCATGCGACCCTCGGTCGCCTCGGCGAGCACTCCGTCGAGCGCCGCGGCGGCGTCCATGAAGCGGTCAGTCGGGGCCTCACCGGCGAACTTCCGACCGCGCCGTGCTGCACGTTCGACCATCGGTGCCGTGAGCTCGTCGGTCACGGCTCCGGTGGCCCGGTCGGCGAGCTCGTGGCCCTCATCGACGATGATCACGTCGGACTCGGGCAGCAGTCGGGCGTCTGACAGAGCGTCAATGGCGAGCATCGCGTGGTTGGTGACCACGACGTCTGCCTCGCGAGCGCGCTCACGGGCGATCTCGGCCCAGCAGTCGTCAGCGAACGGACAGCGCTGAGCACCCAGACACTCGTGCGGCGTCACCGACAGGCTGCGCCAGGCGCGGTCGTCGGGTGCGGGGATGACCTCGTCGCGGTCGCCGGTCTCGGTGGCCTCGGCCCACTGCCGAATGCGGACGACGTCGCGACCGGCCTTCGATGTGGGCGTCGGCGCGAAGAGGGCGTCCTCGTCGTCCGGCTCCTGCTCGCCGGTATTGAGCCGGTGCAGGCAGAGGTAGTTGCTGCGCCCCTTGAGCATGGCGAAGCTGGGTCGACGACCCAGCTGTGGCTCGAGGGCGTCGACCAGACGCGGCAGGTCGCGGTCGACCAGCTGCCGCTGCAGCGCAATGGTGGCGGTGGCGACGATGGCGCTGTCGTGGTGAGCCAGGATCGGCACCAGGTAGGCGAGCGACTTGCCCGTTCCCGTGCCGGCTTGAACGAGCAGATGCTCGCCGGTCTCGAGTGTGTCGGCGACGGCGGAGGCCATCTGCTGCTGGCCCTCACGCGGTGTCCCGCCGATCGCTGCCACGGCAGCGTCGAGCAAGTCAGGAACCGAGGGTGATGACACCCCGACACCCTAGAGCGCGTGGCGGACAGCGAGTCGTGCCGTCCACATGCGGGGCTCTAGAACGTGCGGTGCACGATCTGCCCGCCCACCATCGTCAGGTCGACCTGCGCGTCGAGCAGGGCGGACGGGTCAAGAGCGAACAGGTCGTCGGAGAAGACCGCGAGATCGGCGAGGGACCCGACACTGAGGTCACCGCGCTCCACCTCGGCGCCGACCGAGTAGGCGCTTCCCCAGGTGTAGGCGTGCAGCGCCGTCTCGAGGTCGACGCACTCCTCAAGCACCCACGAGCGACGCCCATCGAGATCTGCTCTGGTCATGGCCGAGTACAGCCCGACCAGGGGGTCCATCTCGGCCACATTCCAGTCACTGGAGAACGCCAGCGTCGCTCCCCGCTCAGCCAGGCTGCGCATCGGCCACGCGTACCGCCAGCGCTGCTCGCCGACGTTGTCACGCCACTGCTGGACGATCTCGGGAGCGCAGTGCCGCGGCTGCATGCAGGCAACGACCCCCAGCTCGCCGAACCGGTTGAGGTCAGGCTCGTGCACGCACTCGACGTGCACCACCTGGTGCCGGTTGCCTCGATCCCCGTTGCGCGCGCGAGCCGCGGCGAAGGCGTCCAGGCAGACGCCGATCCCGCGGTCCCCCGTCGCGTGCACGAAGCAGGGAAAGCCTCGGCGATCGAGCTCGGTCACGACATCGGCGAACTCATCGGAGTCGTAATACGTGCGTCCGCGCGTGTCCGGTCGGTTGGCGTACGGCTCGCGCATGGCAGCCGTATGTGGCTCGACGATGTCGTCGATGTAGAGCTTGACGGGCAGCACGCGCAGCCAGTCGTCGTTGAACCGATTCCGTGCCGACTCGAACGCGTCCAGCGTGGACGCCGTGGTGCCCACGGGATGAAACAGCGCCGCCACGATCCGTGCCGGAGCGTTTCCCTCGAACCTGGCTCGAGCGAAGAGCTCGAGGTCGTCAACGGAGTTCTGGGGCTCGACCACGGTGGTGATGCCGTGGTGGGCCGCCATCGAGAGACCGGCCACGACCCGGCGGTACTGCGCCTCGAGCGAGTACGCGGGAGAGACCCTCTGCAACGCCTTCTGCCCGACGTCGGAGATCCCCTTCACCGCGAAGTCGGCGACGTACCCGGTGGGTGTGCCGTCCGCAGCACGCTCAACCGTTCCCCACGGGACATCGCCAGAGCCAGCGCCGATCCCGAATGCCTGCACGGCCGCCACGTTCAGCACTGCAGCGTGCACGCTGTAGTCGAGCAGCATCACCGGACGACCGTCACCCACGCCTGACAGGTCTGCGGCTGTGGGATGGCGGGCCTCGGGGAGCGCCGCGTAGTCGAATCCTTCGCCGTGCACCCAGGTGGCGTCGGGGTTCTGGTCGAGCCAGTCGCTGATCCGTCGGTGCACTTCCGGTAGGGACAGGGCCCCGCTCAGCTGCACGGCGTCAGAGCCGGTGCCCAGTCGTACGTGGTTGTGGGCATCGACGATCCCGGGCGTCAGCAACCGGCCCTCGAGATCGATGACCTCGTCCACCTCGGCGGAGAAGTCGTCAGCATCGGCCTCGGATCCGATCCAGACAATCCGGCCATCTCGCACGGCAACGGCAGCAGGCCCGCGGGCGCGCCCCCTGCCGGACCAGACCACGCCACCCCTCAGCAGGGATGACCTGTTCACGAGTTCGCCGGTAGGGGTGCTCGTCGTCGTCACGGCCACTTCGCCCGGCTCAGACGCCGGACAACGACTGCAACGCCGCGGCCAAGTCGGGGTGCACACGGGCCTTGACGAACGTGCCCGACTCTTGGTGCTCCTCGACCAGCACCTCTCCCTCGGTGTGCATCCGCGAGACCAGGTCGCCGCGGTCATAGGGCACGACGACCTCGACCTCAACCGGTGGACGCGGCAGCGCCTCCTCGATCCGGGCCCGCAGCTCGTCGATACCGACGCCGGTCTGCGCCGAGACGACCACAGCGCCCTGCTCTTGACGGCGGAGACGGGCCACCGTGAGGGGGTCGGCGATATCGGCTTTGTTGATGACGACGAGCTCGGGAAGGTTCTGCGCACCGATCTCGGCCAGCACCTCGCGCACCGAGGCGAGCTGGCGCTCGGGATCGGCGTCTGACCCGTCGACGACGTGCAGCACGAGGTCGGCGTCGGTCACCTCGTCGAGGGTGGAGCGGAATGCCTCCACCAGCTGGTGCGGCAGGTGGCGGACAAAGCCCACCGTGTCAGCGAGCGTGTAGAGGCGGCCATCAGCGGTGTGCGTCTTACGCACGGTGGGGTCGAGCGTGGCGAAGAGCGAGTCGTCCACGAGGACGCCGGCCCCCGTGAGGCGGTTCATCACACTCGACTTGCCGGCGTTGGTGTACCCCGCCAGGGCCACTGCTGGAACACGGTTGGCGCGCCGGCGTCCGCGTTTGGTGGCCCGCGACGTCTCCATCGCACGTAGCTCGCGGCGCAGTCTGGCCACCTTCTCGCGGATGCGACGCCGGTCGGTCTCGATCTTGGTCTCACCAGGGCCACGCGTTCCGACACCGCCGGTCGCGCCTCCGGCCCGTCCACCCGCCTGCCGGGAGAGCGACTCACCCCAGCCACGTAGTCGAGGCATCAGGTACTGCATCTGGGCCAGCGCCACCTGCGCCTTGCCCTCGCGGCTCTTGGCGTGCTGGGCGAATATGTCGAGGATCAGCCAGGTGCGGTCGACGACCTTGACCTTGACGACGTCCTCGAGCTGGATCAGCTGACCTGGCGTCAGCTCGCCGTCGCAGATGACGGTGTCGGCAGCGTGCTCGATGACCACGTCACGCAGCTCGCGCGCCTTGCCCGACCCGATATAGGTGGCGGCGTCCGGCTTATCGCGGCGTTGGATCACGCCGTCCAGGACGTCGGCGCCAGCGGTCTCGGAGAGCGCGGCGAGCTCGCGCAGCGAGTTCTCGGCGTCGGTCACGGTGCCGGACGTCCAGACGCCTACGAGCACCACACGCTCGAGCCGGACCTGCCGGTACTCGACCTCTGAGACGTCCTGCAGCTCGGTCGAGAGACCAGCCACGCGGCGCAGCGCAGAGCGGTCCTCGAGGTCGAGGCTTCCGACATCGGGATGAGGAGCAGGCCCGGTACGGGCACCAGCGGAGCGTGGCTTGAGAGCCTGGTTCGGATCAGTCATCGCCTCCAGCGTCTCATGCCGGCGCAAATGGTTTCCGCGGCGAAGCGCTCCCGACGTCGTTCCCGAGCTGTCAGCCTCGGACGTGGGCCTCTGCCGCCTGCAGCAGGTCGAGCAGCTCAGCTCGCTCTGAGTGGTCGAGCGCTCCGTAGGCCGGAGCGACGAGGTCATCGGTGAGCACCTCGACGCGATCCCTGAGGGTGCGGTCCTCATCGGTGGGGGTCGGGAAGGGCGGCTGCCACCCGTAGTCGATCGCGTTGGCCTCGCCGCCGAGGTTGGTGAGGATCGCCATCAAGGGATCCATCTGCAGCGCAGCCAGGGCGACGCCATGACAGGCACCCCGGTGCTCACGGAGCACCTGACACACGTGGGCGCACCTGGCGCCGCTCGACGTCGGCACGGGGACCGAGCGCCAGCCGGCGAACAACGGCAGCATGACCACGTCTGAGGCGTCGATCACGGCCTGCCCGAGGTCGGCCAGCCGGTCCGCCCCCGAAAAGTCGGCGAGGTGCTGCTCGCCCCACGCGTGGCAGAGGGCGGCATAGTGCGCCAAGCCCTCGGCGGCGGTCATCTGTTGACGTGCCGCCTCCCACTCCCGCCGAAGATGGTCGGCCGGGAAGATGTACGCGGCCGCGAGCACCACGTCCGCATCGACGTCACCCAGGACCCCGTGGCGTCCCAGGAAGTAGAGCTGCCAGCCCTCCAGCCCGACCGCCTCGGTCGCCGCCTCCTCCTCCGGGCCGGTCATCCAGAGTGCGCCCAACGTGCCAATGGGGCCCTTGGCGGCCACCGCGACCTGCCGAACCTCCGATGAGTCGCTCATGCGTTCTCCTCCCACCACTGCGCGTCGAGGACGCCACGGGCCACGATCACCGCGGGTCCTCCGAGATCCAGCTGTCCATCACGATGCTCGGTCACGAACACCGAGCCCCCAGGAACGTCCACCTGGATGGTCTCCTGCGTGGTCCCGGAGCGCCGGCGCCAAGCCCAGGCCACGGCGACGGCCCCGGTGCCGCACGAACGCGTCTCGCCCACTCCGCGCTCGTGCACCCGCATCGCCACGTGCGCCGGACCTCGCTCGACCACGAACTCGACGTTGACGCCATCGGGAAAGACCGACGCCGGCGTCACACCTGGCGTCACTGCCAGGTCACCCGCCTCGGCCAGATCGTCCACGAAGGCCACCGCATGGGGGTTCGGCACCCACACCGGTGTCGCCGCCCACTGACGCTCCCCCACGCTCACGACGGCGGCGTCGTCACTGGTGCTGGCCCAGCCCATGCCCACCGTCACCTGGTCGCCGTCGACCGATACCGGGCGCTCCCCGCCTCGGGTCTGCAGCGTGAACGAGTCGACCCCCACCAGCCCGGCATCCCGCAGCGCAATGGCGAAGAGCCTGGCCCCGTTCCCGCACATCTCGGCGATGCTTCCGTCGGCGTTCCGGTAGTCCATGAACCAGTCGGCACCTACTTCGGCGGGCACGGCCCGAAGGACACCGTCGGCTCCGAGGCCGCGAGTGCGGCTGCACAGCGCCTGCACCTGCCGATCAGTGAGTCCGTAGCGCTGGTCGGGGTCGAAGAGCACCACGAAGTCGTTCTCGGTCCCGTGTCCTTTGAGGAACCGTGGACCGGATCTCGATGCTGACGGAGTGGTCACGGACGCCGAGCCTACGCGTCCGGTGGCCCGACCGGCTGCCAGTCAATGCGGGGATCTCGTCCGAACCATGACTCCTGGCGACGGGCGAAGCGTCGGGTGGCCCGGACCGTCTCTTCTCGAGCGTCGTCCTCGGTGCGCTTCTCGGCCAGGAGGTCCAGCACCTGCGCGTAGCCCAGCGCACGGGACGCCGTGCGGCTCTCACGCAGCCCCTCTCCTTCCAGCGCGCGGACCTCGTCGACCAGGCCCGAGCTCCACATGAGCTCGACGCGCCGTTCGATCCGCTCGTCCAGCACATGGCGGCTCGGTCGCAGCCCGATCAGCTGCACGTCCGGGTTCGGTTCGAACCTCGGCAACGTGGCAGAGAACGACCCGCGCATCTCCACCACCTCGAGCGCCCGAACGATGCGTCGGCCGTTGGTCGGGAGGATCGCCGTGGAAGCGAGCGGGTCGAGGCGGGCCAACCGCTCGTGCAGCACCGCTGGACCGTCGGCGGCCAGCTCGTCGTCCAGGCGCTTGCGGATCTCAGGGTCGGTGCCCGGGATGTCCCAACGGTCGACAACGGCGTGCACGTACATCCCCGACCCACCGACCAGGATCGGCACCTTGCCGCGCGACCAGATGTCATCGACCGCGTCGAGGGCGAGACGCTGGTACTCCGCCAGGGTGGCGTCCTTGCTGACCGGCCAGACGTCCAGCACGTGGTGGGGCACGCCCTGCCGTTCCTCGATCGTGAGCTTGGCCGTGCCGATGTCCATGCCGATGTACACCTGCATCGAGTCGGCGTTGACCACTTCTCCGCCGAGCTCGTGCGCCATGGTCACGGCACGTCCGGACTTACCGGCGGCAGTGGGTCCGACGACGGCGATCAGCCGGCTCATCCGGGCGGCCCGGACCAACTGGCCACCACGTACGCCACGCCATAGGGAGCCTCGTCAGCGAGCAGCTCGCCCCGCCACGAGCCTCCGTGCGCGGCGCCGGCCAGCACCTGCCACGCGGGGCGGCCAGCCGCGACGAAGAGAGCCGCGTCATCGGGGTCGAGCCCGGCGAGGGTGTCGAGATCAGCGTCAGCGAGCGCGCGGGTGACCGCCTGCTGCCACTCGGCCGCCCCGTCGACCAGGTGTCCAGGGGCCTTCGCCGACAGTGCGGCTGATCCGTCCCCCATGGCGATGATCGCCACCCGGGCCGACTCCAGGGCGAGCTGACGCCCGAGCTCGGCCGCCTCCTCCGGTGTGAGGTCGTGCGGCACCGCTTCGGCCCGCACCTCGTGCCACCCCTGATGCTGCGACATCAACCACGCACCCACCGCCAGGGACGCCGGGAGGCTTGGCTCTTCTGCCCCGGCCGGCTCCCCAGCCCCTGGGAGTCGCACGCGAACCGGCACCTCGAAACCCGCGAACGAGCCACTGGCCCCAGCCGGGAAGGTCTGACGGGTGGCGTCGGTGGACCCCACCACGATCACCAGGTCGGGCGCTGCTGCACGAAGGACTTCCAGGGCCTTGGCACACGCTTCGCGGAGGGGCGCGAGCTCATCGGCCGCTCCGGCCGCAACCTCGGGCACGAGCACTGGCGGGTGCGGCAGCACCGCAGCAGAGACGAGCACGCTCAGTGCGCCGGAACCGCGGGAGGAGCGGCACTCGCAGGACTGCCCACCGTCGGGAGCCCCAGCACGACCGGCGCCCCC
>JAHEKZ010000009.1:0-49290 GCA_024644435.1 Actinomycetes bacterium | reverse complement strand
GCACTGGCGGGTGCGGCAGCACCGCAGCAGAGACGAGCACGCTCAGTGCGCCGGAACCGCGGGAGGAGCGGCACTCGCAGGACTGCCCACCGTCGGGAGCCCCAGCACGACCGGCGCCCCCGTTGGTCCACACGCGTCAGTGTCCAGGGATCGGCGCTCCCACGCGTCGCCGGCCGGAGTTCGTCGAAGCGCCACGACCGGTCCGTCGGCCACCAGGTGATGCGGCGCGGCGTACGTGATGTCGACCGCCACCAAGTCGCCGGGACGCGGCTGCCGTCCGGAATCGGCAGCGAAGTGCACCAGACGGTTGTCAGCCGCACGCCCTGAGAGACGGCCGGTCGCGCCGTCCTTGCGCCCCTCCCCCTCCGCGACGAGGACATCCACTGTGCGCCCGACCTGCTGTTTGGCCTCCGACCACGCGATGTCGTCGACGAGGGCGACGAGTCGCTGGTAGCGCTCCTTGACGACCTCGGCCGGCACCTGGTCTGCGAGCTCTGCCGCCGGGGTTCCGGGGCGCTTGGAGTACTGGAAGGTGAAGGCGTTGGCGAACCGCGCCTCCGCAGCGACCTCCAGCGTCTGTTCGAAGTCTGCGTCGGTCTCGCCAGGGAAACCCACGATGATGTCGGTGGTGATGGCTGCCTCGGGCATGGCGGCCCGCACTCGCTCGATGATGCCAAGGTACTTGTCGCGACGATATGAACGGCGCATCGCTTTGAGCACGGCGTCAGAACCCGACTGCAGTGGCATGTGCAGCTGCGGCATGACGTTCGGCGTCTCGGCCATGGCCGCAATGACGTCGTCGGTGAAGTCACGAGGGTGCGGCGAGGTGAAACGCACCCGCTCCAGACCCTCGACATCACCACACGCGCGCAACAGCTTTCCGAACGCGAAGCGGTCACCGAACTCGACTCCGTAGGAGTTGACGTTCTGTCCCAGCAACGTCACTTCCAGCACGCCCTCGTCGACCAGCGCGCGAACCTCACTGAGCACATCCCCTGGCCGTCGGTCCTTCTCGACACCGCGTAGTGAGGGCACGATGCAGAACGTGCAGGTGTTGTTGCACCCGACGCTGATCGACACCCAGGCCGCGTAGACCGACTCGCGCCGCGTGGGCAAGGTGGACGGAAAGACCTCGAGCGACTCGAGGATCTCGACCTGCGCCTCGTCGGCAATCCGGGCACGCTCGAGCAGCACCGGCAGCGCGCCGACGTTGTGGGTGCCGAACACCACGTCGACCCACGGCGCCCGCTCGACGATGCGGCTCCGGTCCTTCTGCGCCAGACATCCGCCAACGGCGATCTGCATGCCGGGGTTCGCTTCCTTGACCGGCGCAAGATGTCCGAGATTGCCGTAGAGCCGGTTGTCGGCGTTCTCACGCACGGCACAGGTGTTGAAGACCACGACATCGGCGGTCTCACCGTCCGGCGCACGGAGGTACCCGGCCGCCTCCAGCGACCCGGCGAGCCGCTCGGAGTCGTGGGCATTCATCTGACACCCGTAGGTGCGTACCTCGTACGTGCGTGCCGTCACAGCCACCAAGGGTAAGTGGTCGGCGATCGCCCCCACGAGGTGCCACTGCGTGGGATGCTTATGCCACATCGTGGATCACGTGCTCGCCCAGGAGCCGAGCGCACTGCCAGGCTGATCATCTTCGTCTTCTGTCCCCTGCTTCCAGCCCCGATGAGAGGTCCTCATGCGCATCCTTGTCGCCGACTCACTCGAGCAATCGGCGGTCGCTGCACTGGAGGCCGCCGGTCATACCTGCGTCATCAAGGCCGACCTCACGGGCGACACCCTGCCCGACGAGATCGCTGACCATGAGGCACTGATCGTCCGCAGCACCAAGGTGACCCAGGCCACGGTTGACGCCGGCAATGACCTCGCCCTGGTCGTACGTGCCGGCGCCGGAACCAACACCATCGACGTCGCCGCCGCCTCCACGGCCGGCGTCGTGGTCAGCAACGTGCCCGGCCGCAATGCCGCTGCCGTCGCCGAGCTCGCCTTCGGCCTGATGCTCGCTATCGACCGGCGGATCCCCGACGGCGTGATCGAGATGCGCGCCGGGCAGTGGAACAAGAAGGGCATGACCACAGGTGCCCGGGGCCTGGCCGGGGCTTCGCTCGGCATTGTCGGGCTGGGAAGCATCGGGCTCGGTGTGGCGCAGCGGGCGAAGGCGTTCGGCATGAAGGTGATCGCGCTCCAGCGCCCCGGACGGTCGTCGGAGTCACAAGCTCGCATCACCGACCTCGGCATCGACCTGCTCGGCTCATTGCCGTCGCTCGCCGCAGCGGTCGACGTCTTGTCGCTGCACATCCCGGCCGGGCCCTCCACTGCCGGAATCGTCGACCGCGAGACGATCGACGCGATGCGGCCAGGAGCGATCCTCATCAACACCTCCCGCGCCGACGTCGTCGACTCTGACGCCCTGCTCGACGCGTTGAACGAAGGACGCGTTCGTGCCGGCCTCGACGTCTTCCCGGACGAGCCGGGAACCGGCACAGCCGAGTGGTCGTCCCCGCTGTCGACGCACCCTGCCGTCGTGGGGACGCACCACATCGGGGCCTCCACCGGGCAGGCCCAGCTGGCTGTCGCCGAGGGGGTCGTCGACGTGGTGGCGGCGTTCACCGCAGGTGAACCGATTCATGTGGTCAACGCGGCCGCGCTTTCTCAGGCGACCAGAGGGTGACCCTGGTCCGACGGTTCCCGGCGCGGATCGTCAAGGAGGAACACGCGGCTGACGTCGTGTGTCCGATGCACGACGCCCTCACTGCCGCGCAGCGAGCCAACCTGTTGCTCGAGAACCCGCTCAGCTACCTGAACGTCACCCGCTCCACCCTCGATATGCCCGGCGCCTCCTACGAGGACATTGGCGCGGCCAACGCGGCAGGTCTCGAACGACTGCTGCGCTCAGACTCGTACGGTGCCCTCGGCGAGCCGGCGCTCTACATCTACCGGATCGACCGAGAAGGGGACGTTCACACCGGCATCGTCGCCGACCTCGACGTCAGCGGGTTCGTCGACGGCCGCGTGCTCGGCCACGAGGACGTCAAACCCGAGAAGGTGGAGGCCCTCGCCAAGCACTTCGAGGCAGTGCCCACTCGATCTGAGCTGGTGGCCGTCATGCACCGCGACGACGACGTCGTCGAGTCCGTCGTGACCACCACGACGGCACAGTCACCCGTTCTCACCGTCACCGACATCACCGATGTCGAGCAGAAGGTGTGGCGCGTCAGCGAGGCCGACGCTGCACGCCTGATCGAGCGACTCAGCGCACTCCGTCACTATGTGGCCGACGGCCACCACCGAGTCGCCGCCACCGTCGCACGCTGGCGCGACCATGGCAGCCCTCGTGGCGGCACCGTGCTGTGTGTGCTCTACCCGGAAAGCCAAACCCATCTGCTGGCCTTCGACCGGCTGGTGGCCGGGCCCATCGACGCGACGACTCTGCTCGAGGGACTGAAGTCCGACTGCAAGGTCACCACGGTGTCCGGTCCCACGCGTCAGCACGGCGGATTCGACCTGCATGTTGCGGGTGCATGGCACCGGATCGAGCTGCCCACGTCGTCAGCAGAAGGTGCGTCTGCTCTTGACGTCTCCCGGTTGGACCAGGAGATCCTGCGGCCTCACCTCGGGGTGGTGTCCGGTCATGAACGAGTGAGTTACGTGTCAGAGCTGACTGATCCGCACGAGGTGGCAGCCACCCACCCCCAGGACGCACTCTTCGTGCTCGCCGCCCCGACGCATGCCGAGCTCGTATCGGTTGCCGAGCGCGGCGAGGTGATGCCGCCGAAGAGCACCTACATCGAACCCAAACCCCGGTCCGGCGTCTTCCTGCATCCCCGTCAGGGACCTGTCGACCCGCGCGACCTGCCCCCCGCAGCGACCGCGGCCACCGGAGCCCGCACGGCCTGACCCTTGACTACCGGGGGCGTAGGTATCGCCGTTCGAGAGCGAACCCGGCAACCGCCAGCCCAATCCCCAGCAGAACTAGGGGGCCGTCCATCTTGAGATACGTCAACCACGAGCTCTCGCAACACTCAACCCGGTGTGCCCCGAATATCCCGGGCCCCTTGGCCGCAAGGGCCTGAACGGTCGCCAGGCCTACGAGAACGCATCCCGTGGCCACGGCTGTTCTCGACGCCGCCACGGCGACCGAGCCGGGCCCGGGCTCTGCGCTGATCCGCCACCAGCCGAGCAGGCTGATCGTCAGGCCGACGAACAGAAAACCCCAGGGCCACAGCATGTACGTGTCCGCCCCGAGGGACTCGAACCATAGATCCTGAATGACCCTTGCCGCCCAGGCAGCGCCGACAACGCCGACGGCAATCGCGACAGAGTGAGTGACCGGACGCGGGACGCGAGCCGCTGACGGGGGCGTCTCAGGCTGATCGCAAGGCACCCTCAACCGCCGTCGCGCTCCCGCAGATAGCGCTGGTTGAACGCGTACACGTACTCGTCCTTCTCGGGGTAGACGCCGTGGTCGAACGCCTGCGAGCTCACACCGAGCTGCACGCGCTCACAGATGGCGTTGTCCTGCCCAGCCACGAGCTCACCGAACTGCACCAGACCGCTCGGATCGAAGGTGGCGGTGTTGATCGTGTCGGGGTGGAAGAGGTACCACGCCACCTGACGCGTTCGCGCCGGGCCCTGCGGGAACAGCTGCGTGACGATGATCGCCGTACCCGAGGTGTCGATCATGATGTTCGGGAAGATCGTGCCACCGTAGACCGATTGCGCGTCGACCTCGTTCATCGCCGGCAACAAAGGCAGCGTGTCGACGCCAGGGGCATAAGTGCCGCCGCTCGCGAGCGTGACACCACCGTCATCGCGGCCCTCCTCGAAGACCCAGCCCGTGCGATAGGCGGGAATCACGTCGACGAGCTCGGGGTGCACGGTTGGGCAGTGCAGGCACTCGTTGTAGTTCTCGATGAGGATCTTCCAGTTCGCCTCGACGATCCACTCCGACGACGCACCAATCCGCAGCTCGTCCATCTCGAAACGCTCAAGGCTGAGCATGTCGTCGTCGTGAACCCCGCCAATGGTCTCGCGCAATGGACGCGGCGAGCCTTTGGTGAGGTTGACGAAGACGAAGCCTTGCCAGACGTCGAGGTGCACCGGCCACAGCGACAGCGTGCTTCTGTCGATCTCGTCTTCGCCAACCTTCGGCGTGACGACGAGATCGCCCTTGAGGTCGTAGCACCAGGCGTGGTACGGGCACATGATCGTGCCCTTGTCATTCCCGCTGGGCTCCTCGCGGAGACGTGAGCCGCGGTGGCGGCAGACGTTGTAGAACGCGCGCAGCTCGCCATCGTCACCGCGCAGCACCATGACGCTCTCGCCGACCACGTCAACGATGAACCAGTCGCCAGGGCCGGGGGCCTGCTCCTCGCGGCCGGCACAGAACCACGACTGCAGAAAGATGCGCTGGCGCTCGAGCTCGTAGATCTCCGGGTCGCAGTAGTCGCGGCCGGGCAGGGTGTGGCGTTCCACAGTCGTCACGGTGGTCTCCTCCATCGGTGGACAACCGGGCCACAGTACCAGTTCACTGAATGGCCATTCAGTGAATGAGGCCGCCTAGTCGCCGCTAACGAGGTCGAGCCGCTCGCGGACCACGCCGTACGCCACCGACGCGTTGTACCCCTTGCGGGCCAGCATGCTCACCAGGCGACGCGTCGCGGTGTCGCGGTCGACCGGACGTCCCGAGCGCATGGCCCGAAGCTTCTTGTCGACGAGCTCGCCGGCGGCGACCCGCTCGGCGTCACCATCGGCGCAGGCCAGCAGAACGTCGTTGATCAGATCGGCCGTGATGCCTTTGTCGCGTAGCTCGCGACGCAGCGCAGGTGCAGCAAGGCCGCGGGTGCGCTGCCGTGACTCGACCCATGCCCTGGCAAAGGCCGCGTCGTCGATGTAGCCGAGCTCGGTGAACCGGTCCAACGCCTGTTCCGCGGCATCAGCGGGGACCTCTCGGCGCGCAAGCACCTGTTCCAGCTGGTGCCGACTCTTGGCGCTCGCACTGATCTGGTTCAGGACGATCTGTTTGGCAACCTCGACGGGGTCGGCGTCGGCCTCACTCCCGGCCGCCTCCGCGAAGGCGTCCGACTCAGGTGACCGCTCACGTGCGGCCCGGGCTGCCCTGGCCACGATCAGACGTCGACGGGCGCGGGCACGGTGAGGTCGATGTCGCCCGCCTCTGCGTCGACCTGAGGGCCGACACCGAGCTTCTCCTTGATCTTCTTCTCGATCTCGTTGCCGAGGTCGGGATTGTCGATCAGGAAGTTGCGGGAGTTCTCTTTACCTTGGCCGAGCTGGTCGCCCTCGTACGTGTACCAGGCACCGGACTTGCGGACGAAACCGTGCTCGACCCCGAGATCGAGCAACGAGCCCTCTCGCGAGATGCCGTGTCCATAGAGGATGTCGAACTCCGCCTGCTTGAAGGGCGGGGCCATCTTGTTCTTCACGACCTTGATCCGGGTGCGGTTGCCGACCGGCTCGGTGCCGTCCTTGAGTGTCTCGATCCGTCGGACGTCGAGCCGAATCGACGAGTAGAACTTCAGCGCCTTGCCACCGGTCGTGGTCTCAGGGGATCCGAAGAAGACCCCGATCTTCTCTCGGAGCTGGTTGATGAAGATGCAGGTCGTGCCGGTCTGGCTCAGGGCACCGGTGATCTTGCGCAGCGCCTGGCTCATCAGCCGCGCCTGCAGACCGACGTGGCTGTCACCCATCTCACCCTCGATCTCAGCGCGCGGAACGAGCGCGGCCACCGAGTCGATCACGATGATGTCGATCGCACCGGAGCGGATCAGCATGTCGGTGATCTCCAGCGCCTGCTCGCCGGTGTCGGGCTGCGACACCAGAAGGGCATCGGTGTCGACGCCGAGCTTCTTGGCGTACTCGGGGTCGAGCGCATGCTCGGCGTCGATGAAGGCGGCGATGCCTCCCTGTGCCTGCGCATTGGCGACCGCGTGCAGCGCCACCGTCGTCTTACCCGAGGACTCGGGACCGTAGATCTCGACGACGCGGCCGCGGGGAAGACCCCCGATGCCGAGGGCGATGTCGAGCGAGATGGCTCCCGTCGGAATCACCTCAACCGGTGCACGTGTCTCGTCGCCGAGACGCATGACCGAGCCCTTGCCGAACTGGCGCTCGATCTGGGCGAGCGCGGAGTCGAGGGCTTTGTCGCGATCTGCCATGAGTTCCTCTTTACGGTGGTCGGTGCCCTGTCAGGTCATCGGGCGGGTCATCGCGGGCGACGCTACGCCGGACCTCCGACAGTCGTCGGGCTGACCAGACGACCGGTGGATAACGACCCTGCGTTGCGCGTCGCGGCGACTCTACCGAACAGGTGTTCGAACGGCAGGTCCGACACGCCGGCGTACGAGGGCGACCGCCAGGGGCACCAGACACAGTGCGGCAGCGGCGTTGAGCCAGGCGTAGGACGCGGCGTAGACGATGATGCCGGCGCAGGCTCCCCCCAGGGCAGCAGCCACGTTCATCACGGTGTCACCCACCCCCTGCGCGGCCGGCCGGGTCTCCTCCGGCACCGATGTCGAGAGCAGGGCCGACCCCCCGACCAAGGTGGCCGACCAGCCAAGCCCCAGCAGGAAGAGTCCCAGCCCGAGCTGCTTGATCGAGTCGCCGGGTGCAGTCCCCGCGATCAGGGTCGCCGCGGCAAGCAGCACTACCCCGGCCCCGATCACGCTCACGCTCCCACGCCGATCGGCCAGCCAGCCGACGACGGGTGAGAACGCGTACATGCCCAGGATATGGACGCTGATCACGAGCCCCACCAGCTGCAGCGTGACGTCGACATGTTGCATGTGGACCGGCGTCATCACCATCACCATCACCATCACGACATGACCGATGGCAATGGCTGCGACGGCCACGGTCGCACCCGGCGAGTCCCGCACCACGCCGACCCCATGCGCCAGCTCGGCCCGCATTCCGCGATGGCGCACCTCGACGTAGGCATCTCCTTCGGCCTCTCGGCTGAGCTCGCGCGCGCGAAGGAGGGGGTCGGGACGCAAGAACCCCGCCACCAGCAACGCGGCCAGCGTGATGCTCGCAGCCGTGACCAGATAGGGACCGCTCAGGGACGGCAGGCCGAGGGCGTCGGCGACGTCGGCAGCCGGCTGCATCAGGTTCGGGCCCAGCACCGCACCGATGGTGGTCGCCCAGATGACCATCGCCAGGTCGCGCCCTACACGTTCCCGGGGGGCGAGGTCACTGGCGGCATAGCGGGCCTGCAGGCCCACCGCGGATGCGACGCCGACACCAAACGTCCCCACCAGCACCAGCGCGGCCACCTGGGCGATCGACGCGCCGATCACGACCAGTGAGCCGGCCACAGCGATCCACAGGCCCGTCACCAGACCCCTCCGACGGCCTCTGCGCACCGAGAGCCACGCCAGCGGCCCGGCCGCCACGGCGGCGCCCACCACTCCGGACGTCTGCGCGAGGCCGGCCAGCCCGTCGTTTCCGGTGAGGTCAGCAACCAGCAGGCTGCCCGCAGCGACGCCGGCACCCACTCCCACGCCCGTCAGCACCTGGGCGGCGGCCAGGACCCGCACCGTGTGCCGCTGGAGGTCGGTGCTCATAGGCACGCCACCACGCGTTGGGCTGTCATCGATAACGGACGGGGAGCTCGAGGGCGACGACGACAGCTCGCCAGACCCGGGTGGCGTCCTCGCCGTCGGCGAGCGCCTGTTCGACGGTTCGGCCTTCGAGCTCGCTCAAAACGTGGTCACGCGCGTAGCTCCGCGCATAGGAGGAGCCGAGATGGGTCTCCATCCGCTCCCAGAAGTCGGTGAATCGCACGGATCCGACTGTACGACAGCCCTTCTAGACCGAGGGCGGAGGTGGCGGCGGCTCGTCTTCCGTCGGTTCAGGTGCGTCGGACGCGGGTGCGGCGCCTGGCACTGCGTCGTCCGGACCGGCGGGGACGATGCTGCCTTCGGGCAGCGGCCCGGCGACCGGCGCAGCGGCACGCTGACGACCGCGGAGCATCATGAACAGCACCACGCCGACGACCACCAGACCGAGCAGAGCGACCACAGCGACGATCAAGCTCCACGGGATCCCCGCCTTCGCGCTGCCCACGGCCGAGATCTCGGTGACCTCACCTGCCTTCGGTGACCAGGTCACCGTGTTGCCGTCCTCCAGGCCGTTGCTGCTCTGCACGGCGCCAGGGAAGGTGATGGAGATCTCGGTCTCGGCGGAGTCGAGCAAGGCGCCTGCCGCTGCGTCGCCGCCGGTCCCTTGCGAGAGGTCGAGCGTTCCCTCGACCACGAACGTCTCTCCCTCGCGGGTGATCGACAGGTCTCCACTATTGGCGCCGCTGAACTCGTCGAGCGCGACGCCGCTGAACACGTACTCGTTGCCGATCCAGTCGGAGTCCTGGTAGTCACGCGTCTCGACCGAGCCGGTCGCCGGCGCATTGTCGATCAGACCTGCCCCTTCGCCTGACAGCGCCTCGCGTAGCGCGTCCTCACCTCCGAACAGGTCGGCCTGCGCCCGGTTGACCGCCAAGATGATCGACCCGTCAACGGTGTTGTCGGGTGAGAGCTCGAGCGACATGTCGAGCTTGAAACAGCCCGAGAGCGAGAGCGCAGCAAGGGCCAGGAGGGCGGTGAGTGCCGCCGTACGACGTATGGACGTGCGTGGACGGGTAGCGATCTGCGAAGACATGACTCCATTCATCCGTCTGCCGAAACCCATCACAAGCCCCCACGCCGGGTGGACAGGCGGGATCGACGCGAGCTGCTCGACCCCCTGCTCGCCGTCGTTGGTCACCGTCGTTGGTCACCGTCAGGGGTAGCGACCAAGATGGGCGGGTGCCCTCAGCCCTTGCCGCTTTCTCTCCCCAGACGCGGGGGTGGTTCGAGACGGTCTTTGCCGAGCCGACCCCGGCCCAGGAAGCTGCATGGCAGGCCATCAGCGCCGAGCAGCACACGCTGGTGGTTGCTCCCACCGGATCCGGGAAGACGCTGGCCGCCTTCCTGTGGGCCCTCGATCGGTGCGCCTCGGAACCGCTGCGCGACCCTGCGACGACCGTCCTCTACGTGTCGCCGCTGAAGGCGCTCGCCGTCGACATCGAGCGCAACCTGCGGGCACCCCTCGCCGGCATCCGCAACGCCTACGAGCTGGAGGGGCTCACCGCACCCGACATCAGCGTGGCCATCCGCACCGGCGATACGCCCGCATCAGAGCGGCAGCGACAGCTGCGGCGTCCGAGCACGCTCGTGATCACGACGCCCGAGTCGCTCTACCTGATGCTCACGTCGAGGGCACGAGACACCCTGCGGTCGGTCTCGACCGTGATCGTCGACGAAGTTCATGCTGTGGCGGGAACCAAGCGTGGTGCCCACCTGGCCCTCTCGCTCGAGCGGCTCGACGCGCTCCTCGACGCACCCGCTCAGCGCATCGGCCTGTCGGCAACCGTGCGGCCCACCGAGACGGTGGCCGCATTTCTGGGAGGGTCGCAACCGGTGACGGTGGTGCAGCCGCCCAGCAGCAAAGAGCTCGACCTGTCCGTCGTGGTTCCGGTCGAAGACCTCGCATCGCTGGGCGACGAGGTCGGCCTTGGAGGTGACGGCGAGGAGCCGGCGGCTCCACCGTCGCTCTGGCCCCACGTCGAGTCGCGGATCGTCGACCTCGTGACCCAGCACAGGTCCACCATCGTGTTCGCGAACTCGCGACGGCTGACCGAGCGGCTGGCCGCTCGCCTCAACGAGGAGTCGGCGCGCAGATCGATGGACGGCGACCTCACCCAGCCCCGGTCAGCTCCGGCCGCCGTCATGGCGCAGGCGGGGGCAACGCTTCCACTTCCGCCAACCCAGCCCGACGGCAGCCCACGCCGCGAGATCGCCCGTGCGCACCACGGCTCGGTCTCGCGTGAGCAGCGCGGCGAGATCGAGGAAGAGCTCAAACAGGGAACGCTGCCAGCGGTCGTCGCCACCAGCAGCCTCGAGCTCGGCATCGATATGGGTGCGGTCGACCTCGTCGTCCAGGTTGAGTCACCACCGTCGGTGGCCAGCGGGCTGCAGCGGATCGGGCGGGCCGGCCACCAGGTTGGCGGCGTCTCGCGCGGCGTGCTCTTCCCCAAGCACCGAGGCGACCTTCTGCCCAGCGCAGTAGCGGTCGAGCGGATGCGCAGCGGACAGATCGAAGCCCTGCACGTACCGCGCAACCCACTCGACGTACTGGCGCAGCAGATCGTGGCGATGGTCGCGATGGACGACTGGACGGTCTCCGATCTCGCCTCCCTCGTCCGCCGTGCCGATCCCTTCCGGGCAGTGCCCGACTCCGCTCTGCACGGGGTGCTCGACATGTTGGCCGGCCGCTACCCCTCGGACGCTTTCGCCGAGCTAAAGCCTCGCCTGGTCTGGAACCGTGACGACGACGTCCTCACCACACGACCCGGAGCCCACCGCATCGCCGTCGTGAACGGTGGAACGATCCCTGACCGAGGTCTGTACGGCGTCTTCCTGGCCGGCGGCGGGCCAGGAAGACGGGTGGGCGAGCTGGACGAAGAGATGGTCTACGAGTCGCGGATCGGCGACGTCTTCGCGTTGGGGTCCACCTCGTGGCAGATCGTCGACATCACCCACGACCAGGTGCTCGTGACCCCCGCACCGGGACGCTCAGGCAAGCTTCCGTTCTGGCACGGCGACACCGTTGGGCGCCCGCGCGAGTTCGGCCAGGCCATCGGGGCGGCGATCCGCCAGATCCGTGGCGCCACACCAGAGAATGCCGAAGCCCACCTCACGAGCCTGGGCCTGGACCGCAACGCCGCCGACAACGCCCTGGCCTACCTCGCCGAGCAGCACGAGGCCTGCGGCGTCGTGCCCGACGACCGAACGGTCGTGGTCGAACGGTTCCGCGACGAGATCGGCGACTGGCGAATCGTGGTGCACTCACTGGCTGGAGGACGCGTCAACACCCCCTGGGCGTTGGCGATCGCCGCTCGGCTCCGAGATGAGCTGGGGATGGACGTGCAGGTGATGCCGTCCGACGACGGCATCGTGCTGCGACTTCCCGACCTGGGCGACACCGACGACGGCGCGACTCCGAACCTCGGTGAGCATCTGCTGCTTGACCCAGATGACGTGGAGCGCCAGGTCACCGACGCCGTATGGGGATCTGCCCTCTTCGCTGCGCGCTTCCGCGAGTGCTCTGCGCGAGCGCTCCTGCTCCCCCGCCGTCGACCCGACCGCCGTACGCCGCTGTGGCAGCAGAGACAGCGATCGGCACAGCTGTTGGGTGTCGCCTCGGGACATCCCACCTTCCCCCTGGTCCTCGAGACGATGCGTGAGTGCCTGCAGGATGTCTTCGACGTCACAGGACTTCGCGACCTGCTCACAGATCTGGCCAACGGCACGATGCAGATCGTCGAGGTCGAGACACACCACGCCTCACCCTTCGCTCGATCCCTGCTCTTCTCCTACGTCGGAGCCTTTCTCTACGAGGGCGACGCACCTCTGGCCGAACGACGGGCCGCGGCACTGTCCGTCGACACGACGCTGCTGGCCGAGCTGCTCGGCCAGGCCGAGCTGCGCGAGCTGCTCGATCCCAGCGCCATCGAGCTCGTGGAACGCCGCGTCGGGTGGCTGACGGAGGAGAGACAGCTCCGCGACGCCGAGTCCGTGGCCGACGCGCTGCGAGTACTGGGGCCGCTCTCCGACGAAGACCTCCGGGCGCGGGGGGCCGACATCGCGTGGGCCGAAGCACTCGAGGAATCGCGGCGCGCTGTTTCGCTGCGGTTGGCCGCCGGACAGCGCTGGGTGGCGGTCGAAGACCTCGCGCGCCTCCGTGACGCACTGGGTATCCCGCTGCCTCCCGGGGTTTCCGGCGCGTTCGCGGCGGCGGTGGCCGACCCGGTCGGCGACCTGGTCTCGCGGTATGCCCGAACACACGGACCCTTCACCTCGGCCACGGCGGCCGAGGCGCTCGGCCTCGGACCGGCTGTCGTCGATGCCACACTTCCGCGGCTCGCCGCCCACGGGCGCGTGGTGGCCGGGGCCTTCCGTCCCGGTGGCTCCGGCCCCGAGTGGTGCGACGCGGAGGTGCTCCGGCAGATCAAGCGAGCAAGTGCAGCCATTGCGCAACGCGCCGTCGAACCGGTGCCGGCCGAACGCCTGGCGACCTTCCTGCCGCAGTGGCAGGGCGTTGCTGCGGGCAGCCCCGCCCGCGTCGGTGACGCGACGGGCGGTCCGGACCGGCTCTATCACGTACTCGAGCAGCTCAGCGGGGCCACAGCGCCGGCATCTGAGTGGGAGCGGAGCATCCTGCCCTCACGGGTCAGCGGATACCAGCCGGCGTGGCTCGATGAGCTCACCGGGTCGGGCGACGTCGCCTGGTTCGGTTCCGGGGCGCTGCCCCAGGGTGATGGCTGGATCGGGCTGGTACCGGCCGACCAGGTCGCCACCGTTCTGCCGGCCCCGATCACGCTCGAGAACCCGACCGAGGTAGAGATCGCCCTCCTCGACCTCATGGGAGACGGAGTAGCGCTGCTGACGCGTGGGATCGAGTCCGCGCTCCCCGACTTCACCACCGACGCCATCACGACAGCGCTGTGGAACCTGGTGTGGAACGGGCAGCTCACCAATGACTCACTCGCGGCGGTCCGAGCACATCTCCGAGGCGCCCGTGGCCGGACGGGACCACGCATGACCGGCCGGCGACCGTCGCGACGACCGAGTCGCTCGAACGTGGCGGACTACGCGCCCGGTCGCTGGTTCCGCACCATGGCGAGCACCCAACCCGCAACGGTGCGCGCTCACGCCACCGCCAGCGGGCTCCTCGCTCGGCACGGGGTGCTCACACGTGGGGCTGCTTCCGCCGAAGGGACGCCAGGCGGGTTCGCTGCCGTCTACCAGGTCATGGCCGCCATGGAGGACGCCGGAAAGGTGCAGCGCGGTTACTTCGTAGAGGGGCTGGGGGCCGCACAGTTCGCCGGCAGCGCTGCGGTCAACCGGCTACGAGACTCTGCCCACTCCCCTTCACAGACGCTCGCCCTGGCCGCCACGGACCCGGCCAACCCGTACGGAGCTGCCCTGGCCTGGCCCAAGGCCCCCGACACGCACCTACCGGGACGCAAGGCCGGAGCCACCGTGGTGCTCGACGAGTCCGGACTAGCCCTCTTCATCGAGCGCGGCGGCCGATCCGTGCTCACCTGGTGCGACGCGGAAACCGAGCGCGCGAGGCAGTCACTTGATCGGCTGGTCACCGAAGTCCGGTCCGGACTTCGCCCCCCACTGCATCTGCAGCGAGTGGACGGCGTCGACGTCCACTCGTCCCCGTGGCGCCACACCCTGCAAGACTCCGGGTTCCTGCTGACCCCACGCGGGCTCCGGCTACGAGCTGACCGCAGTCGATCGGCTCAGGGCGCCGGATAGAGCTGGCTTCCCGCCAGCACACTGCGCCGAGCCTGGTCCGGCCCGTAGGTCAGATCCAGGGCCGCGGACCCATTGCCATCGGTGTACGTGATCTCGATCGGATAGCGCTGCCCGGCTGTCAACGACACGCTGCCAGAAACCGCACCATTGGTCAGCGCCGCGTTGATGACCGTCGTGCCGCCCACTGTCACCGTGAGCGTCTCGTCGCGGCGCACGGTAGCCCAGAACTGGATCGGACCGGAGAACTGAGCCTGGAGATCACCCTTCCAGCGCGCTCCCCAGTTGTCCTTCGGAGCTCCGGCTACCGGCGCAGTCGGCCAGCTGAAGTAGGGAACCCGGTCGACCCGGCTCACGATCGGGGTGGTCAGTGCGGTGTCGGCGTAGTACGTGGCCCGCAACCCGGTGCCGGTGCCGGTGCTACCAGCTGAAGGGCGGAAGTACCCGGTGTACGACGTGCTGCTGATCGGCGCATCGAAGGTGCGGGTCGCCGCTGTCGAACCGCCGAGCCACGAGTCGAACGACCACCCCACACCGCCCTGCGTCACTGCCGCCGCGCCGACGCTGCGCGATGTGCCGACCACCGAACCGATCGTGGACGGAGTTGACGTAGAGATGCCGTCAACGAGCAGTGGCAGGCCGACAGGGAGCGTGTCGATGGCGAATGTCGTCAGGCGTGGCTGGACGTCGCGGGTCACCGTGGTCGTCGCCCCGCCACTGTCCTTCACCGTGAGACGCACGCGGTAGAAGATATCGGTATCGGTCTCCGCCGTTCGGCTCAGCGGAACATCCAGCGACCGCGTTCCGCTGACCGGCCCGGCCACGTCGTGCAGGTGCGTGTTGTGGTGCAGCTCGACCGACCAGGTGAAGGCCGACGCAGGCAAGGTCCCGTCCTCGGCATCGGTCGCCGTGCCTGCGATGTGCAGGACGTCGCCGGCCGAGAAGAGCGAACCTGCAGCAGGCGACGAGATCGTCGGTGTTGGTGACTGGTTCGACGACACCGTCAGCGTTGCCGAACGTGACCAGACAGTTCCGTCACCGTTCCTCACCCGTACCTTGAACACGGCACCCGAGTCACCAGTGCCGACGCCCGGCACCGACAGCGTGCTGGACGTCGCACCCTGGATCGCCACGTCGTCGCGGTACCACTGGTAGGTCAGGGGCGTGCTGCCGGAGGCATACACGGTGAAGCCCACAGTCGCCCCCGAGGCAACCGAGGCGTCCTGCGGCTGCCCCGTGATGACCGGAGCCCCGCCGGTCGTCAAGGGGTCGATCCGGAAGATGCCGCCCGGCACGCCATCGGCCAGCTGACGCTCGGCCACCCAGATGGTGCCGTTGCGGGTGACCGCGGTATCGACCGGCGCATGAAAACCTGACGCCACGACGTCACCCACCACACCCGACTTCACATCCAGCGATCGCACCCAGCCCTGGCAGAAGTCGGCGAACAGGTAGTCGCCCTGCAGGTCGGGGAACAGGCTGTTGCGCGGCCGGTAGATGTCGCCACCCATCACCGCACACCCCGACAACGTCCCCACCGGAGCGTCGTGCGGGTAGGCGAGCAGCGGACTACGGTACGCCGGATCTGACGTGTACCCCTCGACAGCGGCCCAGCCGAAGTTCACCCCCGGGCGCCGAGGCGGCAGGACGTTCACCTCTTCAAACTTGGTGCTGCCGACATCGCCAATCAGGATCTTGCCGTTACGGCGGTCGAGGGACAGCTTGAAGGGATTGCGCAGACCGGTCGACCAGATCGCCTGGAGCCGACCGCTCAGCTGACCTACATACGGGTTGGTCGACGGGATCGTGCCGTTGGCGTTGTACCGAAGGATCTTGCCGTGCAACGTCGACATGCTCTGTCCGTTGGCCGCCTGGTAGAGGTCGCCGGTGCTGACGTAGAGCTTGCCGTCCTGGCCGAACTCCATGTCGCCGCCGTAGTGACTTGTCGCGAAAGCGCCGGTCGCATCGGTGAGCGGATCGAGGTGAACCAGGATCTCCTCGCTGCTGGGGTCGATCGTGTTGCCGTTGATCACCCATCTGGTGACGACGTTGTGACGATCGGGGTACCCAGGCATCGGCTCGTGCGTGTAGAGCAGGTACACGTGCTGCACCGTCGCCGATCTGAAGTCTGGCGGAAATGCAATCCCGAGCAGGCCAGCGGAGTTGTTGTGCTCCACGATCTGCGCCGGGTCGATCTTGAGCGCCGGCGCCTTGAGCAGCCGGTTCTTCTTGATGATGCGGACCTTGCCGGCCTGTTGAAGCAGGAAGAGCCGGCCGTCCGGCGCCGTGCGCAGACTGTGCGGCTCTCGGACGCCGTCAGCGACCAGCGTCACCGCAGCTCCGGTAGACCCGGTCGGCGTCGCCGATGCTGCAGGGGGGGTGACCACGAGCGGCAGCAGCGCCACGACGAAGGCGGCGACTGCGCCGGCTGACATCGCCGCGCGCCGACGTGTCACCCATCCGATGTTTCGCACTGCATCGCCCCCTGACGCCGAAACTCGCTGCTCGGCTCGGAAAGCCTAGGGCGACGTGGGCACGTCCGCGGAAGATTGGCCAGATCCACCCGGGACGATGGCGAACGAGAGCAGCCACCGAAGGGCCCCGTCGACGTCAGCGTCGGGTGCACACCACGCCGCTACTGCGGCCTGGGCCTGGTCGCTCGTGGCGACGACGTCGACGAGGTCGACCAACGCGGCGGCGTCATGGCGGCGCAGGCCGGCGAGCGCAGGAGAGCTGCTGATCCACTCGGCCGCTGCCATCAGCTGCCCGTCCGGCGGTACGACGCGGCAGTGGGCAACCAGACGATCACCCTCGGTGGCGACCAGTGCGTTGAGCAGTTCGGTGCGGTCACGGAAGTGGTTGTAGACGGTGGCCTTGGCCACGGCGGCGCGACGAGCGACCGACGACATCGTGACGGCACCAGACCCGCCAGCGGCCACGAGGTCGGCCGCGGCCGCAAGTATTCCGGAGCGGGCTCGCTCCATGGAGTTCCCCGCCCTGACGTGGGGGGCAGTCACGTTCAGACGGCGGCGGGCACCCCGGCGGCCGCACGTGGGCCGCCGTCGCCGTCTTCATCTCGCCGCACGGGTGCGACAGGGGCGGACGCCAGCTCGGCGAGGGCGATGTCGTCGCCGACGTTGCGCAGGACAGCTGAGAGCGGTACCTCAAGGGCGCCACAGATCGAGGCGAGCAGCTCGCTGCTGGCCTCTTTCTGGCCACGCTCGATCTCGGACAGATAGCCCAATGACACCCGGGCAGCCGCGGAGACCTGACGCAGGGTGCGGCCCTGCTGTTGCCGCTGGCGGCGCAACTCGTCGCCGAGGTGCTGACGCAACACGATCATCGGCGATCCCTTCGTCACAGTTCGTCCGCAGCAGCGGTTGCCACCAGGTCTGGTTCCAGTGTAACCGCGTCAGCCCCCGGAGGCTTCCCCGGCGAGCCCGAGGGGCTCAAGGCGCCCCAGCACCGCCTCGAGGGCCCGCTCTACCGCCAGGTGCCGAATGACCTGGCGGGTGCCGCCCTGGCGGAGGTCGCAGGCAATGACTGTCACGCCAGCAGAGTCAGCAACGGCGACGTACACCTCGCCCACCGGGTGCCCTGCTTGGCGCTCGGGCCCAGCCACCCCCGTGGTCGCCAGACCGAGATCAGCCTGCCAGACCGTGCGCACCCCCACCGCCATCGCCTCGGCCACCTGGGGGTCAACCGGCCCGCGAGATGCCACGAGCGCGGCATCGACGCCGAGCGCTGATGTCTTGGTGTCGGTTGCGTAGACGACCGGGCCGCCACGCAGAACTGCACTGGCTCCAGGGATCTCCGTCAACGTTGCCATGACCAGACCTCCGGTCAGCGACTCGGCCACAGCGAGCGTCAGGCTCCGCTGCTGCAGTGCCGGCACCAACCGGGCCGCCAGCGATCGGCCCTCGGCGGTCACTGGCCGACCTCGCGCTGATCGTTCAACTGCCCTTCTCGACGAAGAGCGCTGGCGCGCATGACGTAGTCGACGCCAGTGACCAAGGTGACGACCACTGCTGCGCCCATCACCCACTCGGCCACCCGAAAAGCGTCGCTCGCCAGCGGAAGAAGGTAGAGCGTGATCGCCACGATCTGCAGGGCTGTCTTCAGCTTGCCGCCACGACTGGCCGAAATCACGCCGTGGCGGATCACCCAGAACCGAAGGAGAGTCACCCCTACCTCGCGGGCGATGATCACCACCGTCACCCACCAGGGCAGCAGATCGAACCACGACAGGACGACCAGCGCAGCGCCGGTGAGCGCCTTGTCGGCAATCGGGTCAGCGACCTTTCCGAATGACGTCACCTGTCCGGTGCGCCTGGCGAGCTCACCGTCGAGCAGATCGGTGATGGCGGCGGCGAGGAAGATGAGCGCCGCCCAGGCCTGCCACGAGGCGTCGTCTCGGTCGAACCCCACCCACGCGAACGCGACGAACACCGGAACGAGCAGGAGTCTCATCACCGTGAGTGCATTGGGGAGGTTCCACGACGACACGGTGAGCTCGGCGTCCTCGCTCATGGCAACCGATTCGCGAGCGGCTCAGCCTCCGCGATCAGGTCGACCCCCGACGAGGCCACGACCTGCGCGCTCACCCACTCGCCGACCGGAACGCCGACGTCGGGGAGCTCGACAACACCATCGACCTCCGGCCCTTGGTGGGCCGCCCTTCCGACGGCCCGGCCGTCGGACTGTTCCTCCACGAGGACGTCAACGTGCTCACCCACTCGTTGAGCAGCCCGGTCGGCTACCAGCGACTCGACCAGCTGGTCGACGTGTCGACGGCGTTCCTCGATCACGTGGTCCGGCAGCTGCCCCTCGAGGCCGGCCGCCTCGGTTCCGTCTTCGTCTGAGTACCCGAACACCCCGACGACATCCAGGTCAGCAGCAGAGAGAAAGTCGGTGAGGATCTCGACATCGGCGTCGGTCTCGCCCGGGAACCCCACGATGACGTTGGACCGGATGCCCGCCGCGGGGGCGAAGGAGCGCACGCTGGCAATCAGCTCGAGGAACGCATCGGCGTCGCCGAAGCGCCGCATCCTGCGCAGCAGGGGGCCGCTCGCGTGCTGGAACGACAGGTCGAAGTAGGGGGCAACGCCGGGCGTGGTCGCCATCACCTCGACCAGGCCGGGCCTCATCTCAGCCGGCTGCAAGTAGCTGACCCGCACCCGGTCGATGCCATCGACGGCCGCCAGCTGCGGAAGCATCCGCTCAAGAGCCTGCAGGTCGCCGAGGTCTTTGCCGTAGGAGGTCGAGTTCTCGCTCACGAGAAAGACCTCTCGAACGCCCCTGGCTGCCAGCCAGCCGACCTCATCGAGGATCTCGAGCGGTGGCCGTGACACGAATGAACCGCGAAAGCGAGGGATGGCGCAGAAGGCGCAGCGCCGATCGCAGCCGGCCGCGATCTTGACCGGGGCCATCGGGCTGTTGTCGAGCCTGCGCCGAGGCACCCGAGGGCCGGACGCCGGCCCAGCCTGCCCGGTCTTGTCTGGTCCGCCGCCGGCAGTCGTGCCGAACACCCGGTCGGCTGGCGACAACGGCAGCAACAAGCGGCGGTCCTGGGGGGTAGGTGCAGCGGGGCGCTCACCAGCGAGGACGGCCTGCACCTTCGCGGCGATATCGGGGTAGTCGTCGAACCCCAGCACGGCGTCGACCTCGTCGAGCTCAGCCGCCAGTTCGGTGCCGTAGCGCTCGGCCAGGCAACCAACGGCGATGACAGCCTGCGGACCGCCGGCGCCCTTGAGGTCGGCCGCCGCCAGCATGGTGTCGATGGAGTCCTTCTTGGCTGCCGCCACGAACCCGCAGGTGTTGACGACAACGGCGTCCGCTGACGACGGTTCGTCCACGAGAAGGAGCCCTGCCTCCGCGAAGCGAGCCGCCAGCTCTTCGGAGTCGACTTCGTTACGCGCGCAGCCCAGAGTTACCAGGGACACCCGAGGTGTCACGTCAGCCTGAGGTCCCGTCCGGGTCCTTCGGAGTGAACTTCAATCGGGCGACCTGACCCGATTCACCCGGACTGCCGAGGTCTTGACCGTTGACGGTGAGCTCGACTGCGGCTGCATTACCGATGACCATCGAAAGCCTGTTCTTGTCGCGGAAGGTCTTGGACTTGCCGCCACCGATCGAGCCGGAGAAAACGACCGAACCATCAGAGGCGGTGACCTGGACCCAGCTGATGTCAGCGGGAAGGGCAGTGACCTTCACCACGACCTCGTCGCGGCTGGCTTCAGCGACCTGCGACGGCTTGTCGGTCGCCTTGCCGCCATCGGGGTCGGTGGTCGTCGGAGTGGGTGTCGGTTCAGCCACCGTCGTGGTCGGGCGACTCTGGTCGGACGAGGAGGAGACGATCTGGACCGCGACCAACCCGACTGCCACGACCAGGGCAGCGGCCATGACCGCGCTCCAGTTGGCACCGCGGCGACGACGAGGCGCCGTCGTCTCTGACTCGAACACCTCGGTTGCAGACGGCGCAACGGTGCCGTACTCGGCGTCGTAGGCCTGCACCCAGGGCTGCGGGTCGGCTCCGACGGCGGCAGCAATCGCCCGCAGGTGCCCTCGGGCGTAGATATCGCCACCACAATGGGTGAAATTGTCCGATTCGATCTCACCGATGACAGTGGCTCGGATCCGGGTGCGCTCACTGACCTCAGCCAGGGAGAGACCGGCCTCCTGCCGGGCGGAGCGGACGTCAGCGCCGATGGACATGCCAGTAGACACCAGACTCTCCCCTCTCGCGACAGACCGCGGACGCCCTCAGTCTACGGCCGGTGACGGGCTCAGGACAAAGCGGCCGAAGGGGCGCTACATCACATGCACCACGGCTTGCGAGGGCTACTACTCCCCGCGGAGGGTCACCAGAACGGCCGGCAGATCGTCCGCCTTGACGAGTACGTCGCGTGCCTTGGATCCCTCGGAGGGCCCCACGATCCCTCGGCTCTCCATCAGGTCCATCAGCCGTCCGGCTTTGGCGAAACCGACCCGAAGCTTGCGTTGGAGCATCGAGGTCGAGCCGAACTGCGTATCGACGACCAGCTCGACTGCCTGCAGAAGCAGGTCGAGGTCGTCACCGATATCGGCATCGATCTCTTTGCGCGCCGGGCTGGTGGTGATGTCGTCCCGGTAGCTCGGCTGCAGCTGCGACTTCACGTGGGCAACGACTGCCGCAACCTCCTGTTCGTTGACCCATGACCCCTGGACGCGAATTGGTTTGCTCGCCCCCATGGGCAGGAAGAGTGCGTCTCCTTGGCCGATGAGCTTCTCTGCTCCGGGCTGGTCCAAGATGACCCGGCTGTCGGCCAGTGACGACGTCGCGAACGCCAACCGGCTCGGCACGTTCGCCTTGATCAACCCGGTCACGACGTCGACGCTCGGTCGTTGCGTCGCGAGCACCAGGTGGATCCCTGCGGCTCGCGCCAGCTGGGTGATCCGCACGATGGAGTCCTCGACGTCACGGGGTGCGACCATCATCAGGTCGGCCAGCTCATCGACGACAACCAGGAGGTAGGGATACGGCTGGAGCTTTCGCTCGCTTCCGAGCGGCGGCTTCACGGATCCGGAACGTACCGCGTTGTTGAAGTCATCGACATGACGGAACCCATAGGCAGCCAGGTCGTCGTAGCGCATCTCCATCTCACGGACGACCCACTGCAGCGCGTCGGCCGCCTTCTTCGGACTCGTGATGATGGGGGTGATCAGGTGCGGGATGCCTTCGTACGCCGTCAGCTCGACCCGCTTGGGGTCGACGAGAACCATCCGCACCTCATCGGGTGTCGAGCGCATGAGCACGCTCGTGATCAGGGCGTTCATGCACCCGCTCTTGCCCGCACCGGTTGCTCCGGCGACGAGCACGTGTGGCATCTTCGAGAGGTTGGCGCAGACGTAGCCACCTTCGACGTCCTTGCCGAGGCCCACCACCATCGGGTGGTGGTCGCCACGTGCGGCCGGCGATCGCATGACATCGCCGAGACTGACCACCTCACGGTCGCTGTTCGGGATCTCGATTCCGATCGCGGACTTGCCGGGAATTGGCGACAGAATCCGCACGTCGGCACTCGCGACCGCGTACGCGATGTTCTTGCTGAGTGCTGTGACCCGCTCGACCTTGATACCTGGACCGAGCTCGACCTCGTAGCGCGTCACAGTGGGTCCCCGCGTGAACCCGGTGACCTGTGCGTCGATCCCGAACTGCACGAGAACCTCGGTCAACGAGGCCACCACGGCATCGTTGGCCTTGCTGCGCTGCTTGTGCGGGCTTCCGGTCCGTAGCAGCGCAGGGTCGGGAAGGGTATAGGTGACGTCACCGCCCAGCAGGAGCTGCTCGACCCGAGCCGGCATGGGCGACCCCGGGGTGCTGACGTCACCTTCGTCATGTGCCGCTGGGTCAGCGGCGTCTGCCGACGTACCGACCGGGAGCCCAGGGACGAGCGATTGACCGGAGTCAGTCGCCGTTTCGTCGGCAGGATCGAGGATGGCGTCGAGCGCAGCGTCGCCCGTCAGGACCGGGGTCTCGAATGCCTCAGGACCGGTTGGTACGACGAGCTCGTGGTGACGACGCGACCGGAACCACCCGCGCCGCCTCGGCGGAGACGGCTGTGACAGATCGTGGCTGTCGTCGCCGACGAGGTCGATCACCTCATCGGCCGGCTGACGGAAGAGTGCGCGGTCGCGCAGCTCAGCCAACCGCTCGGGGACCTGATGAACCGGTGTCGCCGTGAGCACGAGCAGACCGAAGACGACCAGCAGCGCCATGACCGGGACTGCGATCCAGACCGTGAGCCCGGATACGAGCGGGGCGGCCACCAGGAATCCGACAAACCCACCGGCCGAGCGCATGGCGTCGGCTCCGTCGACCGGCTGCGGCGTACCGGCGAGCGCATGCATGATTCCGAGCGCGCCACCGATCGTCGCAGCCCAACCGATGACGAGGCGTCCCGTGGGCGCGTGGCCGGCCGGATGGCGCAGCACCCACCACGAGAGCCCGATGAGCAGGACGGGGGCGGCCCACGCAAGTCGACCGGCGCTTCCCACCACAACGGCGTCGGCCGTCACGTCGACCGGGCCTTCCAGTGACCACCACTGCGATGCGGCGGCCACCAGAGCGATCGTGAGCAGCAGCAGGCCGATGCCGTCGCGACGCTGCTCCGGATCGAGGTCGCGAGCACTCGTGCCTACCCGCCTGGCTGCTTCCCCCATGAGATGAGCGAGCCCCAGCCAAAGTCCTCGAAGGGCCAGCCAGAACGCCCGGACAAGGCGCATCAGCGGACCCGGCCCGCTGCGCGCAGTGGCTCGGGACTTCGAGGCTGAGCGGGCGGGCGTGCGGGAACGACCGGAGGTCGATGAGCGCGAACTCGACGGACGTGACCGAGTGGCGCTCCGTGGGGAAGACGAGGCCATACCCGCAGGCTACCCAGCAGCAGGAGTCGATCTCCGCTGGCGACGCGGTGTGTCGCGCTGCGGTGTCGGAGCCCGGGTCAGACCTCGATCACGACCGGGATGATCATCGGCTTACGTCGGTGGGTGCTGCTCACCCAGCGTCCCAGCGTGCGCCGTACCACCTGCTGCAGCTGGTGGGCGTCGCCGATGCCTCGGCCGCCGGCCTCCTCCAGCGCGGCGGTGATCAGGGGCAGCACGTCGTCGAACACCGCGTCGTCCTCGAGGAAGCCGCGAGCCGACACGACCGGTCCACCCACCACCTTGCCGGTGGCGGAGTCGACGACCACGTGGACCGAGACGAAACCCTCGGACCCGAGGATCCGGCGGTCCTTCAGGGACGCCTCGGTGATGTCGCCGACCGAGGCACCGTCGACGTAGACATAGCCGCAGGGGACCGCGCCGACGACTCTGGCGTGACCATCGACGAGGTCGACGACTACGCCGTCCTCGGCCATCGCCACGTTGCGCGCCTCAACTCCGGTGGCCATCGCCAGGTCTGCGTTGGCCCGCAGGTGCCGGATCTCGCCGTGCACGGGCATCACGTTCGTGGGGCGCACCAAGTTGTAGAGGTAGAGCAGCTCACCCGCGGCGGCGTGACCTGACACGTGCACCATGGCGTTGCCTTTGTGCACGACAGTCGCGCCCCACCGCATCAACCCGTTGATCACGCGGAACACCGCGTTCTCGTTTCCGGGGATAAGAGATGAAGCGAGGATCACGGTGTCGTCAGGACCCAGGACGATGCTGTGGTCGCGTCCGGCAATCCGCGACAGAACAGCCATCGGCTCGCCCTGCGAGCCGGTGCAGATCAGCACCACTCCGTCGTCGGGGTGGTCATCAAGTGCCTTCACGTCGACGACCGTGTCAGCGGGGATCGTCAGGTATCCCAGGTCTCGCGCAATCCCCATGTTGCGCACCATGGACCGACCGACGAACGCCACCTTGCGACGATGAGCGCGAGCGACGTCGATGATCTGCTGCACCCGGTGGATGTGTGAGGCGAACGAGGCCACGATGATCCGGCGCTCGCTCTGCGCGAAGTAGCGTTCGAGGGCCGGAACGATGTCCTTCTCCGAAGCGACGAACCCGGGCACCTCGGCATTCGTCGAGTCGACCAGCATGAGGTCCACTCCCTCGTCGCCGAGGCGCGCGAACGCCCGCAGGTCGGTCACCCGACCGTCGAGCGGCAGCTGGTCCATCTTGAAGTCGCCGGTGTGGACGACCAGCTGACCAGCGGGAGTGCGGATCGCCACTGCCAGGGCGTCCGGAATCGAGTGGTTCACCGCGATGAACTCGAGGTCGAACGGCGCGAGCGAGGTGCGATCGCCCTCGACCACAGTCGTGGCGACCGGAGTGATGCGGTGCTCCCGCAGCTTGGCCTCGAGGAAGGCGAGCGTGAGACGCGAACCGAACATGGGGATGTCGGGGCGTTCGCGCAGCAGGTACGGAACGGCACCGATGTGGTCTTCGTGCCCGTGCGTGAGCACCAGTCCCACGACGTCGTCCAGCCGGTCCCTGATGTAGTCGAAGTCAGGCAGGATCAAGTCGATCCCTGGCTGGTCATCCTCGGGAAAGAGCACGCCGCAGTCGACGATCAAGATCTTGCCGTCGAACTCGAAGACGGTCATGTTGCGCCCGATCTCGCCAAGCCCGCCGAGCGGCACGATGCGCAGTGATCCCGCTGGCGCAGGCGGTGGAGGGCCGAGCTCGGGGTGCGGATGGCTCATGCGATGAATCCCTCGACGCCGCCGTCGGCGAGGTCGAGCGTCAACGTGGCGAACTCTTCCTGGGTGAGGTCGACCAGCGGCGGTCGCACGGCCCCACCGATCACTCCGAGCTGTGACAGCGCCGCCTTGGTCGTCATCAGCCCCTGAGTCCGGAAGAGACCGGTGTAGACCGGAAGCAGACCCAGGTGGAGCCGAGTGGCAGTGAAAACGTCACCGGACTCGTAGGCGGCGATCATCTCGCCGATCCTGCGGGCCACGAGATGCGCTGCCACGCTGACCACACCGACGCCACCGATGCTCATCAGCGGAAGAGTCAGCACGTCGTCGCCGGAGTACCAAGCCAGATCAGTTCTGGCCATGACCCATGAGGATGCCTCAAGATCGGCTTTCGCGTCCTTGACGGCCACGATCTTCTCGTGTTCGGCCGCTCGGACCATGGTCTCGACGTCGATCGCCACCCCGGTGCGACCTGGGATGTCGTAGACCATCACCGGAAGCTCCGTCGAGTCAGCGACCATGGTCAGGTGGGTGAACACGCCCTCCTGGGGGGGTCGGTTGTAATACGGCGACACCACCAGCAAGGCGTGGGCCCCGGCCTTGGCGGCCAGCCTGGCCCGTTCGATCGCGTGGACGGTGTCGTTGCTGCTGGCACCGGCAATCACCATTGCCCGGTCGCCAACGGCATCGACGACGGCACGCACCACGAGCTCTTGTTCATGGTCGGTGGTGGTTGGCGACTCCCCCGTCGTTCCGTTGACGACGAGCCCGTCGTTGCCCTGGTCGACCAGGTAGGTAGCCAGCTGTTGTACTGCGTCGAGGTCAAGGGACAGGTCGCTCCGGAACGGGGTGACCATTGCCGTGAGTACCTGACCGAACGGGGCACGTCGAGAAGCGGACTGCTGCGTCATACCGGCAGGCTATCGGGAATCGGAGGCGTGTGAGGACCCCGCCACTACCCGCTCGGGGGGTCGGTCAGTGACGGGGTCTACTCGTGATCGCTCCTGGGGTACGCGGCGTTACAGCTGCTACGGCGAGACGCGGCCGGCCGCCTCGAAGGCGGCGTGGGTAACCGGCATGAGCTCGGCCCATACCGACTCCATCTGCTCGGCGACCATCTCGATCTCGCGCTGCGGGTATGAGGGGTACGCCGAGCCCTCTCGCTTGGTGCGCAGCGACAGGAAGTTCATCAGGGACCGGGCGTTCATCGTCACGTACATCGACGAGTAGGTGGCGACGGGGAGCACTCCCCGAGCCACCTCTCTGGCGACCCCTGTGTCGAGCATCGCCTGGTAGGCGCGATAGGCGGTGGTACACGCCTGCTTGGTCTGCTCGACCACCGCGGCGTGCTGTTCAGCCGTGCCGTCGACGAAGACATAGTGACCCGGCTTTCCCTCCTGGACCAGCTTGCGCTCCGGGGACGGGACGTAGAACACCGGCCGCAGCTCGCGATAGCGACCAGACTCCTCGTTGTAGGAGGCGATGCGGTGCCGCATGAACTCGCGAAAGACGAAGATCGGCGCCTGTACGTAGAACGTCATTGAGTTGTGCTCGAACGGCGACCCATGACGCTCACGCATCAGGTAGCGGATCAACCCCTCGGAACGTCCTGCGTCTGCGTCGATGTCGTCGAGTGACTGCTCGCCGAGCGTTGACACCCTGGCGGCGAAGAGCACATCGGCATCCTGTGCGGACGAACGCACGAGCTCGACGGTCATGTCGCTGCGGAACTTCATCTCGGCATCGCTCACGAGATCACCCTAGCGATCGGTGAACCGCTCGAGCCCGAGGGAGGCAACATCAGCGGCCACCGAGTCGGGCATCGGGCTCTCGTCGACCAGGTTGGCTAGCACCTCACCGAACATGGGAAGGAACTTAAAGCCCTGACCGCTGTCGCCGCAGGCGACGACGACGTCGCCCACCCGGTCCAGCACGAAACGGTCGTCCGGCGAGTCGGTCCACGAGCAGATCTCCGAACGCACGACCTCTGCGTCGAACGTCGGCAGCTCGTAGCGCAGGCGTTCGACGGACTCGCGCTCTCGGCCGATGTCCGGTTCCCGGTCGAGGTCGCCGTCGACGAAGGGACGCAAGGGCGTGTCGATGCCCACCTTGAACCCGACGCCGGGCGTCGGCATGGCGTAGAAGCCGAAGGACGATCCGTCGAGTGGCGCGTCGACGATGGCAGGTCGGTTCTGCCAGGGGATGTCCGCGCCACCGCGCACGTAGGTGACCTGTTCGAGGACGGGCGTGAGCTGCACGCCGGCCCCCAGCGCACCCAAGAACTGCCCGGCCCACGGCCCCGCGGCAATGACGACACGGTCAGCTGTCCACTCCTGTCGGGCACCGGCCACCTCGGCAACCACGCGCACGCCACCAGGCGCGTGGGAGTCGACCTCCAGCACCCGCGCATCGGGTACTAGATGACCCCCGCTGGTGGTGAACGTCGATTCGACCGCATGCAGGGCCAGATCAGCGAGGACGGCCCCCGCCTCCGGCTGCCAGACGGCTCCACGCGCGTCGTCCCACCTGAGCTCCGGAAAGAGAGTTGCCTGTCTCCGGCGGTCGATCCGTTCGTGGTCGACCCCTTCGTCAGCCAACGCCCGCTGCACGTCATCTGCCAGCCCGCCCCGCCAGATCAGCCCGGTCTTGAGTCGAAGGGATCGGCCGGCCCGCTGTTCCAGTCGGTCCCACAGGACGTGGTTCCACTTGGCCAGCCGGACGTGGTCGCGCGACGGGTGGGCAAGCCGGAAGATCCGGGTCGCGCCACTGGAGCTGGCGATCCGGTTGCCGACACCGAACCGGTCGAGCGCAACGACGTAGTGCCCGCGAGCCGACAGCTCGGCCGCCGCAGAGAGCCCCATGACGCCGGCACCCACCACGATCACGCGCATAGCGCGACCTTATGGCGCTGACACATCGCCGAGCCACCAGGAGACGCACACCGAGACGCACCCTGCGAGGATGCGCCCATGGCCGACGTGTTCGCGCGACCCGCGAGATTGATCGATGCCGCCGGCTTCGCAGCTGTCCAGCGGCGCAGCTGGCAGGCTGCGAGCGCAGAGCTCGGCCTTCCGTCGCTCCCGGATGCCGCCGAGATGGAGCGCTCATGGGAAAGGGCCGTCATGGCTCCCCCCAGCGACCGCCACTCGACCTGGGTGGCCGTCGAGACCCGTGACACCGGCGAAGAGGTCGTCGGCATCGCCGCACTCGCTCCGGTCTCCGACCCCGATCTCGACCCTGACACCTGCCTGGAGCTCGTGGTCCTCACAGTCGATCCTGAGCACCGGGGACACGGCCATGGGTCGCGGCTGCTCACGGCGGCGATGCAGACAGCTGCTGACGCTGACGAGCAGGAGGCCGTCGTCTGGGTCATCAGCACCGACGACGCGTCGCGGCGCTTCCTTGAGGGAGCCGGGTGGGCCGCAGACGGCGCCCACCGAACCCTGGCCACCGACGACGAGGCCCAGAGGCTGCGCCAAGTGCGCATGGGAACCGCCCTGGGGTCGCCCCCTTCATGACCCCACCGGACGATCACCAACAGCTCAGCGCCCGGGTGCGCCGACAGGCATGGGGTGTCGGGGTTGCCGTCGGCGCCTACGGCCTCGGTTTCGGAGCCTTGGCAGTCGCCAACGGGTTCACCGTGCTGCAGGCAGTGGCGCTGAGCTCCCTCGTCTTCACCGGGGCATCGCAGTTCGCTCTGATCGGTGTCGTCGGAGCCGGTGGCGCAGCCGCATCTGGCGTCGTGGCCGCGCTCGTGGTCGGTGCGAGGAACGCCTTCTACGGGCTGCGTCTGGCGCCGTTCCTGGAGGTGCGAGGAGGGCGACGGCTGATCGCTGCTCAGCTGACCATCGACGAGTCCACAGCCGTAGCGATCGGCCAGCGGTCCACGCCGCTGGCCCGCACAGGCTTCTGGACGACTGGAATCGCCGTCTTCGTCTGCTGGAACATCGCCACCGTGGTGGGGGCCATCGCCGTCGACCAGGTCTCCGATCCTCAGGTCATCGGACTCGATGCTGCCGTCGGGGCGGCGTTCCTTGCCCTGCTATGGCCGCAGCTGACGACCAAAACCGCCAGATCCGTGGCCGGCGGATCGGCTGTGCTGGCCCTGGTCCTCACGCCGCTCATCCCGCCAGGACTCCCGGTCATCGCGGCCGCTGCCGTTGGCCTCGCCTTCGCCTGGCCAGAACCGCGACCGGCCTCGACCGAACCCCACCAGCCGGAGGTCGGCGATGAGTGAGCTGTGGTGGGCCATCGGCGCGCTCGCGATCGGCGGCTACGCCCTGAAGGCATCGGGGTACTTCGTGCCCGAGTGGGTGCTGGAGCGGCCCCGGGTGACGCGGGTTGCGCTCCTGACTCCCGTGGCCCTGCTGGCTGCCCTGACCGCGGTCCAGGTCTTCGGGCAAGGGCAGGGCCTGGCCGTGGACGCGAGGGTCGCCGGTCTGGCCTTCGCCGTCGGCGCTCTGCTTCTGCGCGCACCGTTCCTCGTCGTGGTCGTCGGGGCCGCCGTCGTCGCCGCCCTGGTGCGCCTGATCGCCGGATGAGCGGCAAGATGACCACATGAGCCATTGGTACACCGGCTGGAAGCTCTGGCCGGACCGCCCGAAGGGGCCGGTCGGCGACGCGTATCGACAGGTGACGTGGATCCGTCCCTACCGTCCTGGTCCCCTGCGGGTGCTGGTCGCGATCATCGGAATATTCATCACGACCGCCCCGGCCTTTCTGTCCTTCTCCGCCCTGCTCAGTCCCGGCCCGGTGATGGCCCGGCTGGTCTACGGGGTCGCCTTCGGTCTGATCGCCACCGGGTTGGCCATCGCGGTCACCCGGTTCTTCGCTGTCGGCGTCTACGTCAACGATGCCGGCGTTCGTATCCTGACCATGCGAGCCATGGCGGTGTACCCCTGGCGCCTGGTGACTGACGTCTCCACCACGTCGGTCGCCGACGACCCGGCAGGTGCCGGCAAGCGGGTGGTGATCACGGTGCGCGACGAAGGTCCGATCGCCACACCCGTACACCGACGCAGTCCTGACTTCGTGGGCCGCCCCGAACCGTTCGCCATGGCCTCACTCGCCATTGAGCGATGGTGGCGCGATGCCAGTCGCATGGGCGAGGTGCCCGACTAGTCCGGGTAGCGGTCGATGGCTGTGCGCATCGCAGAGCGCGCCCGACGCCTGTCACCGGCGTCGTCGTAGGCCACGGCGAGGCGGAACCACGCACCCCAGTCGTCCGGATCGGCCTCGACCTCACGTCGCCGCTCGGCGAACCGGACGTCGGCAGCGGCCCGGTCGACTCGGCCGCCTGCGGTGCGGGGCAGGTCGTCCTCCGGAAGCCCATCGGCCTCGGCCAGGGCCCGGCCGAGCTCGGCGGTGCGCATACCGAAATGGAGCTCTCGCACGACGACCCACACCCCGATCACCGGCAGCACAACGAGGGCCAGTCCGAGCACGACGGGTACCGCCTCGGCGCTGCGGATCAGCACCCAGGAACGCTGAGCGATGAAGAGCAGATAGAAGGCACAGACACCGGCGAGCACCCATGCTGCGATGCGAGCCTTCACGCCGAACCGCTCACGAGGGGGTGGGCAGACCCAGCAACGACTCGAGCCCCACGGTGAGCCCTGGGCGGTCGGCGACCTGGCGCACCGCGAGCAGCACCCCGGGCATGAAGCCGGAGCGGTCGAGGGAGTCATGGCGGAGGGTCAGGATCTCGCCGGCGTTGCCGAGGACGACCTCTTCGTGCGCGACCGCACCGCGCAGCCGGACCGAGTGCACGGGAACGCCGTCGACCAGGGCACCCCGCGCGCCAGGGAGCGACCGCGACGTCGCGTCGGGGGCCGCCGGGATTCCGGCGGAGCGACGAGCCTCCGCGACCACCTGAGCGGTGTGCACCGCCGTTCCGCTCGGTGCGTCGACCTTGTCGGGGTGGTGAGTCTCCACGATCTCGACGGACGCGAAGTGCGCAGCTGCCTCACGCGCAAAACGCATCAGCAGAACGGCTCCGATGGCGAAGTTGGGGGCGACGACGACCCCGAGCCCTGGCGAGCCATCGACCAGGTGGCTGACCTGGGCCAGACGATCGGCATCGAACCCGCTTGTCCCCACCACGACATGCATGCCGTACCCCAGCGCCGCCTCAAGCGTGCCCATGACGGCGTCCGGCACGGTGAAGTCGACAACGACCTGCGCTTCGGCGGCCGCCGCATCGGCCAGTGAGTCGGAACGGTCGATCCGCGCCACGAGCGCCAGGTCGGCTGCGTCGTCGATGGCCGCGCACGTCTGGCGTCCCATCCGCCCGGCAGCGCCAACCACTGCCACCCTCAGGGGGGTCACGATGCCACCGCCCCCGAGAAGTCGCGCTCGGCGTCGAACGGGCCGATCAGCGCCAGCGTGGGGGGTACATCGAGCACGTCGGAGGCCACGTCACGGACATCGTCAAGGGTCACTGCCTCGATCCGGTTCAAGATCTCGTCAAGGGAGAGCATCTCGCCGTAGACGAGCTCGCTCTTACCAATGCGGTTCATGCGGGACCCGGTGTCTTCCATGCCCAGCACCAGGGATCCCCGTAGCTGCCCTTTGCCGCGCTCGAGCTCTTCAGCGGTGACCCCGCGGTGACACACCCGCTGGATCTCTGCTCGGCAGAGGTCCAGCACGTCGTCGACCTTCTTCGGCAGGCACCCGGCGTACACACCGAAGAGACCGGCATCGGAGTACTGGGCGTGGTACGAGTAGACCGAGTAGGCCAGCCCTCGCTTCTCGCGTACCTCCTGGAAGAGGCGGCTTGACATGCCGCCGCCGAGAGCGCTGTTGAGCACCCCCAGCGCGAAGCGTCGTGGGTCGTTGCGATCCACCCCGGGGACACCGAGGACCAGGTTGACCTGTTCTGAAGGTCGTGGCACCACCAGGACCTGTCCACCGCGTCGCGGACGCGGCTGGGCACGCCGGGCACGTCGGTCACCCGGGGCGTCAGCGGTGAGGTCGACTCCCCCAGCGGCAAACGCCTTCTTCACCAACCGCACCACCGCTGCGTGCTCGAGGTTGCCTGCGGCGGCCACCACCATGTTCTCCTGGCAGTACCAGCGACGGTAGTAGCGGCGGACGGTGTCGCGGTTGAGGGTCACGATCGACTCGGAGGAACCCAGAATCGGGCGGCCCAGTGGGGTGTCACCGAAGACCGACTCGGCAAAGGCGTCGTGCACGACGTCTCCGGGGTCGTCGTCGTGCATGGCGATCTCTTCGAGGATGACGCCCCGTTCGGACTCGAAGTCGGGCCCGGTGATGGTCGACGAGAGCACCATGTCGGTGACGACATCCACCGCGGTCGGAAGGTCGGCGTCGAGGACGCGGGCGTAGAAGCAGGTGAACTCTTTGGCGGTGAACGCATTCATCTCACCACCCAGGCGGTCGATCGCCGACGAGATGTCGAGCGCACTGCGCTGGTTGGTTCCCTTGAAGAGCAGGTGCTCGAGGTAGTGACTCGCGCCGGCCTGCTTGCCGGACTCGTCACGCGATCCGACGCCCACCCAGACCCCGAACGACACCGAGCGCATCGTGGGGACCGATTCGGTGACCACCCGCAACCCACCGGGCAGGACGGTGCGTTTGACTACGCTGCCGTCCTGGCCCCGGTGGAGAGTGCGGGTGCTCACGTCAGTTCGAACCTGACTCAGGCATCGGCCGGTGCGTCTGCACCAGCCTCGTCCTCGTCCTTGACGGCGGTCAGCGACAGCTTGCCGCGGTCGTCGACCTCTTTGATCTCGACGCGGACCTTCTGGCCGACCGAGAGCACATCGTCGACCGAGTCGATGCGGGGCTTGCCCACCATCTTCTTGATCTCGGAGATGTGCAGCAGACCGTCCTTGCCCGGAAGCAGCGAGATGAAGGCCCCGAAGGTCGTGGTCTTGACCACGGTGCCGAGGTAACGCTCGCCCACCTCGGGCATCGTCGGGTTCGCAATCGAGTTGACCATCGAGCGAGCCGCCTCGGCCGAAGGCCCGTCAACTGCACCGATGTAGATGGTGCCGTCGTCGTCGATCGTGATGTCGGCGCCGGTCTCGTCCTGGATCGAGTTGATCATCTTGCCCTTCGGCCCGATGACCTCTCCGATCTTGTCGACCGGGATCCGCACGGTGATGACGCGAGGCGCGTTCGGCGCCATCTCGTCTGGACCGTCGATTGCCTCAGCCATGACCTCGAGCAGGGTGAGCCGCGCGGCACGAGCCTGGTTGAGGGCCGCACCGAGCACCGAGGCAGGGATGCCGTCGAGCTTGGTGTCGAGCTGCAGCGCGGTGACGAACTCTTCGGTGCCGGCGATCTTGAAGTCCATGTCGCCGAAGGCGTCCTCGGCTCCGAGGATGTCGGTCAGCGCCACGTACTCGGTCTTGCCGTCGACCTCGCCACTGACCAGACCCATGGCGATACCCGAGACCGGAGCCTTCAGCGGGACACCCGCGTGCAGCAGCGACATCGTCGAGGCGCACACCGAGCCCATGGAGGTGGATCCGTTCGAGCCGAGCGCCTCAGAGACCTGGCGGATGGCGTACGGGAACTCGTCGCGCGTGGGCAGCACGGGAACGAGCGCACGCTCGGCGAGCGCCCCGTGACCGATCTCGCGTCGCTTGGGCGATCCGACCCGGCCGGTCTCACCGGTCGAGTAGGGCGGGAAGTTGTAGTTGTGCATGTACCGCTTGCGGTTCATCGGGTTCAGCGTGTCGAGCTGCTGCTCCATGCGGAGCATGTTCAGCGTCGTGACACCCATGATCTGGGTCTCGCCACGCTCGAAGAGCGACGATCCGTGCGTCAAGGGCACGACGCCGACCTCCGCCGACAGGCGGCGGATGTCGGACGGACCGCGTCCGTCCATACGCACCTGGTCGCGCAGGATGCGCTCGCGCACCAGACTCTTGGTGACCGACCGGAAAGCGGCCTTGACCTCTTTCTCGCGCCCCTCGAACTGGCCGGCGAGCTTGTCGGTGACGATGTCAGAGATACGGGAGGTCTCTTCCTCTCGCTCCTGCTTGCCCGCGATGGTCATCGCGGCGGCGAGCTCGCTGCCGGCGGCCTGCTCAACGGCAGCCAGGACGTCGTCCTGGTAGTCGAGGTAGAGCGGGAACTCGCGGGTGGGCTTGGCTGCGACTGCTGCCAGCTCGGCCTGCGCGTCGCAGAGCGCACGGATGAACGGCTTGGCAGCCTCAAGGCCCTGGGCCACAACCTCTTCGGTCGGTGCGGTGGCGCCACCGGCGATCAGGTTGACGGTCTCTTCGGTGGCCTCGGCCTCGACCATCATGATCGCGACATCTGGCTGGCCCTCGTGCTCGACCACGCGTCCGGCCACGACCATGTCGAAGACCGCACGCTCGAGCTCGGAGTGCGTCGGGAATCCGATCCACTGGCCATCGATCAGGGCGACGCGGACGCCGCCGATCGGGCCGCTGAACGGAATGCCGGAGAGCTGGGTCGACATCGATGCGGCGTTGATCGCGACGACGTCGTAGAGGTGCTCAGGGTCGAGCGACATGATCGTCTCGACGATCTGGATCTCGTTGCGCAGGCCCTTGGTGAACGACGGGCGCAGCGGCCGGTCGATCAGGCGGCAGGTGAGAATGGCGTCCTCGCTGGGACGTCCCTCACGGCGGAAGAACGAGCCGGGGATCCGGCCGACCGAGTACATGCGCTCTTCGACGTCAACGGTCAATGGGAAGAAGTCCAAGTTCTCTTTCGGGCGCTTGGACGCGGTGGTGGCCGACAGCACCATGGTGGTGTCGTCGAGGTAGACGACAGCCGAGCCGGCTGCCTGGCGGGCGAGACGCCCTGTTTCGAACTTGATGATGCGGTGGCCGAACGAGCCGTTATCGATAATGGCTTCGCTCGAGCGAACTTCCAGACCCTCCACGGGTCCTCCTCTTCGTTGAGCCCAGGGCGTCATCCCGGCGGTGGCCGGCGAGGAGTGTGCCGGTCTTCGATCGAGGCTCCCGGCTGCGTGCTGAACACGCACCCGGGGTGCCACTACCGAGGACCGACGGAGAACGCCGGCTCAGGTGGGGCACGGCGCCCTAGGCGGTGATCTTCAGTTGATCTTCAATGGAAATACGTGGGGAACGGCCCCGACTGCTGGCTAGCGCCGCAGGCCGAGCCGCTCGATCAGCTGGCGGTACCGCGTGATGTCGGTGTCAGCCAGGTAGTTGAGCAAGCGACGACGCTGACCCACGAGCAGCAGCAGTCCGCGGCGGCTGTGGTGGTCGTGCTTGTGCTCTTTGAGGTGCTCGGTCAGATCGGAGATCCGACGGGAGAGCATCGCCACCTGCACCTCAGGGGAACCGGTGTCACCGGCGGTGGTGGCGTATTCATCCATGATCTGCTTCTTGACAGCGGAATCAAGCGACACTGCAGTGGTCTCCTCGAGGTCGTTGCACGGCGCGCCGGGGCAAGTCCACCCGGGCTCTTGGAAGGTCCGTGGCCGATCGAACGGCCCGGTCAGGCTATCAGCGACCGGACCTATCCCCCGAATCGACCGACCCGAGGGGGTGTTGGCGGGTCGAATGACCCTGTCGCCCCGAGCCCGCTGACATCATCATCGACTGTGACGATTGTCTGCCCGCAGTGCGGTGCTGCCCTTGCTGAGCCGGCCGCCCCGTCCCCCGCGACGTCGGTCGCCACGCTCGGAGGGGTCACCCCGTGTGAGGTCTGTGGCCATGCCATGGCCACGCCTTACCTGCGTGAGGCACTCTCGCTCTCGACCTGGCACACCTGGGCAGACGAGCGGCTCACCTGGCTGAACCAACGGCTGGCCGCCGGAGACTCGCCGACAGCTGAGCGCCCGGCCCTCGCACCGCCATCGGCCCCGACCCCGATCTGGCCGCCACCCACGCGAGCGGCGTTCCCCGCCGCGGCCAAGCCCGCGCGCCCCCCGGCTTCGGCTGGATCACTGCTCCTCGCCCTGGGCGCCTTCCTGCTCGTGGTCGCCGGGATCGCGTTCATCGCCTTCACGTGGGACCTCCTGGGTCCGTTCGGCCAGATCGGCCTCCTGCTGGCCATCGGCGCTGCCTGCCTCGCCGCCACCGCCCGGTTGGTGAACCGCCTCCCTGGTACGGCGACCGCCCTCGGCGTCGTCGGCACGCTGCTCGTCGTGATCGGCGCGCTGGGTGCGCGGTCGCTGGGGCCGGACGTTGTGGGCGCCACCGCCGCCATGCTCGTGTCGGTGGTGGTGATGGTCGCCCTCTGCGCAGCGGCGATCTGGCTTCGTCCCCGAACCACGTCGATCGGAGAGCTGGCCGGCGTCGCAGGAGCCTTGGTGGCCGTGACCGTGGTGGCCAGCGCACCCACCGACGATGCGCTGCCCCTTGCCGACCCATGGAGCTGGTGGGTGGCTCTGACGTGCGGCGCGGGAGCCGTCGCGCTCATCCTGCTCGCTGACCGCGTCCGCCTCCGTGCCTGGCCGTGGGTCGGCGCCTGGTTCCTGGTGGTCTCGGCGGTCGCCATCGCTGTGTATGTGCAGGAGCTGACCGACGACGCCGTCACCGGAGACGTCGAGCCCGTTGCCGCCGCGATCACGCTGGTCGTGGCCGCCGTGGGCATGTCAGCTGCGCTTCGCCGAACGCTGCACCCGTGGCCGGTCACCGCCGCAGCCCTCGCCGTGTGGACCGTGGCCGTGGTCCTCGACTGGGGCGTCGGCGTGAGCTCGGGGGGCATCCGCCCGTGGGCCGCCCTCGTCCTCCTGGCCGCCGGCGCCGTTGCACTCCTCCCCTCGCTGCTCGTCGTCGGCAGGTCGTGGCTGCGCGGCGCCGTCCCGTTCGCCGGCGGTGCTGCTGTCGGGGCGGCCGCCGGCCTGGCCATCGCACCGTGGCTCGACCCACTCGACAACTATCTGGGCGCCGAGGCGTGGGCCGATCAGGCCTGGCCGCCCTGGCGAGGAGTTGCCGCAGGTCTGACGTTCGTCGTTCTGCTCGTCGGGTCGAGCGCGCTCGTACCGCGGATGCGCCACTCGGCACAGCCGGCGAGCGAGTCACCCCTGTCGGGCGTCGCACTCCTGCTACCTCCGGTGGCCGCCCTCGGTACGTGGCTCATCGCCGCCCTGATCGATCTGGGCGATGCCACCACCGCTGGGAGCTCCTACAGCTACGAGACCACCCCCACGCCGAACGCCTTCAAGTACCAGCTGGCCGTGGCCCTCGCCGTGCTGGCTCTGGGTGTTCTCGCCATGGCGCTCCTCCGCCGCCTCCCCGACTGGTCGGTCTGGGCGGTCCCGGCCCTCGGCATCCCCGCGGTTCTCCTCGAGCTCTCGACACTCAGCCTGGACGCGTCAACGGAGCCGGAGGTCTACGGACTAGCGCTCGGCGTACCTGCCGCGGTCGCCGCGGTCGCGTGGTCGTGGTTGCGCCGGCCGGAGCCCACTCCGACCTGGCAGTCGATGGCGCCGCCATTCGTGCTGGCCTTCGCCCCGTCGGCCCTGGCGCTCGCGGGGTCGTCGGCCGACCGCTGGTGGTACAGCGAAGACCCGGACACCGCCTACCAGGTGCGTCTGGTGAGTCTGCTGTCGATCGGGGTGATCGCCGCAGTCATCGGTGCCAGACAGCGGTGGGGTGGTCTCTTCTTCCCGGGGCTGGCCCTGGTCCTTCTCGTCGTCGGCATCGAGCTGGTCGAAATCGGTCGCTTCCTCCCGCAGTGGGTCTCGTTCGCCGTCGCAGGGGCTGTGCTGATCGCTGTTGGGGCGAGGTGGGAGTGGGTGCGCGATCGGGGTCGGCACGGCGCCGCCTGGGTACGTCGCATGAGGTGACACCACGCGATGCGTGGTCTGCGGCGACGGTCAGCCTGTGCACATCGCAACGGCTTCTGTCGTACCCCGATGGCAGGGTTGTGGCATGAGCTCCTCAGCATCGGTGATCGCCGACCAGGTCCATGATCTGGTCGGCGGCCTCGCGCCGCTCGACGAGATCGACGGTGACGTGCTGCGTGACCGGCTGGTCGATCTGCAGGTCGCCCAGAACATGGTGGAGGCTGAGCAGGCGGCAGTGATGGTCGAGATGCACCGCCGGGCCGAGGCTGACGACACTGCTCACGAAGCCGCCCTCGCGCCTGGCTCAGCACGCGTGATGCCAGAGCATGCAGCCCGGCTTGCCGAGTTCGTCAGCGACGAGATCGCCGTTCTGCTGTCGTGCACCCGCATTCTGGCCGCACACCGCCTCGCCACGGCGATCGAGGCGTCGACTCTGCCGGCGCTAATGCGCGCCTGGCGCAGCGGCACCGTCGACACGCGCAAGTCCGTGGTGATCAGCAGCGGCCTCCACGAGGTCGACCCGGTCTTCGCCGACACCCTCGCGGCCGAAGCCGCCAGCTACGCGGCGACGCACACCGCCACCCAGACGCGCGCGTGGCTCGCTCGCCGGGTCATCGCGGCCGACCCCGGCATGGCCGAGATCCGACGGGCCCGTGCCAGTGCTGGCCGACGCGTGATCCTGACCCCCCTGGCCGACGGCATGGCTGAGCTCAACGCGCTGCTCCCAGCCGTTCAGGCTCGCCAGGTCTACGACAGCGTCAACGCGATCGCGCAGACTGCGGGCGTCTCCGACACGCGCACCATGGACCAACGACGGGCCGACGCCCTCATGGATCTCGTGACCGGTAGGGCAGACCCCCCGCGCGTGCAGGTGCAGGTGGTGGTGTCCGCCGACACCCTCATGGGCCAGTCCGATACTCCTGGCTGGATCTCCGGACTCGGCCCGATCACCGCCCACGCTGCACGCCAGCTCGCAGGTGGTGGTGGCTCCATTACGTTCGACCAGGTGCTCGCAGATCCCGAGACCGGCACCCTGATCGAGGCAGCCACCCTCGCCGCTCCCCGCCGAACGGCTGAGCCCCGGTACCGACCCACGGCGCGGCTCGACCGGGCCATCCGGGCGCGCGACCTGACCTGCCGCTTCCCCGGCTGTCGCCGCAGTGCGGTCGCGACCTCCTCGGGCACCGACCTCGACCACACCGTCCCATGGCCAGCCGGGGCCACCACGTGGGACAACCTTGCCGTCCTCTGCCGCCGACACCACCGCCTCAAGCACAGATCGACCTGGAAGGCAGAGCTCTCCCCCGACGGCACCATGACCTGGACGACCCCCACTGGTCGTCGACATATCACCGAGCCGTGGAGCTACCTCGACCCTCCCGACACCAGCTAGCCAGCGAGCTGGCGTCAGAGGTTTCAGGAGGTGTCACACGCCGGACGCCTCGGTGATAGCGCGCGCACGCTCCACATCAAGCGCCATCTGTTCGAGAAGTGGCTCGACTCCCTCGAACGTCAGGGTGGGCCGCAGCCGCTCAGCGAAATCGAAGGCCACCTGCTCGTCGTAGAGATCGAGGTCGGTGCGATCGAGCACGTACGCCTCGATGCGTCGATCCTGCCCGGCAAAGGTCGGGTTGGTGCCGATCGATATGGCCGCGGGCAAGGCAACCTCGCCCGGCCCCGACGTGGTACGCACCAGCCATCCGGCGTACACGCCGTCGGCCGGTACGGCTGCGTGGTCGACGGGGGCGAGGTTCGCCGTGGGGTAGCCGAGCTCACGTCCGCGATGGTCCCCGTGCACCACCTGTCCCTCTACCCGGTGCGGCCGGTCCAGGGCCCGGGCGGCCTCTGCCACGTCACCTTCCAGCACGCACTGCCGAACGAAGGTCGACGACCAGGCCACGTGGCCGGCGTCGCCATGCTCGACGAGAGCCCCGACCTGCAGAGCCAGTGGCTCGACCACGAAGTCGTGGGTCGCACCTAGCGAGGTCAGCAGGTCGACATCGCCTGCTGCCCGGTGGCCGAACCGAAAGCCCTCACCGACCACGACTCCGACGGTGTGCAGACCCCGCACCAGGACTCGGTCGACGAACTCCACCGGGGTCCAGGACGCCAGCTCGGGCGTGAAGGTCAGGACCAGGACCGCGTCGGCCCCTGCCTCGTGCAACAGAGCGACCCGGTGGTCCAGGGTCGACAGCATCCGGGGCTGGGCGTCGGGGCGAACGACGGCGCTGGGGTGCGGGTCGAACGTGACGGCCACCACCTGGCCCGAGACCTGATCGGCCAGGTCTCGGGTGGCCTGCACGATCACCCGATGGCCGTGGTGGACGCCGTCGAAGACGCCGATGCACACGACCGAGCGCCCCCAGTCACCTGGAATGGCGTCGACACCGTCGAACCTCTGCACTCGCTGCGCCCTCTGCACAGGGTCACCCTGCCAGAGCAGGCACCGGGAGGCCGATCACGGTCTCATCCCGGCGTGAAGCCGGTCACGACCTTCAACACATCCCCCCGCGGCTCCATCAGTGCGAGCACCCCTCCATCGGCACCGAAGACTCCGGTCAGCCCGGTCTCCCCCGCCAAGGGCAGGGGCCGGCCGTGCCGGACGCCGCTTTCGTCCTCTCCCTGCACCGTTCGTGACGGGAACGAGGCGCGGACGGCGTCGGCGAGCGTCACCAACGTCAGCTCTGTCTCGAGCTCGTCGAGGGTACGGGCCATCGCGAGGGTGATTCCGCCGACTCGAGTCCGACGCAGGGCGGTGAGGTGCCCACCCACGCCGAGCGCGGCACCGAGGTCGCGCGCAAGCGCCCGGATGTAGGTACCGCTGGTGCAGGTCACCGTGACCTCGACGTCGAGCAGGTCTGCTGTGGGACGGGTGACGACATGGATGTCGAAGGCCGACACCGTCACCCGACGAGCCGGTAGGTCAACGTCCTCGCCGGCTCGCACCCTCGCATACGACCGAACGCCGTCGACCTTGACCGCGCTGACCGCTGAGGGCACCTGGTCGATCTCGCCCACGAAGGCGTGGACTGCGTGGTTGAGCTGGTCTTCTGTGATGTCGACACACGTGCTGCCGCCTGTGACATCGCCCTCGGCGTCGTCGGTGACCGTGCTCTCACCGAGCCGAATGGTCGCGCCGTATGACTTGTCGTGCGCCGCCAGATGACCGAGCAGCCGGGTGGCTCGGCCGATGCCTAGCACCAAGACGCCGGTGGCCATCGGGTCAAGGGTGCCCGCATGACCTACCTTGCGCGTACCGGCAATCCTGCGCATGCGTGCGACCACGTCGTGAGATGTCCACCCGCCTGGCTTGTCGACGACCACGAGGCCATCGATGCCCGCCTGGCCGAACACGTTAGCCATCGATCGCCGCGTCCAGGGCGCTACGCACCGCCGAGACGACGTCCGCGACCTCGCGTGATGTGGACGTGAAGCCAGCGGCGTACCGATGCCCGCCCCCGCCGAGAGCGGTCGCCACCTGGCTGACGTCCGCCACTCCCTTCGAGCGCAAGGACACCCGTAGGTCGCCGAGATCGTCTTCCTTGATCACCATGGCGACCTCGGCCTCAGATGCTTTGCGGATCACGTCGATGATCGGCTCGACGAGATCGAACGGCAGGCCGTCGGCGGCGCGGTCAGCTGCGAGAACAGCCGTCCAGACCAATCCGCACCCAGCGACTGCCTCCGGCTCGAGCTGGCAGCGACCCAGCGCCGTGCCGAGAACGCCCAGATAGCCGAAGGGCACGGCGTCAAACACCGCGCGGGCGATCTCGTCGAAAGCGATACCGGTCTCGAGCAGCTCACCAGCCAATGCGTGGGTCTGCGACGTCGTGCCGGTGTAGCGGAATGACCCGGTGTCGGTGATCAGCCCGGTGTAGAGGCAGGCTGCCGCGTCAGCCTCGAGCTCGATGCCGAGTCGGCTGATGAGCTCGCGGGCAACCACAGCAGTGGCCGGTGCGGCCGTGTCCACCAGGGACACCTGCCCGAACCCGTCGTAGCTGCGGTGATGGTCGACCGCGACGAGCACTGCGGCCTCTTCGGCCACACCGCGCAGCAGCCCGAGTCGGTCGCTGCTGCTGGCGTCGAACGTGACCACCACGTCGGGATCGGTCGAGACCTCGGTGGCCGGCACCAGGAGGTGCTCGCCCGGCATCCAGGCCAGGTTGGCCGGGACTACGAACGGGTCGTCGCCGAACGACACCTCGATCCGAGGTATCCGGCGATCATCAGGTACCGCGGCCAGCGCCAGACCGACGCCCAACGCTGAACCCAGGGCATCCCCATCCGGGCTCACGTGCCCGAGCAGGAGGACAGAGCGCGCCGACTCGATCGCGTCGACCGCCCGATCCCAGTCGGAGGAGGCAATCGGGCTCACGCTGAGGCGCCGTCCGTCTCATCGATGTCGTCGTCGTCCTCGTGGCGATAGGGATCAGCGTCACCTGCGTACTTCGCCGCGGCCGCCTGTTCGTGGACGCGTTCGTCAGCGGCCTGAGCCTGGCGGAGCAGGTCGTCGAGATGGCGCGCGGTCTCCGGAATGGCATCGGCTACGAAGGCGAGCGACGGCGTGTGTCGGATGCCTGTCTGCCGGCCCACCTCGGTGCGCAGCATGCCCTTGGCGCTCTCGAGAGCGGCCGCCGTGTCGACCTGCTCGGAGTCGTCGCCCAGGACCGTGTAGAACACGGTGGCCTCACGGAGGTCGCCGCTGACCCGAGCATCGGTGATGGTGATGAACCCCATCCGTGGGTCTTTGACCCGGAACTCGATGGTCTCGGCCACGATCACCTGGATGCGCTCGGCCAGCCGCCGTGCTCTGGCGTCGGTTTCGGTCATGGTCACTCCTCGGACGCGCCACGGGGTGGGGATACCGCTCAGCCCCCACCCCGACGGCGCCTGTCTGATCGTCAGCTACGTGGGATCTCGCGCATCTCGTACGTCTCGATAACGTCGTCGACCTTGACGTCGTTGAAGTTGCCGAGGTTGATACCGCACTCGAAGCCCTCGCGAACCTCGGTCACGTCGTCCTTGAAGCGACGGAGACCGGTGATCTCGACGCTCTCGGCCACCACGGCACCGTCACGGATGACCCGTGCCTTCGTGCCGCGCTTGATCTCGCCGGTACGGATGAGCGAGCCCGCGATCGTGCCGAACTTGCTCGAACGGAAGACCTCACGCACCTCGGCCGTACCCAGCTCGACCTCTTCGAACTCGGGCTTGAGCATGCCCTTGAGCGCGTTCTCGATGTCGTCGATGGCCTGGTAGATCACCGAGTAGTAACGGATGTCAACGCCCTCACGCTCGCTCAGCTCGCGTGCCCGCCCCTCCGGTCGAACGTTGAAGCCGATGATGATCGCTTCTGACGCAGACGCCAACGTGACGTCGTGCTCAGTGATCGACCCCACGCCGCGGTGGATGATCCGCAGGTCGACGTCGTCACCAACGTCGACCTTCAGCAGCGCATCCTCGAGCGCCTCGACCGATCCCGACACATCGCCCTTGAGGATGAGGTTCAGGGTCTCGATCGCACCCTGCTCCAGGATCTTCTGCAGATCCTCCAGGCTGACCTTCTTGCGGGTCTTCGCCAGCTGCGCGTTGCGCTCCGCCGCCTGGCGCTTCTCGGCGATCTGACGCGCCGTGCGGTCATCGGAGGCGACCAGGAACTTGTCACCCGCGCGCGGCACGGACGTGAGCCCCAGCACCTGCACGGGACGGGACGGGCCAGCCTCTTCGATGTTCTCGCCGTGCTCGTCGACCATGGCGCGGACGCGGCCGAAGGCCTCGCCGGCGACAATCGCGTCTCCGACCCTGAGGGTTCCCCGCTGGACCAGCACGGTGCCGACCGGGCCGCGGCCACGGTCGAGGTGCGCCTCGATCGAAATTCCGCGCGCCTCGGTGTCCGGGTTGGCGCGCAGATCAAGAGCAGCGTCTGCGGTCAGCAGCACCGCCTCGAGGAGCTTGTCGATGTTCAGCCGGCTCTTCGCCGAGACGTCGACGAACATCGTCTCGCCGCCGTACTCCTCAGCGACCAGACCGAACTCGGTGAGCTGCTGGCGCACCTTCGCCGGGTTGGCGCCTTCCTTGTCGACCTTGTTCACGGCCACCACGATCGGCACCTCAGCCGCTACCGCGTGGTTGAGCGCCTCAATCGTCTGCGGCATCACACCGTCGTCGGCCGCCACGACCAGCACAGCAATGTCGGTGACCTTGGCACCACGTGCACGCATGGCGGTGAACGCCTCGTGACCGGGGGTGTCGATGAAGGTGATCGCGCGGTCGCGACCGTCGTGCGGCACGTGCACCTGGTAGGCACCGATGTGCTGCGTGATGCCGCCTGCCTCGTCGGCGACGACATCGGTGGACCTGACCGCGTCAAGCAGCTTGGTCTTTCCGTGGTCGACGTGACCCATCACGGTGACCACGGGTGGTCGAGCCTGAAGTGAGTCCTCGTCCTGACCGGCAACCTCCGCAGCGAGGTCGATGTCGAACGACTCGAGAAGCTCGCGGTCCTCGTCCTCAGGACTGACGATCTGGACGTCGTACCCGAGCTCGGAGGCGAGCAGGGCGAACGTGTCCTCGTCGAGTGACTGCGTGGCCGTTGCCATCTCGCCGAGCGTGAAGAGCACCTGCACCAGCGACGCCGGGTTGGCATCGATCCGCTCGGCGAAGTCGGTGAGTGACGCACCGCGGGGAAGGCGGACCGTCTCGCCCTGGCCGCGGGGAATCTGGACGCCGCCAATGGTGGGCGCCTGGAGGTTGTCGAGCTCTTGACGGCGCTGCTTGCGCGACTTGCGGCCGCGCTGCTTGCTACCGCCACGGCCGAAGGCGCCGGCTGTCTGCCCTCGCCCTGCTGGCCGACCTCCGCCACCGGGACGACCGCCATAGCCTCCGCCACCGGGACGACCGGCACCGGGACCGCCACCAGGGGCGCCGCCCGGAGCGCCGCCGGGACGACCAGCGCCGCCCGGGGCGCCGCCGGGGCGACCAGCGCCGCCTGGAGCGCCGGGGCGACCACCAGGGCCACCGCGCCCAGGAGCGCCGGGGCGCCCAGCTGGTGCGGGGCGTCCTGGCATCATGCCCGGGTTGGGTCGGGACCCACCCGGACGTGGGGTGGCCGGTCGCGGAATCCCAGCGTCCTTACTGGTGTACGGGTTGTTGCCGGGCCGTGGCGCTGCCGGCTTGGCCGTGCCAGCGTCCTTGCTCATGAAGGGGTTGTTCCCAGGTCGCGGACCGGCCGGACGTGCCGGCGCCTCAGCCTCGGGCGCTGCCGGTTCCGACATCACGGCAGGGGGTGCCTCAGCGACAGCTGGGGCCGGGGCCTCGACCGCGGGGGGCGTCTCAACAGCCGGAGCCGATGGCTCCACCGGAGGCTCGGCCTTGGCGGCCGTCTTCTTCGCAGCGGCCTTCTTGGTGGTCTTCTTCGCCGGAGCGGCGTCGGCAGCCGGCTGCGCGGGGAAGACCTCTTTCAGCTTGCGAACGACTGGTGGCTCGACGGTCGACGACGCCGACCTGACGAACTCACCCATGTCTTGGAGCTTGGCCAGAACGACCTTGCTCTCTACTCCGAGCTCCTTGGCGAGCTCGTACACCCGGACCTTAGCCACTGCTCTCCTGTTCCCAAGGTCCAGGCCTGGTGGCGTGGACCGTTAGTACGTCGACATGCTCATTGGTGCGCGCTCATCGCGTGCTCGTCGCCATCTCGCCCTGCTTTCGGTCGGTCTCCGGGGTGGAGACGCGTCACTGCTGTCAGAGGAACTGCTCGATCTGGTCGCGCACCGGACGGACGTCGAGGCTGCCGGCGAGCCGGAGGGCTCGGGGCAGTGCACGCCGCCGTTCGGCGAGGTCCAGACAGGTCAGGGAGCGGTGCAGGTACGCACCTCGCCCTGGGAGCCGGCGGTCGGGGTCGAGCAAGGCGATCCACTCGTCAGAGTGCTCCACCTCACGCGGCCGGGCCACCACCCGCACCATCTCGGACTGGGGCGCTCGCATGCGACACCCCACGCACGTGCGCACGGGAGATGACGCCGACGGGCGGTCAGCCACAGGTCACTCTACCCCGTCAGCCCGCCGGCTCGTCGCTCGGCAGCGCCGGTGCGGCGTCAGCAGGGCGTGGCGCCATGTCCGACACGATGTCGATGCGCCATCCGGTGAGCCTGGCGGCCAGCCGGGCGTTCTGCCCTTCGCGACCGATGGCGAGCGAGAGCTGGTAGTCGGGCACCACCACGCGAGCGGCCCGCGCATCGGCGTCAACCACCGTGACCGACGAGACCCGGGCCGGTGAGAGGGCGTGGCCCACGAAGTCGGCCGGGTCCGGCGACCAGTCGACGATATCGATCTTCTCGCCGTGCAGCTCGGCCATGACGGCTCGGACCCTCGACCCCATCGGGCCGATGCAGGCGCCTTTGGCGCCCAGGCCCGGCTTGTGGGAGTGCACGGCGATCTTGGTGCGATGTCCGGCCTCGCGGGCAATCGCCGCGATCTCGACCCACCCGTCAGCGATCTCCGGCACCTCGAGCGCAAAGAGCGCCTTGACCAGACCCGGGTGAGTGCGCGACACCGTGACGATCGGCCCCCGACCGCCCTTGCGGACGCCGACCACGTAGCAGCGCAGCCGCTCACCGTGCACGTACTGCTCACCCGGCACCTGCTCGGCAGAAGGCAGCTGCGCCTCAAGCGGACCGAGGTCGATCAGGACCGTCTGCGGATCCGGGCCCTGCTGGATCACACCTGAGACCAGATCACCGTCGCGACCGGACCAGGCCCCAAAGCTGGCCTCGTCCTCGGCGTCCCGCAGCCGCTGCAGAATCACCTGGCGGGCGGTCGTGGCAGCTACCCGGCCGAAGCCCTCTGGGGTGTCATCCCACTCACGCAGGACAGTTCCGTCGTCGTCGGTCTCAGCGGCGTAGACCGTCACGTGACCGCTGGTGCGATCGAGCTCTACCCGAGCGTGCGGCTGGGCACCTGGTGTGTGCTGGTAGGCGGTCGCCAGCGCGCCCTCGATGGCCTCGACCACGACGTCGAGCGGGATCTCGCGCTCGCTGACCAAAGAGCGCAGCGCGCCCATGTCGATATCCATCAACGCTCTCCTTCGCCCGCTGCGTCGCCGGTGCTGCTTGACCGGTTGAACTCGACCTCGACGTGGGCCTCACTGATCTCGCCGTACGGCAGGGTGAGGTCAGCGGGGTGGTCGGGAACTTCGCTCAAGGTGACCCCGACGTCGTCAGAGGCGATGACGCGTCCGACCACGACGCCACCGTCGGCGAGCGACACCCGTACGAGGCGAGAGACATTGCGACGCCAATGACGCGGAAGTACGAGCGGGCGCCCCACCCCCGGCGACGAGACCTCGAGCACGTAGGGCTGCTCACCCATGGCGTCGGTGTCGTCGAGCGTCGTGGAGAGTGTCGAGGTGAGCGACGCGATGTGGTCGAGGTTGACGCCCCCGTCTCGATCGACCAGGACCCGCACCAGGCGGCGCCGCCCAGCCGGTTGCACCTCGACGGCCTCGAGGTCGAAACCCTCGGCAGCGACGACGGGCGTCAGTACACGTTCGACCCGGTCGGCAACTGCGGACATCGTGGCCTCCGCCCATTCTGTTGTGTGGTGCTGGTTGTGGCGTGGTGGTGCCGTGCCACTGTACCGGGCCACCGTGGAATGCTGACCCGCGTGTTCCCGCCCGTGCCTGCCGTCACCCGCCGCCGACTCCTGCTCGGCGCGACGGCGATACCCCTGGTATTCACGACCAGCGGCTGCACCCAGGACCCTCCGGTCGAGCTGCCGGTCGACCCCGACCGCGCGGCACTGCAGTCGGCGCTGGAGACCGAGGCCGCGTTGAGCTCGTTGATCGAGTCCTGGACGCCCGCCATCCCAGATGACAGACGCGTCGCGCTACTGGTGGTAGATGCACACGTCGAGGCGCTCGCGGTCGCGCTGGGCAGTGGAGCTGCCGCGACAGAAACACCGTCAGCGGCTCCGACTGCGAGCGCCCGCGAGGTACAACGGTCCATTGACTCCGCTGCCGATCTGCACACCCGTGCCCTGCGCACCATCGGTCCGCGTGTCAGTCCCCTGGTCGCCGCGATCGCCGCATCCGACGCCGCTCTTGGGGCGTCCCTCCGAGGACAGCGCCCATGACCGGCGATCTGGATGACCTGGCCCGGTGGCAACAGACGCTGGCAGCCGAGCACGCCACGATCTGGGGACTTGGGCTCGTGGGCGCCGCTCTGCCTGCGGCTCTTCCAGCTGAGGCAGCTCTGGACGCCCACCGACGCCGGCGTACCCGATGCGCCGACGAAGTCGTACGACTCGGTGGTGATCCCGTGGCGTCCGCCCCCGCCTACGACGTGACGGCACCGCCGAACGCACCAGCGGCCAGGCGCCTGGCCGCCGAGCTGGAAGACGCCTGCTCAGTGACGTACGCGGCCCTCGCCGGAGCCGACGAGCGGAGCGCACGACTTCAGGGGGCTCAGTGGTTGCGCGAGAGCGCGGTCGCCACGTGGGCCTGGAGCGGAACGGTGCCCGAGCTGCCCGGGATCAGCGAGCGCACTCAGCAATGAGCTCCTGAAGCGCTTGGCCTGATGGCACGTCACGCCGATCTCCGGACGCCCGGTCGCGCACCTCGATGACGCCCTCGCTCAGGTTCTTCCCGACAACCGCAATGGTCGGCATGCCCAGCAGCTCTGCGTCCTTGAACTTCACCCCGGGAGAGACGCTCTTGCGGTCGTCATAGAGCACCCGCACGCCCGACTTCTCGAGGTCTTGCGCAAGCTGATCAGCGAACTCGAAGACGGCGGGGTCCTTGCCCGTCGCCATCAGATGGACGTCGGCCGGCGCCACCTCGCGGGGCCAGATGATCCCGATGTCGTCATGGGAGTTCTCGACGATGGCCGCGACGGCACGCGAGACCCCGACGCCGTACGAGCCCATGGTGACCGTGACCAGCTTGCCGTTCTTGTCGAGCACCTTGAGCCCA
>JAHEKZ010000049.1 GCA_024644435.1 Actinomycetes bacterium | reverse complement strand
GGGCAGGGTTTGCCTTGCCATCCGGGCCACGCGACCTCGTCGAAGTATTCGGCCCAGAAATGACTGACGAACGAGTCGCGCCCGCAGCATTCGAGTCTGGTGTGCTGATCGCCTTCGCCGTTGACGACGTCATCAGCGCCCGGGCCGAACTGGCCGCCGCGGACGTCGAGCTGCTCGGCGACATTGTCTGGGGCCGAGAACTGACCGGAGGTGACGAGAGTGACCCATGGGGCTGGTTTTTCTTTCGAGGCCCGGACGGAAATATTTTCGTCATCCAGCAGGACGGACTTGCTGCAACTGAATGAGCTGCTCTCAGTCAGCTATCGCGACATCCCAGATTCTGCTCTTCAGCATGGATGACGAAGTTACGGTCTCCGTTGATGCAGCGCGTCCCTCGCCGGTGGAGGCATCCTGAACCGCGGTGACGTGGTCTTGGGACCTACCCGGCCCGGCATCGTCTGGGGAGCACCCCCGATGCCTGGCCCGGCTGCACCGGCTAGAAGTCCGCCTTCACCGCAGGCGGCAGATCTCCTCGCCCCGTCCCGCTCGTTCGATCACACAGCGAATCACGCTGCCCTCCACCGCCGAGTGGCCCGACACCGTTCACCGCACGTTCACCTTCGGATCACCAAATGAGTACTTGGGCTCCATAGCGTCGCCCGCGACTAGCAGTCCTGAGACAGGTACCTGACCCAGAGAGGGCAACGTGAACCGCATCCTTCGACCCCGAGCCGCCGCCTTCGGCGCGGCCGCACTCGTAGTGGCAGTGGGCATTTCCGGCTGCAGCGCCAGCAACGAGGGCGACAGCAGCTCTAGCGACGGCACCTCGTCGTCGCTGAGCGGCGACCTGAACGGAGCCGGATCGTCGGCCCAAGAAGCAGCGATGGCTGCGTGGAAGGCCGGCTTCCAGAGCAGTAACCCGGACGTGACCGTCAACTACGACGCGGTCGGCTCCGGAGGCGGTCGCGAGCAGTTCCTCGCTGGCGGCGTTCAGTACGCCGGATCGGACGACTACCTCAGCGACGAGGAAGCCACCAAGGCCCAGAAGACCTGCAACGGCGAGGCCATCGAGTACCCGGTCTACGTGAGCCCCATCGCGGTCATCTACAACCTGCCGGGTGTCGACCAGCTGCAGCTCACGCCGCAGACGCTGGCGTCAATCTTCGCCGGCAAGATCACCACGTGGGACGACGCGGCGATTGCCGGCGAGAACCCCGACGCCAAACTCCCCAGCTCGAACATCACTCCGGTGCACCGATCGGACGAGTCCGGCACCACGGGTAACTTCACCGACTACCTCTCGCAGGCCGCGCCACAGCAGTGGACCTACGGACCGGTCGAGTCCTGGCCAATCAAGAGCGGTGAGGGTGCCGACGGCACGTCCGGCGTCGTGTCCGCGGTCAAGGGTGGGGACGGCACGATCGGATACGCCGACGCCAGCCAGGCAGGCGACCTCGGCAAGGCCATGGTTGAGGTCGGCGGTGAGTACGTCGGGCCCACACCCGAGGCGGCCTCTCAGATCCTGGACGTATCCAAGCCGGCTCCGGGTGCCACGGACACCAACATCACCATCGAGGTGAACCGCACCCCCAGCGAAGCGGGCGTGTACCCGATCGTCCTGGTCTCGTACCAGATGGTGTGCTCAACGTACGACTCGCAGGATACGGTCGACCTGGTCCAGGGCTTCGCCTCGTACGTGATCAGCTCGGACGGGCAGCAGGCAGCATCCCAGGCCGCCGGGTCCGCACCGATCACTGACTCGATTCGTGAGCAGGCCCAGGCCGCGATTGACATGATCAGTACCAGCAGCTAACCCGGTGGTCGTGGGCCATCCGCACCGGAAGGTGTGGATGGCCCACGACGATCCGCATCCGACCAACGAGGGACCGCGCACCAGATGACGAGTCACGCAGTGGAGGGCACACCCCGCCCTCCACGCAGGCTGGGCGACCGGGTCTTCTCCTCGCTGGTGACAGCCGCCGGCGTGGTCATCTTGATCACCCTCGCCGGCGTCGCCCTGTTCCTCACCTACGAAGGACTGCCTGCCCTCACCGCCCAGGCGGCTGAGATCCCCGGCGCCGACAGCTTCCGTGCCTACGCCTGGCCGCTGGTCTACGGGACGCTCCTGGCAGCAGTCCTGGCGCTGCTCCTCGCCGTTCCCGTGTCGATCGGAGTGGCGCTCTTCATCTCGCATTTCGCCCCCCGACGCCTCGCGTCCACGCTCGGCTACCTCGTGGATCTCCTGGCAGCGGTCCCGAGCATCATCTACGGCCTCTGGGGCATCTTCTTCCTCGCGCCGCGCATGGTTCCGCTCTACGAGTGGCTGGCCGGCCACCTGAGCTGGATCCCCTTCTTCGCCGGCCCTGCTTCCACGACCGGGCGCACCATATTCACCGTCGGGATCGTGCTGGGCGTCATGGTGCTGCCGATCATGACCTCCATCTGCCGCGAGATCTTCCTGCAGACACCCCGCCTGCACGAAGAGGCGGCGCTGGCTCTCGGGGCCACCCGCTGGGAGATGATCCGGATGGCCGTCTTCCCCTACGGCCGGTCCGGCATCGTCAGCGGCGCCATGCTGGCGCTGGGGCGCGCTCTCGGCGAGACCATCGCCGTGGCGACCGTCCTGTCGGTGAGCGGGGTCGTCAGCCTCAACCTGATCTCGAACACCAACCCTGGAACCATCGCCGCCAACATCGCCTTGAAGTTCCCCGAAGCCAGCGGCATCGAGGTCAACATCTTGATTGCTACCGGTCTGGTGCTCTTTGTCATCACCTTCCTGGTGAACTTCCTGGCCAGGGCCATCGTCGGTCGGCGGGCTGAGTTCTCGGGGGCCAACTGACATGAGCTCAACTCTGGCCACGCAACCTCCGCCCGGTGAACAGGCGACGCCGAAGTTCACCGCCCGGCTTCACTCCCCGCAGCTCCCTCGGTGGGTGCCCTGGGCACTGCTAGCCGGCTCCGTCGCGGTGGGCCTCGCTCTGCACTTCATGGTCGGCTGGGGTCGGGCGTTGGCGATCGTGGTGGCCTGGTTGGGGTACATGGGCCTGCTGGTGACGGTCTCCGGTCGGGTCGAGGGCCGACGTAAGGCCAAGGACCGGCTCGCCACGTGGCTGGTGACAACGGCGTTCGTGCTTGCCCTTCTGCCCCTCGGCTCCCTGCTCTGGCAAGTCGTCAGCAACGGCCTGCCCGCGATCAACGCCGGCTTCCTCAACAGCTCGATGCGCAACGTCGTGGGTGAAGGGGGCGGCATCTTCCACGCATTGTGGGGAACGCTGATCGTCACCGCGCTGGCCGCCCTGATGTCGATCCCCATCGGCCTGGCGACCGGCATCTACCTGGTCGAGTACGGCAACGGGCGTATGGCCCGCTGGATCACGTTCCTGGTCGACGTCATGACCGGCATCCCCTCGATCGTCGCGGGCCTCTTCGCGTACGCGCTCTTTGTCATCTTCTTCGGCGAGGGCGTTCGGATGGGCTTCGGCGGCGCCGTTGCGTTGTCGGTGCTGATGATCCCGCTCGTCGTCCGATCCACCGAAGAGATGCTGAAGCTCGTCCCCAACGAGCTGCGCGAGGCGTCCTACGCCCTGGGCGTGCCGAAGTGGCGCACGATCATCAAGGTCGTGCTCCCCACCGCGATCGCCGGCATCATCACCGGCATCACGATCGCCATCGCCCGCGTCATCGGCGAGACCGCCCCGCTCCTCATCATCTGCGGTTCGACTGACTCGGTGAACTTCAACCCGTTCGACGGCCGGATGATGACGCTGCCGGTCTTCATCTACAGCCAATACAAGAACCCCGGAGTTCCGCCGGAATTCGGCATCGAGCGGGCGTGGGGCGCGGCGCTGGTATTGACGGTGATCGTTATGACGCTCAATCTGGTTGCACGACTCATCTCGTACTACTTCTCACCCAAGACGAAGGCATAGCGATGGCCAAGAGTATCGATGTCAGCGATCTGAACATCTTCTACGGCGACTTCTGCGCCGTAGAAGATGTCACGATTCCGATCGCCGCTCGTTCCGTCACCGCCTTCATCGGGCCATCCGGGTGCGGCAAGTCCACGTTCCTGCGGTCGCTCAACCGCATGCATGAGGTGATCCCTGGCGCCCGTGTCGAAGGCAAGATCCTGATCGACGGCGCCGACCTGTACGACCCTGAAGTCGATCCGGTAGAGGTTCGCCGCCAGATCGGCATGGTGTTCCAGCGGCCGAACCCGTTCCCGACAATGTCCATCGCTGAGAACGTGATCGCCGGCATGCGTCTCAACAGTCGCAAGCTGAAGAAGGCCGAGGCGGCCGAAATCGTCGAAGGGTCTCTGCGTCGGGCAAACCTCTGGACTGAGGTCAAGGACCGCCTCGACAAGCCGGGGTCGAGTCTGTCCGGTGGCCAGCAGCAGCGCCTCTGCATCGCGCGCGCCATCGCCGTGCAACCACAGGTGCTTCTGATGGACGAGCCCTGCTCTGCGCTCGACCCGATCTCGACAACGGCGATCGAAGACCTCATTCACGAGCTGAAGGAGGACTACACGATCGTCATCGTCACCCACAACATGCAGCAGGCTGCGCGCGTCTCTGCGACGACGGCGTTCTTCAACCTCGCCGGTGTGGGTCGACCAGGACAGCTGATCGAGTACGGCCCCACCACCAAGATCTTCACAACCCCCGAGAACGAGTCGACCGAGGCCTACATCTCCGGCCGCTTCGGCTGAGCCGAGCCAGACCGGATGATGCAGCGGGTTCCGTCGTCCTAGCAGCGAGAAGTGCTGCATCATCGGACGCCACCACGGCCGAACCGGCAAGATGGCGTCCATGCGCGCAGTCGTCCAGGTCGCCAGGTCAGCATCCGTGCACGTCGACGGTGAACGACTCGGTGGATTCGACAGCCCCGGAATTGTCGTCCTCGTGGGCGTGACGCACTCCGACACCGCGGCGGACGCCGACCGGCTGGCCGAGAAGATCTGGCAGCTGCGCATCATGGACGACGAACGCTCGGCGTCCGACGTCGACGCTCCGCTGCTGGTCGTCAGCCAGTTCACGCTCTATGCAGAGCTGAACAAGGGCCGCCGCCCCTCGTGGTCGGCTGCCGCTCCGCGTCCGGTGAGCGAACCACTCGTTGAGGCCTTCATTGCAGCACTGCGCCAACGTGGCGCAACGGTCGAGACGGGGCAGTTCGGTGCGGACATGCAGGTGAGCTTGATCAACGACGGTCCCCGCACTCTCATCGTCGAGGTCTAGCCGACGACGACTAGCCGGCCAGCTGCCAACCCTGGCCGCCGTCACGTGTCACGTAGGTCTCGCCCTCGAGGCCGGCCATCCCATCGGTCGGCGTCGAGAAGGACAACGCCGGCAGCACGCGTTTGTCACTGTTCGGGACTTCCCCCAGGCATCCGCCCAGCTGCCAGGTGGCCCCGCCATCCTGCGTCACCTGTGCCTCGTACCCGGGGCAGCGGCCACCATCGCGTACGAGTACCCACCCGAGGCTGGGGCCTTCGAACGCCAGCGCCTGGGCTCCGACCACGGGCGTCATCGACGACCAGGTGGCACCGCCGTCGGCCGTGGTGAGCACCTCGCCGCCGAAGCAGAGGACGACGCCAGCGGTCGCCGAGATGTCCGCGACCGTCAGGGGGGCGACCTTGCGGTCTGGGCAGGGGCTCTTGACCACACCGCTCGGGGTCGCGATCTCAGAGGTCGTGAACGGCAGCCGCAGGAACGTGGCTGGCGCACTCGTCGGACCTGACCACGTCCGGCCCTTGTCCGTGGAGGTCCAGAGCCGTGTCCGACACCGCTCGTCCGCACCCAGAACCTGCACTGCGCTGGCGCCCGTGGCGCGTAGGTCCAAGATCGCGGACGCCGGGACCTCGACTGGTCGCCACGACTGGCCACCGTTCGTGGAGCGCTCGAGGTCGGCGCCCCCGAGGCAGGTCCCCGTACGTCCCCGGTAGGCGAGCGAGCCATTGACCATCAACAGCGGTGGCTCAATGACGCTGGGGATGGCATCTGACACCTTTGGGCCAGGTTTTGGGTCGTTGACCGGTTTGCTGTCCTGCGGGCTGGTCAGCGCCGACGCCAGCGGCGCGGGTGTCGTGGGGGCCGTGCTCTGCAGTGCCGCGTAGGCCAGTGCTGTCGCGACCAGGGCGAGCGCCGCGATGCCCACCGTGGCCCACAGACCCCCCGACCGCTGCATCCTGCTCCTTCATCCGACGACAGCGTCAGGCTAGTGGTTCAGGCTCAGCATCCGGCTCGGCGGCCGAAGCCTCCGAGGGCCACCAGGCCGGATCGCGCTCGTCCTGCGCCTTGACGGCCGGTCCGACGCGGTACCCGATCTGTCGCGCCAGGTCGAGCAGTGCGGCCAGGTCACGCCCGGTGTAGTGGGACCGCCCACGCACCCGGCTGACGAAGACTTCCCCGACCACGTCTCCTTGGTACCCGATGGGTGCACCCATGCACGTGGTCATGCGGTACTCAGCCAGGAACCGCTGGCTCTCGCGGACGCCGCCGTCGTTGCCGACCGACGAGACGTACCCGCTGCCGGACCGCAGCAGCCGGGTGACCGTCGGGTACTCGGAGACCGGGTAGGTGTCGCCGTTCGGGTGAGTTACCTCCCCGGGAGCATCCGCACCAACCGACACCAGGGTGCGGAACCAGTCACCCTTCAACAAAGAGATCGAGGCATCGTCAGCATCGAAGAAGTCGTAGAGAAAGCTGGCGGCGGCCCCGGCGATGCCATTGAGCCCAGCGGTGTTCTTGAGGCGGCTGCGCAACGCGTTGCCGGCGGCCAGCCGCGATACCGCCGGAAGGTCGGACGGGCGGAGACGCGGTGAGTCCGGGGTCTGGTCGGACACCACGCCTCCTCACGACGACTCAGGGTGGCGTCGTCGCCCCCCATCGGACCTGCAGCCCGGCTCGCCCCCGTCGTGAGTCCGGTAAGTGCATGGTGCCTCGAATCCGGGCAAATGTCATCGGAACACCGCGAAGTGCGCCCGGATGTCGCAGTGACGTTCGGTGACGCTCGGTCACCGCCTGACCGCTCCCCTGGAGAGGCACCTCCTGCACCCCTACGCTGCTCCGATGACGTCAGCCCGAACTCCCCTCTCGACATGACCCAGGTAACCGTGGCCAGCCCGCTGCAGCTGGCGACCGAGACCGGTCTGCAGACCGCCGCTCGCGGGGGCAACGCCATCGATGCCGCGCTCGCCACCGCAGCGATGCTGGCGGTGGCCTACCCGGCCAGCTGTGGGGTCGGTGGCGACCTGCTGGCCCTGGTAAGAGGGCCGGACGGTCGCACCACGTTCATCGACGCATCCGGCAGCGCTCCGCTCGCGACCGACGTCGACGACGTCCGCCGCTCCCATCGCGAGATGCCGATCCACGGCCCGATCCCCATCACTGTCCCTGGTGCGGTTGGCGGGTGGTCACGGCTGGCCGCCCACGGAGCCGCGCTGCCCTGGCGCGAGCTGCTCGCGCCCGCACAGTCAGCGGCAGCCGACGGCGTCCCCGTGTCACCGGGGCTCGCCGAGTCGATCGCTGAATTGGTGCCTTCCCTGGTCGGGTTCCCCGACCTTGCGGCCTTGATCTGCCCCGACGGGACGCCGCTGGTAGCCGGCCAGGCCCTGCGCAATCCGGCCCTGGCGCGCACCCTGGCTGCGCTCGCAAGCGACGGCCCCACAGCGCTGTATGACGGCGAGGTAGGCGCAGCACTGTGCGCCGGGCTCGCCGACCGCGGCGTTCCGATGACCCGCGACGACCTGCGTGCCTTCCAGGTCGACGAGGCCGAGCCGCTGGCGGTGACGGTCGATGGGTGGCGCGTGCTGGCCGGGCGTCCGAGCTCGCAGGCCTACCTCGTGCTGCGGCTGCTGGGCATGCTCGACCTGATCGGAGCGGACGCGGCCCGTCCGGGCGAGCCCCTTCACCGACGCCTACCCGCCGGTCAGCTGGCTCGGGCGTTCCTGCGGCTCTCCCACGAGCGGGACGCGGTGCTGGCCGATCCGCGGTTCATGACACAGCCGGTCGACGAGCTCTTGACGCCCCAAGCGCTTCAGCAGCTGGCGTCCGACGTCATCGCGCTCGGCCCCGGCAGTGGCCATCCGGTTGCCGGGGCGAGCGTGCACCCCGACGGCGACACCGTGGCCGTGGTCGCTGCCGACGACGAAGGGCGCAGCGTCTCGCTCATCCAGAGCCTCTTTCACGGCTTCGGGTCGCTGGTCCTCGAGCCCAGCACGGGCATCCTGATGCACGACCGCGGCGCGTGCTTCGTCCTCGACCCCGCGTCGCCGAACGTGCTGGCGCCGGGCAAGCGGCCCCTGCACACGCTGTCGCCCGTCCTGGCGGAGTCGGTCGACACTCCCGACGCCGACCGGCTCGTGGTCGGGACGATGGGTGGTCATGTGCAGCCGCAGATCCTGACGCAGGTGTTCTCGCACCTGATGGCCGGCTCGACCGCGCACGATGCGGTGGCCAACCCGCGCTTCGTCGTTGGTGCGTGGGATGAAGGTGATCCGGACGACATGCTGCACATCGAGTCGGACATGGACGCGGACGTACTGCGCGAGTCGGAGGCCTACCCAGGCCCGCGTAACGTGCTGCCTGCCCGCAACTACCGGGTCGGTCAGGCGCACGCCATCCAGGTGTCAGCGACCGGCTTCAACACAGGAACCGACCCCCGCGCCGACGGCTGACCCCACAGCCCGCCGAGTGCACACCTGGGTGACGTAATTCCGCGCCGAGTGCACACCTGGGTGACGCGAGCAGTCAGCTGGCGAGCACCGTTCGGTAGTCGCTCAGCCGCACGACACTGGCGTCGCCCCGGCCACCCGGCAGCGGCACCGATGTGCGGACGCCGTCGACCGAGAACACCACCGTCCGCACCCGCGGAACCGCCAGGGCGGTGACGGCAATCTGCCCGACTGCCAGCGGCAGGCCCACCGGCTCGATGCCGGTGTCGACCGTCAGCTCGATGAGGACGCGGCGGCGCTGCACCTCGCCCGCCACCTGCACGTCGGGCGGCAGCAGGGTGGTGAACCCCTTGATCTGCTCGGCCGGACGTGGCCCCCGCAGCAGCTCACCGAGCGCGACATCGAGCCGCTCCTGTCGTGTCTCGGCGACGCCCACCCGTTGCGTGCGCGCCAGTGAGTCCCCGCGTACCCACGTCACCGTCAGCTTCACTTGCTCGGCGGTCGCCGTCGCCGTCGGCGTCGGCTCAGGCACGAGCAGCTGAGCAATGTCGGAGTCGACCGGACGCGGTCCGTCGCCCACCGGAACGCCACACCCCGCCAGCAGAGCCAGGCTGGCCGCCAGCGCCACCGCACCGATGCCGGCGGACGCCGACCCTCGCCACTGCCTCATGACTCGGCCCCCGGGATCTCGACGACGAAACACGCCCCACCAGAGTCTGCGTCCTCGTACCAGCAGGCACCTCCGTGCGCGAGCACGTGGTCGCGCACCAGGGCGAGCCCGAGCCCTGTTCCCGTGTTCGCGGCACGACTCGGCGTCGAGGTGCCCCGCGAGAAGCGGTCGAACACCGCCTCGCGATCCTCCGGCGGTACTCCCGGGCCCGAGTCCGACACGGCGAGCCGCACGTCGCTGCCGACCTGTTCGACGGTCACGTTCTCGACGCCCCCTCCGTGACGGTCGGCGTTCTGCACCAGGTTGTCGACGACGCGCCCGATGCGTCGGGCGTCAGCGCGCACGCGGGTGTCGCCGCGTCGCACCAGGACGTCGGGGCGCCCGGCCACGGCGACGGACGCGATGTCGGCAAGGTCGATGACCGGCTGCGCGGTCGGGTCGAACGGTTCGTGGTCGCGGGCGAGGTCGAGCAGGTCCTCCAGCAGCTCGGCGAAGCGCGAGACGTCGACGACCAGCAGGTCGACCGCCTCCTGGGCCACCTCGGGCAGCTCGGCGCGTCTCGACTCGAGCACCGAGGCGCTCGCGGCCATCGTCGTCAACGGACTGCGTAGCTCGTGGCTCACGTCAGCAGCGAACTGCGCGTCGCGCTGGATGCGCCCCGCCAGGGTGTCGGCCATGGCGTTGAACGAGCTCGAGATCGCGGTGAGGTCGGGGTCGGTGGTGGTGGGAGCGCGTGCGTCGAGGTCGCCGCTGGCGAGCTTGGCGGCGGCCAGTGCCACCTCGTTGATCGGACGCAGGACGCGGCTGGCAGCCCACCAGCCCAGCGCCGCCCCGAGCAGCGACGTCAGCAGGGCTGCGGCCATGCCGGCCCAGATGATCGTCCGCAAGGTGTCCTGGAGGCTGTCGAGCTCAGTGACCTCGAAGTACGCGTAGTCATCGCCGAGCGGAACACCCACAGCCACGAGCGGCGACCCGCCTGACCGGTAGATCTGAGAGCTGGGCTGACCCGCCTCGGTGGCGGTGACCAGGTCGGGCGGCAGGTCGCTCTCGCTCAACCCGATCGCGGTGCTGGCCTCACCACTCGGGCCGAGCAGGATCGCGTCCGCGCCGGTGCCCAGCCGCACAGCACCCAGCGCCCCAGCCGGATCGGCACCATCCTTGGTCAGTCGGCTCTCGACGAAGAGCCCGTTGACCACGGCCTGCCGGCTGGCCGCCCGCTCGCGCTGGTCGACGAGGTAGCGGGCACTCACCACGTCGGTCACGACTGTGAGCATCATCGAGAGCAGCAGGGCCCCCGCGGCGAACCCGAGGATGACGCGTCCCCGGAGCCCGAGGGTTCTCACGTCGTGGCCTGCAGCCGATACCCCAGACCACGCACGGTGACCAGGTGCTGGGGCTGCGAGGCGTCCCGCTCGAGCTTGACGCGCAGGCGTCGCACCGTGACGTCGACCAGCCGGTCATCGTTGGACGACCGGTACCCCCACACCCGCTCGAGCAGCTGCGGTCTGCTGAGCATCTGCCCCAGGTGTTGCGAGAGCTCGACGAGCAGCCGGAACTCCATGGCGGTCAGCGGCACCTCGTCGGAGCCGCGACGCAGCCACCCCCCACCGACGCTGAAGGTGAGCCCTTCGGGACCGGGGCTCAGCACCACGACGTCGGTTGCCGGCTCGCCCTGGAGCGGAGCGGCCTCACGACGTCGCACGGCGCGGATCCGGGCTGCCAGCTCTTTGACGACGATCGGCTTGACGATGTAGTCGTCGGCGCCCGCCTCGAGGCCGGCCACGACGTCCGTGGTGTCGCCCCTAGCGCTGGTGATGATGATCGGCACCTGGCTGTGCGTGCGCACCTGACGGATCAGGTCGCGCCCGTCGGAGTTGCCCAGCATGACGTCCACCAGCAGCACGTCGGGCTGGTCGCGCTCGTAGGCGGCCAGGCCCTCAGCCACGTCGCACGCCTCGACCACGTCGAAGCCCTCTTCGCGGAGCGCCAGGCGCAGCGCTGCCCTGATGCGGTCGTCATCTTCGACGAGGAGGGTCTTCACGGCCATGGCCCCCATTCTGGGGGGTCGGGCCGCTGGCCGGGTCACCCGTCTGGGCCCGTCCGAAGTTGTCAAGGAACTGTCACATCGCTGACGACCCACTGACACCTTCGAGCCGCACCATGGGAGCAGCCCGTCCTTACCGGATGTGGTCCAGTGCACGAGGAGGTCACCATGACGAGCACCGCAAGCTTCGCCAGCCCCACCGCTTCCTCTGCGCCCAGCCTCTCCGCGACCGGCCGGGAAACCATCGTCCTCACCGTCGGCGCTGCCAGCACCGACCACTTCGTGAACCTGGTCGAGACCTTTGGCGAGGCCACTCGCTCAGCCTGCCGCTCACTCGTCCTCGATCTCAGCGCCGTCGACCGGATTGACTCCGACCTGCTCGGCCTCTTGCTCTGGGCCCACGGACGCCTGAGTCAGCGCGGCGCAGAGCTGATCGTGGCCCGGCCCAGCCCGGCCACGCGAGCGTTGCTCGGCAAGAGCGGCCTCGACCACGTCCTGCAGGTCAGCGACACGGTTCCGGAAGCCGCATGACCAGCGCAGCCCTCGTTCTTCCAGACGCAACATCCCGCGCCCCGGCAGTTCACTGCCTCGCGGGCGACGACTCGGTCGCCTCGGCCGTGGTGCACGGCGATGACGCCCTGATCCTGGTGGCCGAAGACGCCGGCGAGCATTCCGACGAACTGCACGAGTTGTTCAGTTCGCTCGCCGCGCGCGGCACCCCTCTGGGCGCCATCGCCGTGCTCCTCGACGAGGCGATCAGCAGCTGGAGTTGTCCCAGCGTCATGGCCACGCTCGTCGACGCTCAGGCGCACGGGTTCACGGTGCTGCACCGCGGGGGGCCGACGCCCATCGTCATGAGCGCACAGGGGTCGTTGACGCGGATCGTGGCCGCGACACCTGGCCCACCGTTGGGCCCGCACGACGCCGTCACCACACTGCGCCACGGAGAGGTCCACGCCGTCGAGCACGACGACGTCCTGGTGCTCACCACACCCAGCGGCATCGACGACGCCATCGCCGCTCTCGCGTCGGCTGCCGGCCCCACGTGGGACGACGTCCGCTACGCACTCACCCGTGACGGCACGACGCCGAACCCGTACGAGGCGTTCGCGCTCGCCCACTTCGCCTGACCCGAGGTCAGGTTCCTGCCGACCAGCCCTGCACCAGGTCGCGCACCCGCTCGACCGCAACGGCAGGCTCCATGCCGCCGCCGACGGCAACGCCCACCAAGTAGGTCGTCACGGGGGCCGCTCGTCGCTCGACGTTGTGCGCGACATCACGCGCGACGTCGAGCATGGTGTCGGTGTCTACCGCGGACGGCAGCTCGAGCGCACTGGTCAGAGCCTTCACGAACTCATCCATCACGTGCTCCTCAATCGTCGGCGTGCTTCTCCTCGAGCAGCTCAACGAGCCGCTGCAGGTCTTCTGGTGTGTCAATGTCCCACGTCGGGTCGACGCCTACGGTCGCGCCGATCGCCGCCGTGCCCACTGTGCCCAATGTCGACGTCCGCAGCCGCGCGATGACGCTGCGGATGGCCGCACCTGTCGCGGGGCCGTTGTCTGCAATGGCGCGGCGCAAGGCATCGGATCGGTAGGCGGCGCACAGCTGTTGCGGGCGGCCGGACGCGTCTTCGGCCAGCACCGCCTCCGGCGCGTCAGCCCTCCCGTCAGAACGCGAAGCAAGCTCGGCAACCAGCTGTTGCGGCAGCACGCCCACCATCGGCAGGTCGGCGGCCAGGACGAGCACCACAGGCGCGGCAACGGCAGCGAGCGCCGCGTCGAGACCGGCCACCGGCCCTGAGCCGGGCGGATCCTCCTGCACGAAGTGGACGCCGTGCCGCGCCGTGGCTACAGGTGGTCCCGAGACGACCACCCGAATGTGTGCCGGGACGCCGCTCAACGTGCGATCGAGAAGGGTGCTGCCCGCGATGTCGAGCGTGGCCTTGTCGCGTCCCATCCGACGGCTGCCGCCACCGGTCAGCACTACGACGTCCCACTCAGGCGTCACGAGGCTCACCGCACCATCATGTCGCGTGCAGCTGCAGGCCGCGGAGTCCCGCGTCAGTCGTTGCGCCGCTCGCGTGCGTTCTCGACGCCCATCTTCACCAAGATGATGGGCAGCAGCAGGGTGGCGAGCATCGTGGTGATCCACACGATCAGCGTGGCGAACACCCACGTGTCGACACCGTCGATCGTGAGGCCATCGCTGATCAGGTCTGCCACCAGGAGTGCGACGAACGTCGAGATCAGCCCTGTGGCACCCAACAGCGCGGGCGCGTTCCTCGCGGTCACCTTCGCGAAGAACGGCGACAGGATCGACTGCAGCACCGCAAAGATGACCACCACGGTGATGAACGAAGTCGCATCGATGCTCATGCCATCGAGGACCGCCTTGGCCACCAGCAGACCGATGGCGGCTGATGCCAGGAAGATCGCCAGGCGTATCAGGAATCGAATCATGGCTCCACCGTAGGGGGATGGCGCGCGGCACGGTGGGAGAAGTCGCGAGTGTCCGCGCACGGCACGAGAGACTGTCTTCATCCCCTGGGACATCGTGATCGCTCTCGTTGCCGGGCTGGCCCTGGTCTGACTGGCACTTGCAGCGCTGCTCTGGGCCAACCGACCCGACGACGCGTCGGCCGCCGATGCACTTCGCCTGCTGCCTGACGTGGTGCGGCTGGCCTCGCGTCTGGCCGGCATCCACACCGGCGGGAACGACCGATGACCCGGCGGCGTCCAACGGCAATGAGGGGATACCGCCTAGCGTTCGCCGCCGCCGTAGTGCTGGCCGTGCTGAGCGGCTGCGGGACGGGGACCCCGGACCTCGAGGCCACGATCACCGGTCTGGTGCAGCAGGGCCCGACCTGCCCGGTCGAGACCCTCGACTCGCCGTGCCCGCCGGCCCCCGCCGTGGGGGCACTGGTCGAGGTGCTGGTGGACGGCGAGGTCGTCACCTCCTCCACGACGGACGCCGATGGCCGCTTCGAGCTGGCTGCTCCCGTGGGCACGGTCGAAGTGCGTGCCACGTCGACTGAAGGCCTGCCGTCGCAGGATGTCGAGACGTTCACCTTGGATACCGGTGACCTGGTCGAGGCCGAGCTCATGCTCGACACCGGGATCCGCTAGCGGCCTGGAGCAGCCGCCAAGAGCCGGACCAACGCCCCTACCGAGCCCGGAGCAGCGGACTCATCATGGCCATATGACGGCCACCCACCACGCGCCCGTGCACATCAACGCCGAGTTGGTGCTCATCGAAGAGCCACCGCTGACCAGCCTGAGCGGCGTCATGCACAAGGACCCCGCACCGTGGCTTCGCCTCTCCCTCGCCGCTGCGGCGCTGGCGGCCATCGGCAGTGTGATCGCGCTGCTCGACGTCGACCGGTTCTACGGGGCCGAGACCGAGCCGTTCATCGACCAGGCCGTCGCCCAAGACATCGTGAATCTCGCGGTGGTCGCGCCGCTCATGGCGTTCTTCGCCTGGCGAGCGCTGCGTGGGTCGTTGGCGTCCTACCTGGTCTGGCTCGGGTTCATCACGTTCACCGTCTACAACTACGCGATCTACGCCTTCTCGATCCAGTTCGGCCCGCTCTTCCTCCTGTGGGTGGCCGTGCTCGGGGCGTCGGTCTTCGCCCTCATCGGTGGGGCAACGAGCCTGGACGCCCATGGCGTCGCCAACGCCCTGGACTTCCGCAAGGAGCGGTTCGCGGCCGGCTTCCTGATGCTGCTCGTCGCCGTCTTCGGCGCCCTGTGGCTCTCTGACATCGTTCCCGCACTCGTTGACGGCACCGCGCCGGTGGCCGCGACCGACGTCAACCTGCCGACCAACCCGGTGCACGTCCTCGATCTGGCGTTCTTCCTTCCCGCCGCCGCAATCGTGGGGGGCTCACTGTGGCAGCGGCGTCCCCTCGGCTACGCCGCTGCACCAGCGATGCTGGTGTTCATGGCCCTGACCGGGCTCCCGATCATGACGACGGTGGTCGTCGCCGACGTACGCGGCCGCGATGCCGCCTGGCAGCTGCTGGCCCCGATCGGTCTGATCACCACGATCAGCCTCCTGTCGACGTGGGTCCTGGTGCGCGGCCTCACCCACGCCCGCCGAGTGCACACCTGAGTGACGCTTTCGCCCGCCGAGTGCACACCTGAGTGACGCGGAACGCTCCTTGCATTCGGCATTTGGGCACCCATAGCCTCGAAGTCCACCTCAAGGAGCGTTTATGACTGTGAGTCCCCAGCACGACGTGATCGTGATCGGTGCCGGCCTCGCCGGGCTCCGCGCCGCTCGCGACCTCGCCGACGCCGGACGCCGGGTGCTCGTCCTCGAGGCGCGTGACCGGGTGGGTGGACGCGGATGGACGTCGACGTTCCCCGACACCGATCTACAGATCGAGGTCGGTGGAGGCTGGTTCACCGACCAGCAGCACCTGGCCCGCGAAGAGCTCGGGCGCTACGGCATCGGGGTCAACGAGGTCGCCCCGGCCAGCTCGACACGGTGGTACTCCGACGGCGCGCTCCGGCTCGACGCCCCGTTCCCCGCCGACGACACCGCCAGCGTCGCTGCGATGGACGCCATCACCCGCGACGCCGAGGCCATGGCGGCCGGCGCCGACGATCCGAGGTTCGCCCTGTCACTCGACGACTACCTCACCGCCATGGACGCCACGGCCGCCGTGCGCGACATCGTGCACGGGTGGTGGTCCATCACCGGGGGCTGCGACCCAGCCGTCGGTGGCGTCGACGCCCTGCTCTACGCGATCGCTTCCGAGGGACCGATCGGCGACATCAGCTATCTGCGCTACGCCCCCGAGTCTGGGTGGTCGGCACTGGCGGAGGCGCTGGCCGCCACTGACGGCATCGACATGCAGCTGGGGCAGCCGGTGTCGCAGGTGTTCCACGACGAGCAGACGGTCAGCGTCCGCGCCACACATGCCGCGTTCACCGCGTCCGCCGTCATCATGGCTGTGCCCATCAACACGCTGTCCGACATCCGGTTCACGCCATCGCTCGACGACCGCCTCGAGGACGCGTTCGGCGGCAACGCCGGTAGGGCCTTCAAGGTGTGGATGCTCACCCGCGGCGTCCCCGAGCACGCACTGGCGTTCGGCAAGGGCGCCGGCCTGAACTGGCTCTACGGCGACCGGGCCACCGACGACCGCGGTCTCACCATCGGCTTCGGGTGGCCGGCGGACGGTTTCGACCCGGACGACAGCGCGCACCTCGAGCGAGCGCTGCGTCACTTCTTCCCGGACGCCGAGCTGCTCGAGCACACCACGCACGACTGGATCAGCGACGCCGCCAGCCTCGGTACCTGGGTCACCGCGCCGGCCGGGCAGTCGCACCTGCTTACCGCCGAAGCATGGGCGCCGACCGGACGTTTGGTGTTCGCGACGTCCGACATCGCGGCCGAGCATTCCGGCTGGTTCGAAGGTGCCCTGATCTCAGGACGCGACGCCGCCCGCGCCGTGCTGGCCTCTGGCAACGTCTGAGCTCAGGAGCGGCGACGCTCACGGCGCCCCAACAGGGCTATGACGCCGACGACGACGAGGACGACCGCGAGTGCGATCCCGAACATGACCGCCCACGTCGACCCGGTGGACGAACCGAAGTCGACGCCCGGCTGGGTGGGTT
>JAHEKZ010000008.1:14470-64265 GCA_024644435.1 Actinomycetes bacterium | reverse complement strand
TCCTTTCATGCCGTCCCTTCCCATCCTGCAGGTCCCACAGTTGAGCTTGACTGAGTTGGAAGGTGAGGGTTTTGTGCTGCGCGGGTGGCGCAACACCACTCTCGATATCGATGCGGTGCTGCGGGCTGCCCACGATCCGGATATCTCCCAATACTCCACCGTCGGCTCGGGCACGACCCCGATGCGGGCAGCACAGTGGATCGAGGGTCGCACCGCATCCGACCGGCTCGACTGGGCCATCACGCGGAAGGACGAGGTCATGGGCCGAGTGAGCCTCGCCGACATCGACACAACAGCGGGGATCGCAGAAGTTGGCTACTGGCTGCTCCCGGCGAACCGCGGACGCGGCATCGCTTCGGCCGCCGTGGGGGCTGTCGAGTACCACGCCTTCGGGTCACTCGGCCTAGCGCGTCTAATGATCCGTCACGAACCGCCGAACATGCGATCGTGCATGTTGGCTGAACGATGCGGATACCTCGCAGAGGGGACGGTCCGAAGCGTCTTCGTGCGCGACGGGGTACGCCGAGACCTACACATGCACGCTCGTCTGGCTACTGACCCACCGGTGCAGTGATGGCCTCTCCGAGGTCGAAGGCGAGATCACCGGCAGGACGCACAATCACGCCGTCGAGCCCCAGCCACTGCGCCATGCGACCGAGCTCATCAGCCAGGCGCTCGGCGGTCTCTGCGGGAGCATCGGGCTCACGCCAGGCACTCTGGACCAGCAGGACACCCCCCTGCCGATCGGCTTTGAGGTCAACCCGCGCCACCAATGCCTCGTTCAGGAGGAACGGCAGGACGTAGTAGCCGTGCACTCGCTTGGGCGCAGGGACGTAGATCTCGATCCGGTACCGGAAGCCGAAGAGCCGCTCGGTACGGTCACGCTCCCAGACCACCGGGTCGAAGGGCGACAGCAGGGCGGCCCGCGAGATGCGGCGCGGATAGGCGGCACCGGGATCTACGAAGGCCTGGTTGTTCCATCCCTCGACCGTGACCGGCAGCAGATCGCCCGCCTCGACCAGCTCAGGAATTCGCGCCCTGCAGTCAGCCGCAGGTAGCCGGTAGTAGTCGCGCAGATCGCGGGCTGTCGCGATGCCCAGCGACCGAATGGATCGACGGAGCAGCTCGCGCTGTGCGTCCGCGCGATCCGGGGTGGCGGCCGCCAGGACCTCGCCCGGCAGCACCCGGTCAGGAACGTCGTAGGCACGCTCGAAACCACGACGCTCGGCAGTGGTGATCTCGCCGGCCCAGAAGAGGAACTCCAGGGCCTTCTTGACGTCGGACCAGTCCCACCACGGACCGGTGCGTCGGGGTTGGTCCCGATCGTGTCGAGCGGCGAGCTCGGCCGCCGTGAGCGGGCCATCGGCCGCAATGTCGGCCAGCAGCCCGGGAAGCAGCTTGGGCCGTTCAGCCGCAACCGCTCTCATGCCTCCCCAGGCGTGCTTCTCGGCATCATCCATGCGCCACCGGAGCAGAGGCTGCAGCGCGACGGGCAGCAAGCTGGCTTCGTGTCCCCAGTACTCGAAGAGCATGCGTGGTGAACGGTAGGCCGCCTTCTCGAGGAGCGAGGTCGGGTAGGGACCGATCCGACTGAACATCGGCAGATAGTGCGCACGCGCGAGCACGTTGACCGAGTCGATCTGGAAGAGCCCCGTGCGCCCGAGAACACGTCGCAAGGTGCGACGATCCGGGGTGCCGCGCGGTAAGGAGTCGGTGAAACCTTGGGCCGCAAGCGCAACGCGGCGCGCCTGGGCGTTCGTGAATGACTCCCGGGGGCGCGGCATGGCCGCGAGCGTAGTGGCGCCCGGCGACAGACCCCACGAGCCTGGCCTTCGTCAGGTGATCTAGACCTCAGGTGATCTCGAGCAGCTTCTCGCGCACCGCATAGACAACGGCTTCCATGCGCGAGTGCAGCTGGAGCTTCTCCAGGATGTTGCGGATGTGGTTCTTGACGGTGTTCTCGGAGATAAAGAGCTCTTTGGCGATGTCGCGGTTGTTGAGCCCGCGCGCGACCAGTTTGAGGACCTCGAGCTCACGCTCGGTCAGCCGAGGCGTCGGCACCTGCTGGCTGCGTTCGTTCGACCGCTTGGCCATCAACGCGAACTCCGTGAGCAGCTTGCTGGCCATGGCAGGGCTGATCAGCGACTGCCCGTCGTACACCGCGCGAACCGCACTGGCGACCTCGTCGATCGAGATCTCCTTCAGCAGGTAGCCAGTGGCCCCAGCCTTGATCGCCTCGTAGAGGTCGGCCTCTTCGTCGCTGATGGTCAGCATGATGATGCGGGCGCTGGGGACGACCTCCTTGATCGCCACACACGCCTCGATGCCTGAACCCTTGGGCATGCGGACATCGAGCAGGACGACGTCAGGCAGCAGCTCGGACGCGCGGTCGACGGCGGCGACGGCGTCGCCTGCCTCCCCGATCACCTCGATGTCTGACTCCTGCGCGAGAACCATCTCAAGCCCTCGGCGAAAGAGCGCATGGTCATCGACGACAAGGACCCGAATGGGGTCGCTGCCTCGAGCAGGGCGCGGGGTCTCCCCCGTGATGTCCGCGGTCACCCGGCCATGATGGCACGGAATGCCCCGTTCGGGTCACCCATTCGGCCTAGTCCACCACCCATTGGAACCAGGACATGTACCGGCCTGGGCTAGCGCATCCGCCGCCCGTCGCACTCGAGGCGGGCCTAATGCCGCCCTGGGAGTCAGAACTACGAGGCAGTCGCCCCCGCGCCGATGACCGCCGCGTCATCGATCTCGAGGTGAAGGACGCCGTAGTCGTACCCCTTGCGCCGGTACACGACGCTCGGGGTTCCGGACCCCGCGTCCTGGAAGAGGAAGAAGTCGTGCCCGACCAGTTCCATCTCGTAGAGCGCTTGGTCGAGGGTCATCTCGGGTGCGCGGTGGGTCTTCTCGCGGACGACGAGGGGCCCAAGAACAGCGTCGTGGTCACCGTCACTGCCATCGGCCGGCGCCGGCACCTCGGTGACCGCCTCCGCATGCATCCGCTCAGCGAACGCGCGGCCCTGGCTCCGGTGATGGTCGTGTCGCCGGTCAGCAGCGCGGCGCAGACGTTCGACCAGTCGCCCGTAGGCAATGTCGAGCGCCGCATACTTCTCATCGGCAGCCGCCTCGGCCCTGATCACCGGTCCCTTGCCGTGACAGGTGATCTCGACCCGTAGGGCCTGGTCGGCCAACCGTGGGTTCGACTCCTGCGACACCTCAACATCGACACGGTGACACTTGCCGTCATACCGCTCGATCTTCGACAGCTTCTGCGCAACGTGCTCGCGGAATCGGTCCGAGACCTCGATGTGGCGTCCCCGAACGACGATCTCCATGTTCCGCCCCTTCACGTGGGTGGGCTCTCTGAACCCATCCCTAGACCAGAGTGACGTCGGTGCAGAGCACCTCGGTTCTTCCCCTCACGCTATCGGAGGGGGTCGCGTGGGGCGAGGGCCCTTCGGTCATCGACGCCGGCCACGACACTGACGCTCGCGACCACCCACCCGGCCGAGGTGAGGGCACGAGTGCCCTCGTCGAGAGTGGCACCGGTGGTCATGATGTCGTCGACGACCAGCGCGACCGAGCTCGTCGCCCTCGGCGGCTTCGCCACCATGGCACCGGCGACGTTGAGCCTCCGCTCCGAGGCCGAGAGCCCTGCCTGGTCACTGATCGGGCTGGCCCATCGAAGAGCCTTCACTGCCGACACTCCTGACAAGGCCCCGGCCTGGCGAGCGAGCCGGCAAGCGTGGTCGTTGCCACGCATCCTCGTCGCTGCTCGCGTGGAGGGAATGGGCACGATCGCCGTGCGTGCACCGAAGGCGGACGGTCTCCCCGGGGCCAACGCTCCGGCGAGCAGCCGCCCCAGAGGGACCGCCAGCGCCAGATGACCGTGCTCCTTGTACGCGACGACCGCTGTCCGCACCGACCCGGAGTAGCGCGCTGCCGCCACGACACGGGCTCCACCGGGAGTCTGGCGTGTGTGGATGTCGACCACCGACCGAAGACAGCGATCGCACCACGGCGGTCCCACCCGGTCGCACGTGAGGCACCGTCGACCGACCGCCAGATCCCAGAGCGAGTTCGCGAGCTGCACCACCCCACGATGTTTCATACCGCTCCCCGCGACGGGCAGGGAGCAGCCAGCTGTGGAAAAGGGTCGACCGACTCAGCCTGGGTACGCCGGGTCACGACCAGCGACCAGGAAGACCCACGCCGTTCCGGACTCGGCCCACACCCCGTCGCTCGGAGTGTCTGCGAGCAGGGGCAGACCGGGCGCGGCAGTCACGCTTCTGATGCCGACCGCCGGTGCCCCGGACAGCGATGTCACGCTCCGGTTGACATTGACCAGGGTGGGCTCTAGCACCGACCCCACCGTCCCGCCGATGACGACGAGTGAGCTGGCATCGACCCACGATGCGTCGCGCACCTCGACCAGGGTTCGTTCCACCCGACGGAAGGCCTCGACCTGAAGCCCGTCAGCGCGGTTGACCACTCGACCGAAGAGCAGCTCCCCTCCCCGTCGGGACCCTCGTGGTGGCTCGGTCACGACCGCAACGCGGGTGCCGTCGACGGAGACCCGGAAGGTCGCCAGACGGCCTCGAAGCCCTCGCACTGATACCGGCTTCCATGCACCCTCGTTGTCGAGCACCCGGATGCGCGGCGTAGGGCGCCCGACGTCCACTGCCCAGATCCGGTCCTGCGCGTCAATTGACGCCGGTAGCAGCCGGTCGCCCGTCACCCGTGTTCGCAGTCGGGCCGAGACGAAGGGGCGCGTGACCAGGAGGGTCCGCTTGTTGTCATCGAGTGCGGTCACGGTGCCGCCGTCCCACGACTGCGACGGCTCGTCGACCGAGAGCTGCCCGGTGCCCAACAGCCCCTGAACCGGGACACTGCCGTCATCGGTCAGGCGTCGCACCACCCCTCCGCGGACGAAGAGCCCACCCAGTGCCGGTGCGAGGGCGTCGGAGTCGTACGTCTCCCAGGTGTCTCGGGTCATGACCGTGGGGGCGTCGGGAAGCTGTAGTGGTGACCCCTCGACGCTGATGGCGACGCCGGTGACCGTCGATGTCAGCCCCAGCAGCGTCATCGTGATCTGAGCTGCGGCCTGCTCCCGCTCACCGACATCGGAGTCGAGGAACTCCGCAGACAGGTCGACCCGGGCCACGCCGTTGTCGACCGGCACCGAGTCGACCACCAACGTGGTGCCCGCCGGGACCAACGACTCCACCGCCGGACTGAGCCAGCGCGTTGGCCCGTCCAGCAACGACTTCACGATGCTGGTCGCGCTTCCGGTCTGGTCGAGCGGGAGGTAGACCGGGTCGGGAACCAGAAGGGTCTGCTGGGGATTCATGAAGAAGATCTCGAAGGCCCGGAATGCCAACGACGTCTCGATCCGGTCAAGGATCAATCCTTGCGGCAGATCGGTAATCCGCCATGAGTCGCCGACGCGGTCCAGCTCGAACGTCCGCTCGATAGCCAGCTCGCCGCGCGGAAGGTACGCACCATCGGCTCCGATTCGCGCCACCTGCTGGGCGATCAGCTGCACACCCCCTCGCACCCGCCGCAGCCGATAGGCGGGGTTGTCGTCGATGACGGTCACCCCTGCCTCGGCGTTCCACCCCTCGGCTGCGCCCGGCGAAAGGAAACGACGGGCGACCTCGTGGTCGTTCTCGAAACTGGCCGACGCGTCGAGGAACCCGGCGACGACCTCCTCCGGTGACTGGCCCACCACCGGGTCACGCGGAAGCACACGAACCGCTGGCTCGTCGAGGGCCGCACGCACCTCATCGCCCCGGACGACCGGACCGCTGGTGGGGATCTCCGAGCAGGCCGCAAGGGCCAGGGAACCGATCACGAGTGCCACCAGCAGCCGCCTACTCACCGTCGGCTCCTTCACTGCTCGACCCTCGTGACGCGGCCACCGCGCCGACCGAGAGAGGCATGAGCCGTCCGGTGCTGGCATCGGGGGGCTCCAACGGCAGCGGCGACGTCGTGATATCGGTGCCGAGCGCACGTGGCAGCGTCAGGCGGAAACACGCGCCGTCACCGGGGGCTCCCCAGGCCTGCAGCCATCCACCGTGCAGACGGGCGTCCTCGAGGGCGATCGGCAGACCCAGACCCGTTCCCCCGATCGAGCGCACTCGCGACGGATCGGCTCGCCAGAAGCGGTTGAACACCAGCGACGACTCACCCGGCCGCAGCCCGGTGCCGTGGTCACGCACCACGATCGCCACCGCCTCGTCGGAGAGCCCGACGACGATGTCGATCGGGTTTCCGTCACTGTGCTCGATGGCGTTCGCCAACAGGTTGCGCAGGATGCGGTCGACCCGACGCGGGTCGTACTCCGCTGTCGCGGGATCGTCCGCGGGGTGGACCGTCACCTGCGTGCCGCTCGGCTCGGCGAGGGGCCGCAGCGCCTCGACCACCGACGAGACCGCCTCACCCAGATCCCCTTGCACCGCATCCAGCGTGGCGGCACCGGCATCGAAACGCGAGATCTCGAGCAGGTCGGCCAGCAGTGCCTCGAACCTGTCCAGCTGGTTCTGCAGCAGCTCGGCCGAGCGAGCCGTTGCCGCGTCGAACTGGTCACGTGACTCGTGCAGCACGTCGGCTGCCATCCGAACCGTTGTGAGCGGCGTCCTCAGCTCATGCGACACGTCGGAGACGAACCGGCGTTGCACCCGTGACAGGTCCTCCAGCTGACCGATCTTCAGCTCGAGGCTGGCGGCCATGTCGTTGAACGAGCGGGCCAGTCGAGCCAGGTCGTCCTCGCCGCGCACCTTCATGCGCTCGGACAGGTTGCCTGCCGAGAACTCCTCCGCGATCGCGGCTGCATACCGCACCGGGTCGACGACTTGCCGGGTCACGAACCACGAGATCCAGCCCAGCAGCAGCACAAGCACCAGGCCGGCAAAAAGGAGCGTGCGACGGACGAGGTCGAGGGTCTGCTGCTCTTGGCTGAGCGGAAAGAGGTAATACAGCTCGGCCGTACCGATCCCCGGCACCGTCAAAGGTGCTCCGACGGCGAATCCGGGGACCGGCGGCCGGCCATCGCTGTAGCTGATCTCGGTGAAGGTCGAGGCCTGGATGCCCTCGTTCTGCACGGCGTTCCGGAGGTCTTCGGGGACGCTCTCCTCCGTCACCGTGCTCGATCCGCGTTGAAGAAGCGACGTGGACGAGCTCAGGAGGAGCACGTCGTAGAGCCGAGGGGTCCCCTGTCCGCCGCGTGCAAGCTCGACGGCCACCTGCTGCACCAGGCTCTGGTTCTTCTCGGAGTTGTCCTCACCTGATGCCGTGATCAGCGCCTGGGCCTGGTTGAGTCCGGCCTGCGCCTCGACCAGCGACGAACGCTGCTTGGCATCCAGCAGCCCCGACGTGATGCGCCCGATCAAGATCTGTCCGAGCACGACAACCACGAGCATCGACAGCGCCAGCGTGGTCGCGACCACGCGAAGGTAGAGCGACGAACGCCAGCGGGCACGAACCCGGCGTGCGGGCCCAGGTAAAGGGATGCGGACCACCGTGTCAGACCGGTGCCATCAGGCGGGGCCGGCCTTGTAGCCCACACCGCGCACGGTCACGACGATCTGCGGGTTCTCGGGATCGATCTCGATCTTCGACCGGAGCCGCTGGACGTGAACGTTGACCAGTCGGGTGTCGGCGGCGTGTCGATAGCCCCACACCTGCTCGAGCAGGGTCTCGCGAGTGAATACCTGCCATGGCTTGCGCGCGAGGGCGACCAGGAGGTCGAACTCGAGCGGCGTGAGGGCGATGAGCTCTTCGCCTCGCTTGACGGTGTGACCAGGCACGTCGATCGCCAGGTCAGCGATCTCGAGGGACTCCGGACGCCCCTCGTCGGTCCGCCTCATGCGCGCCCGAACCCGCGCCACCAGCTCCTTGGGCTTGAACGGCTTGACGACATAGTCGTCGGCTCCACTCTCGAGCCCCAGCACCACGTCGATCGTGTCGCCCTTGGCGGTCAGCATGACGATCGGGACGCCGGACTCGGCTCTGATCTCACGGCAGATCTCGATGCCGTCCTTGCCGGGAAGCATCAGGTCGAGCAGCACCAGGTCTGGATTGAAGTCATGGAATGCAGCGACGGCCTGGTCGCCCTCGCCGCAGAGGTAGGGCTCAAAACCCTCTCCGCGCAGCACGATTCCGAGCATCTCTGACAGCGCCGAGTCGTCATCGACGACCAGAATTCGTCCCTTCATGCGCACATGGTCCCACCTGCCGTGGCGAACGCGCACCATCACCGCCCTCTCATGGCACGATGAGGCTGCGCCAGAGACCCTTCGGGGTAGCGCTTCAGCAGATCAGAACGACGCAGATCCGAGGGGATGCATGACCGACGACCCGGGCATTCCCCCTCCGCCGCCGCCCCCTCCGCCACCGCCGCCGCGTCCCGAGCCCCCGGAAGAACCGGGGTCCGGCGGCTGGCAACCGACGCCCGAGTCACCCGCCTGGGGGCCAGCACAGCCGATGGGTGGTTGGGGGCCGCCGCCAGCGGCGCCCAAACCTGGGGTGGTTCCCCTGCGGCCACTGGGCATCCCCGAGCTGCTCGATGGTGCGATCACGGCCATCCGGCGCTACCCCAGGGCGACGATCGTTCCCTCGTTCGTCGTGGCTCTCGGCCTCGGCGCGCTGAACTACCTCACCGCACTAGTGAGCATCACGATGTACCGAGGGGTGAACGACCTCGACCCCACGACGGCCAGCGGTAGCGACATCGTGAGCGTTGTCGGCCCCACGTTGTTCGTGGGGTTCGTGGGCGGTCTGGTTCAGCTGGTCGCCACGGTGCTGCTCACTGGGGTCATCACCGTCGTGATGGGACAAGCGGTGCTGGGGCGCGACATCACTCTCGGTGAGGCCTGGACCATGGTCAGGCCTCGGGTCTGGCACCTGCTGGGCCTTGGCCTCCTCGTCGTGCTGATCGTCACCATCGGACTGGTCTTCTGCCTGATCCCGGGCATCATCCTGGCGGTCTACCTGTCCATCGCATCCGCCGCACTGGTGCTCGAGAAGTCGACCGTCGGTGGCGCGATCGGTCGCTCGTGGCGGCTGGTCAGCGGCGCGTTCTGGCGCACCTTCGGCGCTCTCATCCTGATGGGCATCATCTACTTCGTCATCAACCTCGCCATCAGCGTTCCCTTCGCGATCCCCGAGTTCGTCGCACCATCTGTCGACTCCGCGACGTTGACCGTCGACGAGACCCGCTTTGTGATCAACAATGCGATCGCCACCGTCGGAAGCGTCATCGTGAGCACGATCACCCTGCCGTTCATCGCGGCGGTCCTGTCGCTGATCTACATCGACCGCCGGATGCGCACCGAAGGGCTCGACATCACGCTGGCCCGACAGTCGCAGCAGCCGTGACGGGTGCGTCCCTGCCTTTCGACATACCCGTCGACATAGGACGCGACGAGGCGCGCGAGCTCGCTCAGCGCGAGCTGCTCGACCCGCTCTATGCCGCCGCCAAGCCGCCATGGTGGCAACGGGCGACCTCGTGGGTCTTCGACCGGCTCGCCGACCTGCTCGACCGACTCGGCGGTGCAGCAGACAGCTGGCTCTGGCTCGTCGTTCTGGGCGCGCTCGTGGCTCTGGTTGTGTTCGTCATCGTGCGGCGCACGGGCGGTCTACAGCGGTCGGGGGCGGCCAACGGTGAGGTGTTTACGGACCAAGAGCTGAGCGCCGACGAGCACCGCGCCCGAGCCGAGGCCGCCTCGGCTCGGGCGGACTGGGGCGAGGCGGTGCGCGAAGGCTTCCGAGCGATCGTGCGACAGCTCGAGGAGCGGGGCGCCCTCGACCGGCGTCCGGGGCGGACCGCCGACGAGGCAGCCCGCGACGCCGGCCTCGTCTTCGCGGAGTGTCAGGCCAGCCTCTCGGCGGCAGCGCGCTCCTTCGACGGAGTGGCCTACGGCAACCGCTCCGGATCTGCGGAGGAGTACCGGCTGATGCGTGAGCTCGACCGTCGCCTGACCCGAACCCGCCAGGTGGTGGCGTGATGCGGCGAACCTGGCGCTGGTCCGCACTGGCAGCGGTGGCGGTCGTCGCGCTCGCTCTGGCCACAGCGCTTCTCACACCCACCACCGGACGCACGTCCCTCGACCCCGACGCAGCGACGCCGGGTGGAACGCGCGCGCTCGCCGAGCTGCTCAGAGCCCAGGGCGTCTCCGTCGAGCGCACCACCGATGCCGACCAGGCACTGGGAACCGGCGCCTCGACCACCCTCGTGATCGCCTATCCCGCGCTCCTGCCACCAGGTGACGTGCGACGAGTCGAGCAGCTCGACGCTGACGTGATCCTTCTCGGTCCTCCCCTTGGCACCGCCGACTACCTCGGCATCTCGCCAGGTCGTTCGGTCCCCCTCGAGGACCGCGACCCGCAGTGCGCACTCGACGCTGCGGTTGCTTCAGGTGACGCGCGTACTGGTGGTACGGCCTTCGACGTGGGGAGCTCGACAGCCCGATCGACCGAGCCGACCGCGGAGTGCTTCAGTGATGGTGGTCTGCCCACTGTGGTGCAACGCACGACCTCGCGGGGAGCGCAGCACACCGTGATGGGCTCGGCCGACTTCATGACGAACGAGTGGATCGATGAGGCAGGGAACGCCGCCCTCGCCATGAACCTCGCCGGCCAGAACCCGGCTCTCGTGTGGTGGCTGCCCACGCCCCGCTATGTCGGACAACAGTCACTCACCAGCCTTCTCCCAGACGGTGTCTGGCCGCTCGCGGCGCTGCTGGGCGTCGTCGTCCTGGCCCTGGCGGCCTGGCGCAGCCGCCGGCTCGGTCCGCTCGCCGCCGAGCCGCTGCCGGTCCTGGTCCGCGCGGCCGAGACCACCGAGGGCAGAGCCCGCATCTACCAGCGACACCGCACCCGCGGGCAAGCGGCGGCCCACCTACGGGACGAGACCAGCGATACGCTGCGACTGCGGCTCGGTCTGCCGCCCACCGCCCCTGAGGGCGCCGTGGTGGAGGCAGTCGCCGCCGCGACCGGACGTCGACCCGACCAGGTGCATGCGATCTTGTACGGTCCCCCACCAGACGCCGATGGGCCACTGGTCTCACTCGGCCAGCAGCTGGCCGCCCTCGAGCAGGAGGTTCGTCGCGCGTGACCATTCCACCGGAAACACCCGAGCCCCCGCGGCCCCAGCAGCACACCGACCCCCGCAGCGCCCTGCTGGCCGTCCGCGCCGAGGTGGCCAAGGCGGTCGTGGGTCAGGACGCCGTCGTGACCGGCCTGATGATCGCCTTGCTGTGCCGCGGCCACGTACTGCTCGAGGGAGTGCCGGGCACAGCCAAGACGCTCCTGGTGCGCGCCCTGGCCCGCTCGCTGGCCGTCGACAGCAAACGGGTGCAGTTCACCCCCGACCTGATGCCAGGCGATGTCACCGGCTCGCTCGTCTACGACGCCCGCACCGCAGAGTTCACGTTCCGCCCCGGCCCGGCCTTCACCAACCTGCTGCTGGCTGACGAGATCAACCGCACACCCCCCAAGACGCAGGCGGCCCTGCTGGAAGCGATGGAGGAGCGCCAGGTCAGCGTCGACGGGGTCCCCCGGCCACTGCCCGACCCGTTCCTCGTCGCCGCGACCCAGAACCCGGTCGAGTACGAGGGCACCTACCCGCTCCCCGAGGCGCAGCTCGACCGCTTTCTGCTCAAGCTCACCATGCCGGTACCCGAACGAACCGCCGAGATCGACATCGTGATGCGACACGCGGCCGGTTTCGACCCGCGCGACCTGGATGCAGCCGGCATCGGGCCTGTGGCCGACATCCGTGCCCTGAACGACGCGCGCCGCTCGGTCGCCGCCGTCACGGTGGCGCCGGAGATCGCCGAGTACGTCGTGGACCTGGCCAGGGCCACGCGGCAGGTGCCCTCAGTACAGCTCGGTGTCTCGCCGCGCGGCAGCACCGCGCTACTGGCCACCTCGCGAGCCTGGGCCTGGCTCAGCGCCCGCGACTTCGTGACACCAGATGACGTCAAGGTCATCGCCAAGCCCACGTGGCGGCATCGCCTCCAGCTGCGGGCCGAGGCCGAGCTCGAGGGAACCTCACCCGACGGCATCCTCGACTCGATTCTCAGCGCGGTTCCGGTTCCTCGCTGACATGGTCCTCACCGGAAGAGGCGTCGCGGTCGTCGCGCTGATCGCGCTGATCCCGGCTTCCCGTCCGGCCTGGTCGATGTTCTGGCTCTACCTGCTGGCCGTCGCGGCTCTCATAGCGCTGGACGCGCTACGGGCGGCAGCACCGAGCGCGATCGAGGTGGAGCGGAGCGGCGACACCGCCGTCCGTGCGGGAGACGAGGCCTCATTCTCGATCCGGCTCACGAACCGTTCTCGGCGGCGCTTCGGCGGCACGGTGCGCGACGCGTGGCCGCCGTCGGCCCCCACCACGCCGCGCTCCCACGACATCCAGATCCGCCCGGGCGATCGACGCGTAGCCACGACCGTCGCCCGTCCGTCTCGACGCGGTCCGTGTCAGGCAGACAAGGTCACCGTGCGCTCGCTCGGGCCGTGGAAGCTGGCCGGCCGTCAGAACAGTCGCAATGTGCCATGGCGCGTCGACGTGCTGCCTCCGTTCGTCTCGCGCAAGCACTTGCCCAGCAAGCTCGCACGCCTGCGCGACCTCGAGGGGCGCACGATCGTGCTCCAGCGTGGCCAAGGAACGGAGTTCGACTCGCTCCGCGAGTACGTCGGAGGCGACGACGTCCGCTCGATCGACTGGCGGGCCACCGCTCGCGCGTCCGATGTGATGGTGCGCACGTGGCGTCCCGAGCGCGACCGGCACGTGCTGATCGTCCTCGACTGCGGCCGCACCTCGGCTGGGCGGGTCGGCGACGCCCCGCGGTTGGACGCCGCGATCGAGTCGACGCTGCTGCTGGCTGCGCTCGCGGGCCGAGCCGGCGACCGGGTCGACGTGCTCGCCTGGGACCGGCGGTCGCTCGGCGCCGTGCACGGTCGTTCAGGGCCAGAGCTGATGGCCGCCACCACCTCGCTGATGTCGAGGGTGCAACCGAGCCTGGTCGAGACCGACTGGCAGGGACTGGCCATGGAGGTGACCCGACGCGCCAGACACCGCTCTCTCGTCGTGCTGCTGACCTCGCTCGACCCAGCACCCCTGAGGCATGGCGTCCTGCCCGTACTTCCACAGCTCACCCGCCGGCACCAGGTCGTCCTGGCTGCGGTCAGCGACCCATCGATCGCTGACATGCGCCGTGACCGGCACGATCTCACCGCGACCTATCGCGCCGCTGCAGCATCTGGCTTCGCCAGCGACCGCCGGACCGCGGCCGCCGAGCTGTCCCGCTCCGGAGTTGAGGTGGTCGACGCCCTGCCCGACGATCTCGCACCGGCGTTGGCCGATCGCTACCTCGAGCTCAAGGCCCGCGGCCGACTCTGAGAACGGCTCAGGGTGCCACCGGCCTGGTGGCACCCACGTCGCTCTCGGCCAAGTCAGCCGACAGCCCTGATCGGTCGGCCCGGCGTCCGAACACGACGACGTAGGTGGTGAACCCGCCGAGCACGGCGGCTCCGATACCGATCCGCGCCCAGGTCGGCAGCCCCGACGGCGTGACGAAGGCCTCGACGACTCCCGAGACCAGCAGCACTACGGTCAGTCCCACGACGGCCGACAGAGTTGACCGTCCTTCTGCCGCGAACGCCACGGTTCTGCTTCTCGGCCCAGGGTCGATCAGCGTCCAGCCGAGCCTCAGCCCGAGTGCGGCTGCCACAAAGACGGCCGTCAGCTCGAGCAGGCCGTGCGGCAGGATCAGACCGAAGAACAGGTCAAGGCGCCCACCGGCAGCCATGAAACCCCCGACAACGCCCACGTTCGTGGCGTTCTGCCAGAGGACCCACAGGACGGGCAGACCCAGTAGCCCCCCGAACGCCAGTGAGAGTGCAGCGACCCACGCGTTGTTGGTCCACACCCGTGCAGCGAACGACCCCGCCGGGTCAGAGGAGTAGTAGCTCTCGAAGTCCTGGTCGACCAGCTGCTGCACGGCGTCAGGTGGTGCGAGGGCGCCCTGCACGTCCGGATTAGCCGAGACCCAGGCGCCGACCCCGAAGGACACCATCAGGAATCCGACCGCGACCGCGCCTACCCACCAGCGGGCTCGATACACGACGAGGGGGAAGGTCACGAGGAAGTAGCGCGCCACGTCGCTGGTCGTGAAACGGCCTGTGCCCGTCGTCGTTCCGCGGGCCCTGGCCACCAAGGTCGACAGCTCAGAGACGAGAACGGGGTCGGGTGCTTCGGAGCGGACGACCGACAAGTCGGTGGAGGCCCGGCCGTAGAGGTCGACGAACTCGTCAGCCTCCTCACCCGACAGACGCGGGCGGCGAGTGAGGACGCGCAGCCGCTCCCAGTCGGGACGGTGCGCCGCCACGAAGCGGTCGAGATCCATTGATCCGGCACAATAGCCGCACGGCCACAGCGGATACTTCAGATACTTCAGGTAGTTCAGATACAGCAGCGGCAGCGGGCCAGACGTCCTCTAGGGGGAGCATGACGCACCAGGGCGCCAGAGACGGCTCCGGCCTGATCACCGGTGATGCCGTGGTCGTCGACCTCCGGCTGGCCAAGCTTCCGAGTCGGTCACTGGCCTTCCTGATCGATGTGGCCCTGCAGCTCATCGCTCTCGCCGCCTTGACCTTCCTGCTCGGTGCCGCCGTCGATCTGGCCGACCCCGCCCTGTCCTACGTGCTCTTCTTCGTCGGCACCCTCGCGGTGCTCGTCGGCTACCCGGTGGCGATGGAGTCGCTGATGCGGGGCCGAACACTCGGCAAGCTCGCCGTGGGCCTCAGGGTCGTCCGCGATGACGGAGGTTCCATCCGTTTTCGCCACGCCCTGACGCGTGGCCTCGCGGCGGTCGTCGAGATCTACGCCTGCTTTGGCGCCGTCGCGGTCGTCGTGAGTCTGCTCTCCCCGGAGGGCAAGCGGGTTGGCGACTACATGGCCGGAACCGTCGTTGTCCGTGAGCGCGCCCCCCAGCAGACCGCTGCTCAGCTGTGGATCCCCACCAGCCTGCAAGCGTGGGCAGCCACCCTCGACCTCGCCCGGCTACAGCCGGCCACCGCGCTCAGCGCTCGGCAGTACGTCGCCAGAGCACCGTCTCTGAAGGGCGAGGCACGGCAGGCGTTGGGACGCTCGATCGCGGACGAGGTTGCGAGCCAGGTGTCACCGCCGCCGCCGCCCGGCATCACCCCCGATCTCTTCCTTTCGGTGGTGCTGGCCGAGCGCAGCCGCCGCGCATCGAGCGCCGCCGCGACCGATCCGCCGGAACCACCCCCCGCCCTACCTGGTCAAGCGGCGCCTGACCGCGCCTCGGGCGCGACGGGGGTCGACCCCTCGACGTCAGTTCCCGCCGACGGTGGGTTCGCCGCACCCTCGTGACCGGGTAACCGTCACGGGGCGCCCGCGACCGGCATCAGGTCGCCACAATTCCGATCGCACCGATGATGTTCACCACGCCGTGGGCGAGCATTGCTCCGCCCAGCCCGCCGTAGTGCCGGACGACGCCGAGGACGATGCCGGCAGCCACCAGCGGGGCGACGCGGAGCGGCTCAACGTGCAGCAGCGCAAAGGGAACGCCGGCAATCACCGTTGCCCACCACGGCGACCAGCCGTGCTTGACGACCGCACCCCAGACCAGGCCGCGAAATGCCAGCTCCTCGACGAAAGGCGCGCCAACCGCGATCAACACGAGGAAGAGGATGAATGCCACCGCGCTGCCTGACATCGACTCCGCGGCGTCGGCTCCCGCCGACGTCACTTCTTCGTTCAGCAGCTTGGCGGTCAGGGAGGTCAGCGCCAGCATCGCCGCCAGGGTGACGAACCCTCCGACTAGACCAATCCCCACCGCGCGACGGGAGACAACGAAACCGTATGCGTGGCGCCATCCCCGCGACTTACGCCAGGCGGCGACCAGCGGCCACGCGGCAAGACCGGCAAAGAAGACCGCCTGCGATGCGGTCAGGACCCAGCTTCCGGCGGCCGTCGCCGCGTTGATCCCACCGGCGTCCGTGAAGGCGTCGGGAGCCACGAAGTAGGCGGGTAACACCAGCACCGCGCTCACGATGATGGTGCCGATCACGACCAGGACGAACCATCCGACGTCACCAAAACCCCACGTGCCGGAGGGTTGTCCGTAGACGACATGCGCTTCCGGCGCCTCTACCGGAGCAGGGTCGCTGAGCGGGTCGAAGGTCTGCGGCGCCGTCGCCGTCGTCCAGGCAGCGCCATCCCAGTAGCGTTGCAGGTGGGGGTCGGCCGGGTCGGCGTACCACCCCGCCACAGCCTGACCGGTGTCGTCGGTCACGTCGAGCTGCCGCTCATGACGACACGGACATTGAACTGCGTGGAACCGGTCGACTGCATCAGCCCCACCCACAGCATCACGTACGCCTCGAGCGAGCGCGCGGCCGACAGGCCCCCGAGGTCACGCACTCGGTCGCGACTCCACCCCAGCTCGGCCAGCAGGGTCGTCACCTGGTCCTTGGCGCCCTCGTCGTCGCCGGCGACGAACAGGTCCGTCGGCTGCTCGAGCGATCCGGGGTCGACCATGACCGACGCCGTCACGGTGTTGAGGGCCTTGACGACGTGCGCGTCGGGCAGCAACCGTTGGATCTGCTCGGCAAGGCTGTCCCCGGGCGCCACCGCGAGCCGTGGAGGGAAACCTTCGGAGAAGTCGAGTGGGTTGGCCACGTCGACCACCACCTTGCCGGTGAAGGCCGTCGATCCGGCTTGCTCGACGACCGCAAGAGAGTGCACCCCGGCGGTGCAGTTGAGCACGATGTCGCCGAATGCGGCCGCTTCGGCGAAGGTGCCGACGCGAGCGGCGTCGCCGTTGGCGTCGGCCCATGCCTGCGACGGCTCGTTCGGGAGCGACCGGGACCCCATGCACACCTCATGACCGAGGCCCACCAGGGCAGCCCCCAAGGTCTGGCCGACGATGCCCGTACCCAGAACACCGCACCGCATCAGGGCCCGCTCAGTAGCGGTAGTGGTCGGGCTTGTACGGGCCGTCCTTGGGGAGGCCAAGGTACGAAGCCTGGTCGTCGGTGAGCTCGGTCAGGCGCGCACCCAGTGCATCCAGATGGAGTCGGGCGACCTTCTCGTCGAGGTGCTTCGGAAGCGTGTACACCCCGACGGGGTAGTCGGCGTTCTTCGTGAAGAGCTCGATCTGCGCAATGGTCTGGTTCGCGAACGAGTTCGACATGACAAAGCTCGGGTGACCGGTGGCGTTGCCGAGGTTGAGAAGTCGACCCTCGCTGAGTACGAGCACGGTATGGCCGTCCGCGAAGTGCCAGAGGTCGACCTGCGGCTTGATGTTCTCTCGGCGCACGCCTGGCCGTCCGGCCAGCCCTGCCATGTCGATCTCGTTGTCGAAGTGGCCGATGTTGCCCACGATGGCCTGGTGCTTCATCTGCTGCATGTCGTCAACGGTGATGACGTCCTTGTTGCCCGTAGCCGTGATGAAGATGTCGGCGCTGGACACGACGTCCTCGAGCCGCACGACCTGGTAGCCGTCCATGGCTGCCTGCAGTGCGCAGATCGGATCGATCTCGGTCACCACGACTCTGGCACCTTGTCCCCGCAGGGAGTCTGCCGAGCCCTTGCCGACGTCTCCGTAGCCGAAGACGACCGCTGTCTTGCCGCCGATCAAGGTGTCGGTGGCCCGGTTGATGCCGTCGATCAGTGAGTGGCGGCAGCCGTACTTGTTGTCGAACTTGCTCTTGGTCACCGAGTCGTTGACGTTGATCGCTGGGAAGAGCAGCTCGTGCGCCTCCAGCATCTGGTAGAGCCGGTGGACGCCGGTCGTCGTCTCCTCTGTGACACCGCGGATACCGGCGGCGACCTCCGTCCACTTGGTGGGCGACTCGGTCAGCGTTCGGTTGAGCAGACGAAGGACGACCTCGAACTCCTCGCTGTCGGCCGTTGAAGGGTCTGGGGCCGAACCAGCCTTCTCGAACTCCACTCCCTTGTGCACGAGCATGGTGGCGTCTCCGCCGTCATCGAGGATCATGTTGGGACCCTCGCCGACGGCCTGGCCAGGCCAGGTGAGCGCCTGCTCGGTGCACCACCAGTACTCGTCGAGCGTTTCGCCCTTCCACGCAAATACCGGCACACCGGTCGGTGACTCAGGGGTTCCGGATGGACCGACGACGATCGCCGCTGCGGCGTGGTCCTGCGTGGAGAAGATGTTGCAGCTGGCCCACCGGACATCGGCTCCGAGCGCGGTCAGCGTCTCGATGAGAACCGCCGTCTGCACGGTCATGTGCAGCGAACCGGTGACCCGCGCGCCCGCGAGCGGCTGGGAGTCGGCGTACTCGCGTCGAATCGACATCAGGCCCGGCATCTCGTGCTCTGCCAGGCGGATCTCCTTGCGCCCGAACTCGGCGAGTGAGAGGTCAGCAACCTTGTAGTCGGCCGAGTCGAGGCCGCGCGTGGACGTGGGGGCCGGGATCGTGGGAGTTGTCACGCGCTCCAGGATACCGGGGCCGCGACGCCACCGCCTTGTGACGTCCTGATGCACGACGAGAGGGGCCCCGGATCAGCCCTCGCCGTCGGGGACGTACACGTCCGGCTCGAGGTAGATGACCATGGCGACCGGAACCGCTGCGCGGATGCGTGCCTCGGCCCCGTTGATCGCCCGCGCCACCTGGGCAACCGTGGTGCCGGGGGGCAGCGTGACCTTGGCCGCAACCAGCAGCTCGTCCGGCCCGAGGAAGAGGGTCTTCATGTGGACGAGCCGCTCGATCTCATCGCCACTCAGCAGGGCCTCGCGAATCCTGCCGAGGTCTGGCGCCGAAGCGCCTTCCCCCAGGAGCAGGCTCTTGGTCTCGATACCCAGCGCGACAGCGATCACGATGAGCAACGTGCCGATCGCAATCGTTCCCAAACCGTCCCACATCACGTCTCCGGTGACAGCGGCCAGGCCGACACCGATCAGCGCCAGGACCAGTCCCACCAACGCGCCGACGTCCTCAAGCAACACCACCGGGAGCTCGGGGGCCTTGGCGCGCCGCACGAACTGCACCCAGGACTGCCCCCGCCGCACTTTGTTCGACTCGACGACGGCGGTGCGCAGCGAAAACCCCTCCAGCACGATCGCGACCAGGAGAACCACGATCGGGACGAGCAGATTCGTCAGCTCCTCCGGGTGGCGCATCTTGTGCACGCCTTCGTAGACCGAGAAGAGACCGCCGACGGAGAACAGCACGATGGACACGACGAAGGCGTAGAGATATCGCTCACGGCCGTAGCCGAACGGGTGCTCGGGTGTCGCGGCCCGCTTGGACCGGCGCCCACCGATGAGCAGGAGAACTTGGTTTCCGGAGTCGGCCAGCGAGTGCACCGACTCGGCCAACATCGACGACGAGCCGGACACGACGAAGGCGAAGAACTTGGTCACGGCGATGCCGACATTGGCCAGCATCGCCGCCACGATGGCACGCGTACCGCTCTCAGTACTCACTAGCCGGCCTGCCGCTCCTGCACACGGGCCTTCAGGGTTTCGATGGGTCGGATCGGAGTCGGATCCACTCCCCCGAGGAGACCGAGGTACACACTCGCGAAGTCGCCGACCGCGCAGAGACTCGCCATCCGTTCGAGCGGGTGCTCACCAACGGCCATGAGCCGACTCACGTTCACCCCCGACTCGAGCGCCAGAGCGTCTGCCTCGTCAGCGGCGACCGCCACCTGCTGCTGCTCGACGGTGTCACGCAGCAGCACGAGGCGGATCGGAAGACCTGACGCCTGCGGTGCGCTGAAGGTGACCACCTGGTTGTGCAACGCCTCAGGCAGAACGCCGTTCACAGCGGGGTACTTCGCGTTCTCTGCCAGCTGGCACAGCAGCCGGTAGGCAGCGATCCCCGCCAGGTCGCTGCTGCCCCAGATCATCGGCAGGGTGCCGAAGAGGTCGTGGGCCAGCTGCTTGGCCGGGTTCTCAGCTCTCGGCACCGAAGGGGCGCACTGAGCAGCCAAGCCGTCGAGCAGCTCAGCCACCTCTTCGAGGCGGCTTGCTTCGGCGTCCACCACGCCCAGCGCGTCGGCCGCCACCAGGAGCGGCACCGACAACGCCCACAAGTTGGCTCGTGGGGGTCGACCTGGCGGAACGGGCACCCACGGGATGCCGGCCCGATCGGCCAGCTCGACCAAGGGCGATCCCTCGGCGGCCACGACGACCGTCCGTGCGCCCCGCTCGAGTGCGGTCGTGGCACACGCCATCGTCTCGGCCGTCCGCCCCGAGCTCGACACGGCGATCACCAGGTCGTCGACCCCGACCCAGGCCGGGAGCGTCCACCCACGTACGCGCTCGACGGGGACTGGGCACTCCGGTCCGGCTACTGCCTGAAGCACGTGTCCTGCGATGCCCGAGCCACCCATGCCCGTGACGACAACGGCACGGGGTCGCCCGCCGTCACGGACGTCGACCACCCTGGAGCGCTCGCAGGCGATCACCGCCTGCCGAACCTGGTCGCCGGCCGACGCGACGTTGTCCAGCATCGAACCGGGGTCGGCAGCGCGAACCGCCGCTACGTCGTCGAGGTCGATGCAGGGCGTGCCCGCCGGCAGCGGCCGGCGGGAGTCGGCCTCAGCCCTCATGGCCGGCCTCGTCGACCAGCAGCACCGGAATACCGTCGCGGACGGGGTACACGAGGCCACACTTCTCGTCGGAGCAGCGCAACGAGTCCGGCCGCTCGGCGTCCGGATGCGGCAGCAGGTCAGACCGACAGCGTGGGCAGACGATGATCTCGAGCAGCTCTGGCTCGATGCCGCCCGGTTCCGTCACGTCCGCCCGCCACGGATCTGCGCCAGCACCTCGTCGCGGATGCGCTCCAACGCCTGGCGCTCGCCGGCCTCCACGTTCAGTCTCAGCAGAGGTTCGGTGTTGCTGGCGCGGACGTTGAACCACCAGCCGTCGCCGGTAACGGTGAGTCCGTCGAGCTCGTCGAGCGCGACGCCCGGACGCGCGGCCCAGCTCGACCGGATATCAGCGATCACCTGAGCCTGGTCGACAACGGTTGAGTTGATCTCTCCGCTGGCGGCATAGCGGTCGTACGGTGCCAGCAGCTGCGAGAGCGGGGCAGGGCTGCTGCCGAGCGCCGCCAGTGCATGCATCCCAGCCAGCATGCCCGAGTCGGCCCGCCAGAAGTCACGGAAGTAGAAGTGACCAGAGTGCTCACCGCCGAACACCGCACCCGTCTCAGCCATCACACCCTTGATGAACGAGTGACCGACGCGCGAGCGAACAGCAGTGCCCCCCGCTTCGACCACCACCTCGGGCACGACCTGGCTGGTGATCAGGTTGTAGATGACGGTCCCGCCGGGGTCGCGAGCCAGCTCTCGGTCAGCGATCAGTGCGGCAAGCACGCTGGGCGACACGATGGACCCTCGTTCGTCGACGACGAAGCATCGATCTGCATCGCCGTCGAACGCCAATCCGATGTCAGCCTCATGAGCCAGGACGGCGGCCTGCAGGTCGCGCAAGTTCTCGGGATCGATCGGGTTGGCCTCGTGGTTCGGGAACGTTCCGTCGAGCTCGAAGAAGAGCGGGAGGAGCGTCATGGGGAGGCCGGCGAAGACCGCGGGGGCGGTGAGCCCGGCCATCCCGTTGCCGGCGTCGACGACCACTGTCATCGGTCGCCCCCCACTGAGGTCGACGAGGGAGTGCAGGTGGGCCGCATAGTCGGCGAGCATGTCGCGTTCGGCGATGCTCCCTCGCTCGGTCGGCGGAATACTGACCCCACGCGCGAGGGCATCCTTGATCTGCCCGAGACCGGACTCCTGCCCGACCGGAGCCGCATACGCCCGACAGAGCTTGATCCCGTTGTACTGCGCCGGGTTGTGGCTGGCGGTGAACATCGCCCCGGGGAGACCGAGCAGTCCAGAAGCGCAATAGAGCTCGTCCGTGCTGGCCAGGCCGATCATCGTCACGTCGGCGCCGGCCGATGCCGCACCGTCGGCGAAGGCGGCCGCGAGCTCAGGAGACGTCGGTCGCATGTCGTGACCCACGACCAGGCCGGCCACCTCGCCCTCGGCCTCCAGCAGCTGGACGAAGGCCGCACCGATGTCGTGGCAGATCCGTGCGTCGAGCTGGCTCGGCACCACGCCACGAATGTCGTAGGCCTTGACGATGGACGCCAGGACGTCGGCGTCGACAGGGGCCGACCGGTTGGCTTCTGCACTCACAAGCCTGGACCCTACCGAGCCCAGACGGGCACGACTGCCCCCGGTCAGCGAGGCTTGCGCGTCTTGTCGAGGACACTCGCGACGGGGAGCTCGCGGTGCTGCACCCCGCTGGCGTCCACCCAGGTCTTGTGCTCACACCGATGGCACGAGACGAACTCAACCGGCGTTCCATCGGTCAGCGTCATGGCCAGGTGAGTGACCCGCTCGCTGTCGCACTCGGCGCAGGTGATGTCGAGACGCGCACCCGCCTGGGTCAGCGATCCCAGCGGAACGGCCATGGGCTGCGATGACGTACGGGCCATGATGGGTTCTCCTCAGGTGCGGGTCTGGCAGTGGTCGACCGGTCCGCACGGGCGGCGGGCGGTGATGCGCAGGTGCTATCGGCAGGATGGGGGCGAGAGGTTGAATTCACGGAGATTCACGGCATTACGGTTAAACCGGACAGACCGGTCATGCCGCGGGTCAGACCGAGGTGTCCTCCAGCGGCGGGAGCACCCACAGATGCCCACGCCGACCCTTCTCGACCGCTTCCCCCGGCCTGCTCGACCCGCTCGGGGCCGGGCTGGCCTCGTGCGTGGGGCGACCCGCCTCACGGACGGCATCAGCAAGGGCTTCGAGGTCGTCGCTGCTCGGTCCGAGCATGGCCGGATCAGGGGCGAGTCGGAGAATCTCCCACCCGCGAGGTGCGGTCAAACGCTCACCGTGGACCTCACAGAGGTCGTAGCAGTGTGGCTCGGCGTACGTGGCCAGGGGACCGAGCACGGCCGTGGAGTCGGCATAGACGTACGTCAGGGTCATGACGGCCGCGCGATTGCACGCGGTGCGCGAGCAGCGCCTCATGGGACTCACGGCGCGACGGTACCGGCATCGCCGGACCGATCGGCTCATTTCGGCCGCTACCCACCACCGTGTCGCCACCTGTCGCCACCAGTCGCCACCTGTCGCCGTGTGGCCGCACCTGCACCTAGGGTGCCGCGCATGAGGCGTCCTCGGTGAGTCGGCACCATCGACATGGCCGCTCCCTGCGGGCGGGCGGCGGTTCGTTCCCGTCCGCACCGGTCGGCCGCCGACGCCTCAGCGCGATCGCCGAGGCATCCCGGGTACGGCTGGCCCGGCTCGCCAGGGCGGGTCACCCCGGCTCGGCCCTGACGGCTCTGACGGTGGGGATCGCCGACCTGCCCGACCGGGGCCGGATCACTGCGGCCGGGCCGGACGACCTGATCGACGGTCAGCTCCTCGCGAGCTCGCGACGCCGTGCTGACGGCACCGTCTCCGTCACCCTGTTCGCCCTGGCGCTGCAGCTCGGTAGCGACGGAACAACCGCGGGACTGACCCACCTCGTCCGACAGACGCTCGCCGCCCAGGTGGCCGCTGAGCTCGGGGTGTCGGCCACCGACCTCGACCCCGAGGCCGAGTAGGCGTCGGGTCTAGCCGGCCGACCCCACCACGATCTTCGGAAACGCCTCGGGGACCTCGGCCAGCAACCGCGCGGTGGTCAGAGGGAACGACGAGACCAGCGGACCACGGGGGCCCTCCTCGTCGAGCATGCGGACGCCGTACAACGGCCCGGTGCCGCTCGGCGTGACCACCAGACCGTAGGAGTCGACGCGTTTGCCCTTGACCTTGCGGGCGTCGACCGTCACAACCTTGGTCGTACCGGCGTCGAGTGAGACCCGGCCGGCAGTCCACTCGCGGCCCCTCGCGAAGCCGGTGATCACGGCGCTCGCTGCCGACTCGGGGGCGGTCAGGATCAACCGGGTCTGCAGGTCCTTGGTACTGCGGTTGTCGGGCACCACCGCGGCGGCATCGAGGGGATCGGCTGCAGCAAGGAAGAGCACATCTCCGAAGATGTCCGGCTTCTCGAGCAGGACGCGGGCACCGGCGCTCACCGGTACGTCGGACGACAGCACGATGGCGGCGGGGTCACCGCGGAGCGCCTCGGTGAGGTCGACGGAGGCGACCCCTTGCTCGGGTACGTCCACGATGTTGACGCCCTGCGGCGTGAATGAGCCTTCAGGCGTCACGATCGACACGGTGACGACGGCTGCCTCACCGGGAGCGACGATGTCGAGCCGGACCTTGGCGTCCCGTCCGCGTGCGACCGCCGGAACGCCCGGAACGACCAGGTCGTTGATGGGCGCGATGGCGGCCGGGAGCCAATCGGTACCCCCTGGGTCGAAGCCGTTCACGTCAGTCTCGGTGATCGCGGCGGACAACCGGCCGACACGGACCTGGGCGTGCACGGCAAGCACCTTCTCGCCGGGTGCCACCTGGTCGAGCCGGAGGCTGACGCTGGAGCGCGGCCCTACCTGGACACCACGGGCACCGGGCGCGTCCACGATGCCACTGCGTCCATGCAACGTTACGTCGACGATCGCCGTGGCCGCCTCGGGGTTGGTGAGCACCAGCACAGCTCGCTGGCCCACTCCGGAGGCCGCTCCCACGAACCAGAAGTCGGTGCCCGTCGGTTGGCACTGAGTGGACGCCAAACCTCGCCCGGCGCCGTCGACCGTTCGCTCGGTCTGGGTCACCGAGAACCCGGGCGCCAGCGCACCGGAGGCCGATCCGGTGACCGAGTCGCGCTCACCGTCGCGCCCGACATAGGCATCCCGGTCGCCGGGCTCGTTCAGGCTGATCAGCGTTCGCTCACGCGAGACGCGCGGGAAGAGCGTGCGCACCACGCCGCTGCCGGCATCGGTCTGGTCGACCCCGGACACCGTTGGTGGTGTAGCAGCGGCCACGGCCGACTCGGTGAAACCGCGCCGCGACCGGAGTCCGGGGCAGGCCACCGTGGTCTCGGTCACGGGAACTACCTCGGGGGTCACCGCCGCCGGAGTTGAGCTGTTGTCGGACACCGCTGTCGCGACCACCGCTGCCGCGGTGACGACGAGGAGCACGAGAACCAGCTGCGCGGCCGGACGCCGTGCCCAGACGCTCAGGCTGCTCATACCGCCCCCTCATCCGGGCGCGAACGACCAGGCAGGGCGATGAGCACGAGCGCCACCACCGCCAGGAGCTGGGCCCACAGCAACACCCTGCGCCATGGGTTGTCGACGACCATCGCCACGTCACTCGGCGCCGCACCCACGATGAAGCGCTGCGCCCACTCCGACGCCGTCGGCGTGGGGAGCTCGCGGGTCTGGTCCGACGTGGTGGCAGTCGCGACCCACCCGTCGTCGGCCAGCTCGGCCAGCTCGAGCAAGCGGTCGGTCTCAGCCCCCGGTACCTGCACCTGGGCCGCGACCGGGTCACCAGAGACCTCCGACCCCAGCACCTCGCGCTTGGTGTCGGAGGCGAGCACAGTGACGCGTCCAGCCGCCAGCTCGACGCGCCACAGCGACGACTGCCCGGGGTTGGCGACACGGAGCAGCCCCGGAGCCGAGTCGAGCGCGACCTCGAGCTTGTGGTCGACGGGGGCGACCGCCAACACGTACTGGACACCACGGGACACCAGCTCGTCGACCGGAGCAGATCCGCGCCCCGACGCCAGGTCGGAGACCACGGCGTTCATCGAGGTGAGCCGATCGACCGGTGGCGCGGTCTCGATGTCACCCCACTGCGCATCTCGTGATCGCAGAACCGTGTAGGCGAGCCGACCGTCAGCGGGCTCGAGCACCAACGTTCGAATCTGCTCGGGGAGTGCCGACTGTGCTCGGACGAAGGCCGGGAGCGGGTTGGCCGACCCGCGATCGAGCGGACCGTCGGCACCACGATCGATCCACGTCACACCCCAGAGCAGTGGGCTCAGCAGAGCAAGTGCCGCCACCGCGGCGAACGTCGGCTGGCGCCACGAGAAGGTCGCCAGCTGCAGTCTCATCCGGCCTCCGCGGGCCGCAGTACCCACAGCGACCAGGCTGGCACCAAGTGCCAACACCAACACCGAACCGCTCCACACCACAACCGGCTGCGCACTGGTGTCCGGCGTCACCGTGATGGTGTCGACGGACAGAGCCCACGCCAGGCACAGACCGAGGAAGGCCAGCGCCGCTCGCACCGGCGCCACCTGCTGGGCCCGCAGCACGGCGACCAGGGCCGCCAGCGCGAGACCGAGGCCGAACCACCAGGGCGCCGACCACAAGCCTCCGGCGTCGAAGAAGACCGCCTGCCACGGCGCCAGGGATTCGCCCACCAACGGCACGCCCGGCTCGAGCAACAGAACCGTGGGGTCGCTCACGACGACCGACCACCACGGCAGCAACAGAGCGGGCGGACCGACCGCCAGCACAACGGCAACCGCTCGAGCCCGGGGCGACGGCGCCCAGACGCCCAGGGCGATCGCCGCACCCAGGAACGGCACAATCAGCAGCGGCGCCAGCGCCAGCATCACCCCGAGGAGCAGGACAGCAACCGCCGTCGCCCTGACCGATATGGCGCGATCACCGCGCCCGGAAGACCCGAGCCCCACCGCTCGTGCAACGGCGACCGCGGCCAGCGGTGCGACGACGCCCACGAGCACCGTCGTCCAGCGGCCCTGCGCCGATGCAGCGAGAAAGACCGGGTTCAGCGCGTAGGCGGCGCCGATCCACAGGCGGAGTCGCGGCGACAGACCGAAGGACCGGGTCACCTGGTAGGCCAGGAGCCCGGCCAGCGGCGGACCGGCGACGAGCACGACCGGCACCACCCACGTGGCATGACCCAGCAGGACGGTGGCCAGCACAGCCAGCACTGCCGTTGACGGGTGCGCCATCGTCCCGCTCCCCAGGGTCACCGGATGCCAGGACGCCGTGTACGACTGCCAGAGGTCGCTGGCGCCTGACGGCATCGGCAGCATCGCCCCACCGTGCAGAGCACCCCCGCGGTAGAGCCCGCGCCAGGCGATCAGCTCGATCGCCACCAAGCCGGCGAAGAGCAGCACCCCGGGCCTACGGACCCACCGGCCCAGGCGTCCGGAACCGGCGGCCACGAACGAGTCGAGATCTTCCTCCACCGGACCGGACTCCAAGATCGTGCTGGGGTGCACGTCGGTCTCGATACTCAGCGACCCCGCGAGGGTGTCGAATGTTTGACGGACCTGTTGGCCTGGCGGCGGAAAGAGCGATCGCAGACTTCGTGCCGGCACCTTTCGGTCTCGACGTTCTCGACGCGCCCGCCACAGTCGACCGGGACGCAGCAACACAGTCCAGACCGCGCTCAGCTCGGCCGCCGCCTCGCGCGGCGCCTTTCCGAGGACGTACCCCAGTGCGCGGACCAGCGTCTGGAGCAGGAGCCACAGCCATCGGAAGACGAGGGTGGACGTGCGTCCGTTGGCCAAGAGCGTGTACAGGGCACTGGCCCGGTCGACAGCGTGCGGATCCCGCGGGGCCTCGACCCGACGCCCCCTCGCCATCGCCTCGGCGTGGTGGATCACCGAGCTCGTGGCGACCACGACGCGGTGGCCCGCCAAATTGGCCCGCCAACCGAAGTCGACGTCGTCCCGGAAGAAGTGCAGCGAGCGGTCGAGGCCACCGAGTTCGTCCCACACGTCGCGCCGCACCAGCAGCCCTGCAGTTCCGACCGCGAGGGTGTCGCGCTGGCCCTCGTACTGCCCCTGGTCCTGCTCCCCTGGCTCCAGGCCCGTGTGCCGCCTCCCCGATCGAGAGATGGTGACCCCCACCTCGAGCAGGCGTCGCGGCTCGTCCCATCCGAGCACCTTCGGCCCGCAGACAGCGACCGACGGCTGGTCGACCGCGCAGTCAAGGAGGGCGCCGAGCGCCTCAGGCGCAGGGGCGCTGTCGTCGTGCAACAGCCACAGCCAGCCCGTGGGGTGCGCGACCGACTCGACCCCCGCGTGGACGGCGGATGCAAAGCCGGTGTCGGCCGGGAGGGTGATGACGTGGTCGATCGCCGGAGACGCCGCGAGCAGCGCGGGTGTGCTGTCGGTCGACCCCGTGTCGACCGCCACCACCGTGTCCGGCCTGGGGTCGAGGGCCTTCAGAGCTGCCAGTGTCCGGGGGAGGAACTCCTCGCCGTCATGCGCCACCACCACCGCGACGACACCACGGTCGTCGGGCATCGGGGAGGGGTGGGTGTCCTGGCTCATGGTCGGCGCCCCACACTACGGGGCCACCGGCGGCGCCCGGGCGTCGCGGTCGACCGCAGTCTCGGGTAGACCCCCGCGCTTGGCTAGACCGCTTCCTTCTTCAGGCGACGGCGCTCACGCTCGGAGAGCCCGCCCCAGATGCCGAATCGCTCGTCGTGGGCGAGCGCATACTCCAGACAGTCACCCCGCACGTCGCAGCCGAGGCAGACCTTCTTGGCCTCACGGGTCGACCCGCCCTTCTCCGGGAAGAACGCCTCCGGATCGGTCTGGGCGCAGAGCGCGCGCTCCTGCCACGTCAGCTCGACCTCCTGGTCGTCCTGCAGCTCCTGCACGTCCATCAGACTGATGGCCTCGGTCACCGTTCCTCCTCGACCCAACGGGTGCCGCCAGACCACGGACCGGTCAAACGACATGCGTGGAATTACAGGGGTGTCGTTACCCTTCTGTCAACACTTTCTCTGCTATTCGTTTTGAATCGCGGACACAGTAAGTAGTCGTACGACTACACATGTGCTCTGACGGTCCGGCATCGTTGCAGGTCAGAGGCTCGTAGCGTCCTGTGGGAGAACTCCACCCGTCCGGATCGACCGTTCGGACCTTTCTGCCGTGACCGAGCCGTACGTGGTGGTCCGCTGGCGAGCGGGGCGCCCCACGTCGGCGGCCCAGCCGACCAGGTCGGCGACGGGAGTCGCCGAGCCGTGCGCGCTCCCGGCCATGCGACTGATCGTCTCCTCCATCAACGTTCCGCCGAGGTCGTCCGCACCTGAGCGCAGCATGGTGTGCACGCCAGCAGCGCCCAGCTTCACCCACGAGACCTGCACATGGTCGATCCGGCCGTGCAGCAGCAGTCGCCCGGCGGCGTGCACGGCCCTGGTCTCGTCGGCAGTCGGCCCGGCGCGGCCGATTCCCGCCAGGTAGAGCGGTGCCGAGTGATGGATGTAGGGCAACGGGACGAACTCCGTGAAGCCGCCACTGCCGCAGTCACGAGCGTGATCCTGCACCTGGGCCAGCACGCGGAGGTGGGTGAGCCAGTGCTCCGGCCGGTCGACGTGGCCGAACATGATCGTGCTGCTCGTGGGCAGACCCAGCCGATGAGCTGCCTCGACCACCTCCACCCAGGTCGCCGTCGGCAGCTTCCCCTTCGTCAGGACCCAGCGCACGTCGTCGTCGAGGATCTCCGCGGCTGTGCCAGGAAGCGACCCCAGCCCCGCTTCCTGCAGGAGCGACAAGAACTCGACGATCGGCACGCCTGCTCGGGCTGCGCCGGTGGCGACCTCCATCGGGCTGAAGGCGTGGACGTGCATCTCGGGCAGGGCCTGTTTGATCGAGCGCACCAGATCGACGTAGTGGGTCGTCGGAAGCTGGGGATCGATCCCCCCTTGAAGGCAGACCTCCGTCGCTCCCAGATCCCATGCCTCAGCGGCACGAGCGACGACCTGCTCGGCTGACAGCTCGTACGCATCGGCATCCGAACGACGCTGCGCGAAGGCGCAGAACCGGCACCCGGTGTAGCAGACGTTCGTGAAGTTGATGTTGCGGTTGACGACGAACGTGACCTCATCGCCGACGGTGTCGTGCCGCACCGCATCCGCCAGGTCAGCGACCGCCTGCAGGTCTTGGCCCCGCGCCGACAGCAGAGCAAGGGCTTGCGCTTCGTGCTCTGGTCGCAGGAGTGAGGACGGTTGCATCTCGGCCACTCGAAGCGCTTCCCGGACGTCGACGTCAAGCCTGGGCGGACTAGTCGCATCCCCGGCAGCCTTGGCGACCTCACCCCACGAACCGAACGCACTGTCGGCATCGCTGCGGACCGCGGAGCTACGTCCATGTGAGTCGACGTCGCGATACAGGTCCACCCGACCGGCACCGTCGAGGCGGTCAGGCTCCTGCCATGGCAGCCCGGCAGGTGTGACGCCTTCGCTCGCCAGTCCGGACGCCTCCGCGAGCGCGTCGATATGGCGGTCGAGCCGAGGGTCGATCCACCTCTCACCTCGGTGCACGTAGGCCGGGTGGACCGTCAGTCGTTCGCGCAGGGTGAACCCGGCCGCAGCGGTCTGCTCAGCGAGCTCGGTCACGTGCGGCCAGGGTCGCTCGGGGTTGACGTGATCTGGTGTCAGAGGACTGACTCCACCCCAGTCGTCGATCCCCGCAGCAAGCAGTGTTGGAAGTGCGTCCAGGTCCGACAGGTTCGGAGGCACCTGGATGCGGACTGCCGGGCCGAGCAGCACGCGGGCCGTCGCCACGGTGGCCACGAAGTCCTCCGGGTCGAGGTCAGGAGTGCCGGCCATCGCCGTTCGCGGCTTGGAGCGGAAGTTCTGGACGATCACCTCCTGCACGTGCCCGTGGCGGCGGTGGGCCGAGCGGATCGCCAGCAGACTCTCGGCGCGCTCGACCAGCGTCTCCCCGATACCGACCAGGATCCCCGTCGTGAAGGGCACCGAGAGGCGTCCGGCGTTCTCGAGCACCTCAAGGCGAACGGCCGGCTCTTTGTCAGGGGATCCGTAGTGCGGCTGGCCCGGCTCGGACCACAGTCGCGTGCTGGTCGTCTCGAGCATCATGCCCATCGACGGGGCCACCGGCTTGAGCTGCACGAGTTCCTGCCACGACATGACCCCCGGGTTGAGATGGGGTAGCAAGCCGGTCTCCTCGAGGACGAGGATGGCCATGGCTCGCACGTAGTCGACGGTGCTCGCGTACCCCGCCTCGTCGAGCCAGGTACGCGCCTGCGGCCAGCGGTGCTCAGGGCGGTCACCCAGGGTGAACAGAGCCTCCTTGCACTTCTGGGCAGCTCCGGCCCTCGCGATCGCGAGAACCTCGTCCGGCGACAGGTACGGAGCCCCGACGTCGGCCGGCGCCGCCGCGAAGGTGCAGTAGTGGCATCGGTCGCGACAGAGACGGGTGAGCGGGATGAACACCTTGCGCGAGTAGGTGATGACACGCGGACGCCCGCCGTCGTCGAGCCCTCGGTCGCGCAGGTCTGATGCCACGGCAAGCAGCGACTGAAGTGCAGGGCCCCTGGCAGCCATGAGCGCTGCCGCCTCGGACGCGTCCACCTCTCGCCCCTGCTCGGCCCGGCGCAGGGCGCGGGCCGTCTCTTGCGTGTGCAGCACGGGCCGAGCGTACGTCAGGGATCGGTAAGGGTCTCGTCACTGCTTCACCCTCGGAACCGCGCCCCCCGCTGCCTAGCGTCACCAGTGACCGAACATCCCAGAAGCTCGAGGAGCCCCGATGACCCCGTCACGCACCGCCCCGTCACGCACCGCCCCGTCACGAACCGCCCCGTCACGAACCACGGCAACGCGCATCGCAGCGTTGGCGGCCGCAGCAGCACTCGCGCTCACCCCTCTGGTCGGTGCAGGAACGGCGCAGGCCGACAGCAGCAACCCACAGGGCGCCAACTTCGGCACGCTCTACTACGAAGGCCACGTCGTGCGAACGGTCGCAACCCCGACCAGTCAGCCCGGACGAGGCATCGACGCCATCTACCCGGTGGTCGGTGGCGTCGCCCAGCAGCTCGCCATCACGTCGGCCGCGCCTGGCGACAACTACCACGGCGGTCGCTGGGCCGTGCACCTCGTGACCTGGAACACCGTGCCCTACCTGCTCACCTCTGATGAGGATGTCCTCACAGCCGCCGGGGCGGGAGACATCACCATCACCCGGATGCCCGGCGCCGACTTTGTCTGCCCCGTTGCCGGTCGCTGACCGCGGAGCACGGGCGGTGCTCACGGCCAGGCGCACGTACGCTGACGCCGTGAGCACCCCTACCTCATCAGCCGCCGGCTCCTCGCCGATGCCGGCCGACGGCTCTGCGACGGTCCTCGTCGTCGACGACGACCGCACGGTTGCCGAGGTGGTGGTCACCTACCTCGAACGTGCGGGCCTGCGGGCGGTGCACGTCGGCGACGGGGCGTCCGCCCTCACAGCCTTCGATGCCGAGTCTCCAGACCTCGTCGTCCTCGACCTGATGCTCCCCGACCTCGACGGTCTCGAGGTGTGCCGACGGCTCAGGGCGACGTCTCACGTCCCCATCATCATGCTGACCGCACTCGGGGACGAAGTTGACCGTGTCCTCGGACTGGAGGTCGGCGCCGACGACTACGTCACCAAGCCATTCAGCCCACGCGAGCTCGTGTTGCGCGTCCAATCGGTGCTGCGCAGATCAGCCCGTGAGACCGGTGCCGCAGCGCCCGACGACGACCCAGTGCTCCGTGACGGTGATCTGACACTCGACACGGTGGCTCACATCGCAACCCGCGCCGGGGTGCCGCTGCCACTGACCAGTCGCGAGTTCGACTTGCTGGCCTTTCTGCTGGCGCACCCAGGTCACGCCTTCTCGCGCAGTGAGCTGATGGAGCAGGTGTGGGGGTGGTCATTCGGCGACCAGTCCACAGTGACCGTGCACGTTCGACGACTGCGGGAGAAGGTCGAGCCCGACCCGACCGACCCTGCGCGGCTGATGACCGTATGGGGCGTCGGATACCGGTGGGACGCCATGGAGCCAGAGTCATGAACCCCTGGATGTCGGTGACCGTCACGGCGATCGTGAGCAGCGCAGTGGTCGGTGCTGTGGGCCTGGTTGTGCTCCACCTGCTCGGCCGACGTTCGGCCCGCACGCTCGCCTGGCTCGCACCGGTGACCGCGGTGGTTGCGGTGGTGGTCGGTGTCGTGGCCACCTCGCAACGGATGTTCCTGTCGTCGCACGACCTCGGTGTCGTCCTGGTGGTGTGCGCCTCGGCCGGCTTCGTCGCCGTCGGGGTGGGGCTGTTGCTGTCACGTCGCATCGACCAGATCGAGCATCACTCCCGCGAGCTCGCTGAGGATCAGGCCAGGGCAGAGGAGGCCGAGCGAACTCGCCGCGAGCTCGTGGCATGGGTATCTCACGACCTGCGCACGCCGCTGGCCGGGATGAGGGCGATGACCGAGGCGCTCGAGGACGGAGTGGCGCCCGACCCCGCGCGGTACCACCGTCAGCTACGCACCGAGGTCGACCGACTGACCGGCATGGTCGACGACCTCTTCGAGCTGTCCCGCATCAACGCAGGTGCGCTGAACCTTGTTCGCGAACAGATCTCGCTGACCGATGTCGTCGGTGATGTCGTGGCGGCCACCACACCACTGGCTGACGCTCGCGGCGTCACCCTCTCGGCAGAGGCACGCGGTGCTGCTAGCGCCACGATCAGCGCCGACGAGCGCGAGCTCAGGCGCGCGATCACCAACCTCGTGGGCAACGCGATTCGCCACACACCTCATGACGGCACGGTCGACGTGGTCGCCGCCATCGTGAACGGCACCGCCACGGTGACGGTCACGGACGCCTGCGGCGGGATCCCCGAAGCAGACCTCAGCCGCATATTCGAGGCCGGGTTCCGTGGTGACCAGGCCCGTACCCCTGACCCAGATGGTGGCGCCGGGCTGGGTCTGGCCATCGTGCAGGGAATCGTGACCGCGCACAGCGGTGTCGTGCGCGTGCAGAACGTCGGTGGTGGCTGTCGCTTCGTGGTCGAGATCCCGGCGACCGTCGACCCTGCGTCCGTCCAGCCTGCGTCCGTCCGGCCCGCGTAGGGCCGACCTGCGTAGGTTCAGCCTGTGGTCAAACCCGTGAGCTTCCCGGCGTCCAGCTGATGGTGACCACCTCGCGGTGGTAGCCGGGAGCGATGTCCGCCAGAGCGAGCGCCACGTCAGGCTCGCGCTCGACGGGGAGACAGAGCCGCTGGGTGACCAGTGCTGCCCGCTCCTCGAGCGTCTCGCTGTCGGAGCCATCAGCTGCTGCCGGATCGGCGTTCGTCCAGTACTCAGCGCGCAGGTCGGCCACATCCATGGCGCCCAGGATCTCCACGACGTCACCGGCGATCGGGCTCACGGGTCGGTCGATGCCGTGGAACTGCCTCCAGAGCGGGTTCATCCAGGAGAGTGGGTGATGCGGCGGCAGCTCGAGCACGACACGTCTGCGAGCCTTGGCGTCGAGCGCCGCCAGGAACTGCACGATGTCAGCCACGTTGTAGACGACGTGGTGCACCACGGCGACGTCGTGCGCCGCAACTTCAGCAGCAACGGCGGGCCAGGTGCCCAGGACCTCGTGATGACCAATCCCCACGGTGGACGCGCGTTCTGCAAACGCCTCCAACATCGCGGCCTGGCCATCGACCGCAGTGAGTGAGCTGGCCCATGGCGCCAGCGGCAGCGACGCCGCTCCCGCGCCGGCCCCGACGTCGAGAACCGACCCCTGGTCTTCTCTGAGTACCTCGGCGGCCCGCTCGAACGAGACTCCCGCCGGATCGGCGACTGCCCGATCGGCTCGGCCGGCAAACCTCGCGACCGGCAGCATCCATGGGTCGCGCGTTGCTGCGTCCAGGATGGGTTGCGGGATCGCCCAGGACGCCAGGGCGTCCGTCCAGTGCTGGGCCATGGCCGAGAGATCTGCGGGTCTGCTCACTGACAAGATGCTGCCATGCAGATCACCGCCCTGACAGGGGGCATCGGCGGCGCCCGCTTTCTTCGTGGCCTGCGTGAGCACCTGCAGGCCCGCAGCGACGACTGGTCCGGTGCCGAGATCACCGTGATCGGCAACACCGCCGACGACATCACCCTCTTCGGACTGCGCGTCTGTCCTGACCTGGACACCGTGATGTACACGCTCGGCGGGGGCATCCACGAGGAGCAGGGGTGGGGCCGTGCGGACGAGACCTTCAGCGTGAGTGCCGAGCTGGCGGCTTACGAGGTGCCGCCCGACTGGTTCACGCTTGGCGACCGCGACTTTGCGACCCACATCGTGCGCACCCAGATGCTCCGCGCCGGCTGGTCCCTGACCGACGTGACAGCCGCGCTCTGCGACCGGTGGCGGCCAGGCATGCGCCTCCTGCCCATGAGCGACGACCCGGTCGAGACCCATGTCGTGGTCACCGGTGATGACGGGTCACGCCAGGCGGTGCACTTCCAGGAGTGGTGGGTGCGCGAGCAGGCGAGGCGTCCAGCTCTGGAGTTCGTCTTTCTCGGAGCAGCCGAGGCACAACCGACCGCCGACGTTCTCGACGCCATTCGCGGGGCAGACGTGGTTCTGCTGCCCCCGTCCAACCCGGTCGTGAGCATCGGCGCGATTCTGCAGGTCGACGGCATCGGCGACGCCCTGCGCGCAACGGCGGCCCCCGTCGTCGGGGTGTCGCCGATCATCGGCGGCAAGCCCGTACGCGGCATGGCGGACGCGTGCCTCTCCGCTATCGGCGTGGAGACCTCGGCAGCGGGGGTAGCCGGTCACTACGGTGCGCGCATCGCCGGTGGCCTTCTCGACGGTTGGCTGGTGGCCGATGAGGACACCTCCATCGCCGGGCCGCCCGGCGTCGTCCAACGATCCCGGCCGCTGCTCATGACAACCCCAGGCGAGGCCGCCGATCTCGCCGGTGCGGCCCTCTCCCTCGCTCTCGAGCTGCGCGGCTGACGTCCATGAGCGGCTTTGAGGTAGTGGCGCTCGACGGCCTGCCGGAGATCGCGCCTGGTGACGACCTCGTGGCCGCCATCACCGCGGGCGGAGCCCAGCTTCAGGACGGCGACATCGTCGTGGTGTCGAGCAAGGTCGTGAGCAAGGCTGAGGGTCGTGTCGTCCCCGGCGTCGACCGTGCCGACGCCGTGGCACGCGAGACGGTGCGAGTGGTGGCCGAGCGCGGCGACCTGAAGATCGTCGAGACTCGCCACGGCCTGGTGCTCGCCGCGGCCGGCGTGGACGCGAGCAACGCGGCACCTGGCTCACTCGTCCTGCTACCCGAAGACGCTGACGCATCGGCCCGCTCGCTTCGCGCTGCGCTGCAGGGTTCCCTCGACGGCACGATCGCGGTGATCGTCACCGACACGGCAGGACGCCCGTGGCGCCTGGGACAGACCGACATCGCGATCGGTGCAGCCGGCATCTCACCGCTGCTCGACCTCCGCGGCTCGACGGATGCCCACGGCAACGTCCTCGAGGCGACCGTCCCGGCAGTCGCCGACGAGATCGCGGCTGCGGCCGAGCTGGTCATGGGCAAGGCGGCTCGCACGCCGGTCGCCGTGGTACGCGGGCTCGGTCACCTGGTTCAGTCGTCCGACGGCCCTGGCGCCGCGGCGATCGTGCGACCACGGGACGAAGACCTGTTTCCCCTCGGCTCTACCGACGTGGTGCGGTCCCGTCGGACTGTTCGCACCTTCGCCCCCCGTCCGGTTGCGCGAACAACGATCGAGGCAGCCGTCGCCGACGCGGTCACCGCCCCGGCCCCACATCACACCACTCCCTGGCGGTTCGTCATTGTCGCCGGCGAGCGGCGTGGAGCCCTGCTGGATGCGATGGCCGACCAGTGGCGTACCGACCTTCGCGGCGACGGTCTGGACGAGACCGCCATCGACGGACGCGTTGCACGGGGCGACATCCTGCGTCAGGCGCCGACACTTGTTGTGCCGTGCTTGGTCGACGAGGGCAGCCACACCTATCCGGATCCACGCCGGTCAGCTGCAGAGGCAGCCATGTTCCTGTTGTCCATGGGAGCCGGTATCGAGAACTTCCTCCTCGGGCTGTCTACTCGGGGCGTGGGATCGGCCTGGGTCTCGTCGACGCTCTTCTGTCCGGACGTGGCGCGCACGGCATTGGAGCTGCCCGCCGGCTGGCAACCAATGGGTGCGGTCGCCGTCGGATTCGCGGACCCGGAACCGGAACCGCGGCCACCGAGACAGCCACGCGAGTACATCGCCGACCGCTAGAGCGCAGTCGCCCTAGATGGGTGTTGTCAGACCCCTGCTCTAGCGTGAGTTCTGGTCGATTCGATTCATGGCGAGCGACACGTCGAGACACGCAGACGCGACCACCGTCCACGATTCCGTCCCTGCGTGTGAGGTGCCTGATGTCTCCGTCGCCGTTGGTGGCTCTCGCTGAGGCCGCTGCCGCAGTGCACGCCGACGATGTCCGCGCGCTGACAGCCGCCCAGCGGAAGGCTCGGCTCGTCACCCTTCGCTCGACGATCGATGCGTTGGAGCTGACCTTCGACGAGACAGTGGCCGTCTCGGACGCCGCCGGTGACGGGCAGGTGCTCGACGGAGCGACGTCGACAGCTGCCTGGCTGAGGCACACGCTTCGGATGGCGCCGCGTGAGGCAAGCATGCACGTCCGAACCGCCCGCATGCGGGCGCACGATCCCGCCAGCGATGTGGCTGCTGCCGCCGTGGTCGACGGCACGATCACGTATGGCCACCTTCAGGCCATCACCAGCGCTCTCCACGACCTCACCGCGTCCGACGACTCCCCTGAGTCTGAAGGCTCCGCCGATCACCGCCGAGCCGTCCACCTTCTGGTCGACCTCGCCGCCCAGGTCGACCCAGCACAGCTTCGCGCGGCCGGCAGGCACCTGCGCTATGTCCTCGACCCCGACCGCGGTCTGGCCGACCACGACCGACAGACTCGGGCTCGCCGGGCGAGCCTGGCCCCTCTCCTCGACGGCTCCTGGCGTCTCGAGCTGCTGACGACTGCCGAGGGTGGCGCATTGCTCACCCAACTGTTTGCGGCCACCGGCGCGCCCACGAGCGCGGACGACCAGCGAACAGCGAACCAGCGTCGCCACGACTCCCTGCTCGATGCACTACGCGTGGCGGCCGAGTCTGACGCTCTCCCCGTCTTCGGCGGGCTCAGCCCCCGCGTCCTGATCACCGCGCCACCCGAGGCGTTTCTGACGACCGGAGCTCCCCCGGAGCGGCTCGAAGCTACCTCTGACATCGCATCCTCACCCTCCGACCACTGGCGACCCGCCAGCTTCGCGGGCGGAAGTCCCGTACCGTCCGCGGTCTTCGACGAGCTCATCTGCAACCCCACCCTGGTCCGCGTGCTTCAGGCGCCCACCGGAGCCGTTCTCGACGTGGGGCGAGCCCACCGCTTCTTCACAGCCGCCCAGCGCACGGCGCTGTGGGTTCGAGATCGTGGCTGCCGCTTTCCGGGGTGCGCCGCTCCGTGGACGCACGCGCACCACGTCACGCCTTGGCAGCGGGGTGGCACCACCGATCTCGCGAATGGCCTACTGCTGTGCAGCCACCATCACCGCGCCGTGCACGGCAACGCCTGGGTCATCACCACCGGACCCAACGGCGCCGACGACACAGTGACGTTCACCCATCGCAGCCGACTCACCGTGCACCACAGTGCGCTGCCCCCGCCTGATCCACTCAGTGCAAGGTGGAGGTAGCCGCCGTTACCTGGACCGATGGTGCGGGACCGCCATGCGCGGCCCCCGCCTCGGCGCCGACACTCCCGACATCTCCAGCAGACGCTGCACCCGGTAGCGATGCCCCGCATAGGGCTGCAGAAGCTCAGCCATGCGGTCGTCGTCGCCGCGCTCGCCGGTGAGCCACCAGCAGAGGTCCTTGGCCAGGTGGAAGTCGCCGAATGAGACCGCATCAGGATCACCGTGGGCTCGCTGACGCACCTCGGCCGACGTCCAGACGCCAACGCCGGGGAGCGCACGCAGGACGTGGTCGGCATCGGCCCCTGCGAGCTCACTCGTCCGCTCGATCGCCGCTGCGGCCGAGACGACGACGCGCAACGTTCGAACACGCTGCGGAGTTAGACCCGCCCGATGGAAGTCCGCGTCAGTGACGTTGCGCCAGGACCTGGCCGAGGGCACGACGGCCATCCCCTCCGGAGCTGGACCTGGTGCAGGCTCACCGAACCTGCCAACCAGCACCTGCCAGGCGCGCCACGCCTCACCCCCCGTGACTTTCTGCTCGAAGACCGCCAGAAGGCACGCTTCGACCGGACGCCTGGTGCGCATGGCTCGCCAGCCCCGCGCGCGACGCCAGGCCTCAGCCACCTGCGGGTGAGCAGGCTCAAAACCCGCCGGGTCGTCGTCGGCACCGAGCAATGACGGGATGCCGTCACACAGCCAGCTCGCTCCGGGGCCCCATGCTGCCCCCTGCACCGCTCCGTCCGCGGCCCGCACCTGCAGCCGAAGGGTGCCAGGTCCCTCCGGTGTGGATGTTGCCCACCAGGCCACCCTGGACTGGTCAGGCGGGTGCTGCTCGAAGCGAAATGACCGATGAAGGGGCCCGCGGCTCAAGGGGCCGAGGGTGTTCACCAGGTCGACGGGGAACCCCGGAACCCACGTGCGCTCGACCACGAACACTCAGCTCGTCAACCCCAGGCGCGATCCCGCAGCGACGTGCACCCCCGGGTCGACGGTTGTCGCATCGCCGAGCACCGAGTCGACGACCACGGCACCCGCGCCGACCACCGCACCCGCGCCGATCACGCTGCGAGTGACGGTGGCACCAGCACCGATCGACGCTCCCGCCATCACGATCGATGCATCGACCACCGCGCCGGCGCCCAGCACGGCTCCGGCCGCAACGGTCGACCCACCGACGACCTCAACGTCATCGTGCGACAGCTTGGGATCGCCGAACCATGCCGGTGCTGCCGACTGCAGGTAGGCAGCCGACGGTGCGACGCCCAGCACGACGTCGGCCGAACATCGCACCAGCGCTTCCGGCGTTCCGACATCGCACCAGTAGGCCGTCTCCTTCCACGCCCGAACATCTCGCCCAGCAGCCAGCAATCCCGGAAAGGTCTCACGTTCCACTGACACCACCTGGCCGGCGGGAATGGCATCGATCACCGATCGGCGGAACACGTACGCGCCGGCGTTCACCCAGGACGTCACGGGGTTGTCCATCTTCTCGAGGAACTCCGTGACGCGGCCCTCCGCGTCGGTCGGCACGCATCCGTAGGCACGGGCATCGGCAACTTCCACCAGATGCAGGGTGACGTCGGCGGCCACCTGCTGGTGGAACGCGAGCTGACCCCCCAGGTCGTGGCCCGAGAGGACATCGCCGTTGAGGATCACCACCGGCTCGTCAGGCCCGGACGTCAGGCCCTCCGCAGCGTTCCGGATCGCGCCGCCCGTGCCGAGAGGCTGATCTTCGTGCACGTACGTGATGCGCAACCCTACGGGCGAACCGTCGCCGAAGGTCTCCGCGAAGACCTCTGATCGGTACGACGTCGCCAGAACCACATGCTCGACCCCGGCGTGGCGCAGGGCGGCCAGCTGGTGGGCCAGAAAGGGGATCCCGGCAACTGGCAGCAGCGGCTTGGGGGTCGTCAGGGTCAGCGGACGCAGCCGCGTACCTTGACCGCCCACCAGCAGGACCGCTTCGCGCATGGCGTCAGCCTAGGGGCGTCGCCACCCGTTCGTTCAGGAGTACCAGCCGACGATGCGGAACGAGACTGCGGCGGCACTCCCCTTCGCAGTGACGGTGATCTTGCCGTCGTCACCGACCGGCACCACCATCAACGTGCGATGGGTGCCCCTCTTGTCGAATGCGAGCAATGGGCGGGGTGTCTTGGCTGATCCAGCGGGAAGCACCGTCAGATACCCGCTCGAGCCGTCGCCCCGGGCGATCGCCTGGACGATGACAGACGAGGCGGCTCCTGGGACCTCAGTGTTCTTGCCGCGCACGCGAACAGTGCGGGACTCGCCGGCGGACAACGTGCCGGATGAGCCCGACTCAAGCGCGGTGAAGCCCTTGACACTGCGGTACCGGCCGGATCGATCGCCTTGCTGCGACCGGAACCATCCGAGCACGTCGACCTGCACGTGCGCCTTTCCCTTGCTGAGACGAAGTGGCAGTCGGCCATCGGCGTCCAGCCGAGCTACCGTCGTTCCCGTTCGCCACGAGCGGGCGGGGGCCCGCACAGCGAGTCCGAGTGTCCTGGGGGTCCCCGGCGCAGCGATGCTCAAAGAGGCCGTCTCGGTGGGGTTCAGCAGACCGATGCTCACCAGAACGTTGCGCGCGCCCTTCGGCACGCCTTCACGTCCGGCGATCTGAACCGTGCGCGGCTCACCGGACTGCAGTCGTCCCTTCGCCCACCCGAAGCCAGTGGCACTGTTCACCAATCGACGCGCTACAACCGAGCGAAGCACCTTGGTGCCCACACCAGACGATGTGTAGTAGCCGACCAGGTCGACGTCCAGGCTGGCGAGCTTGCTGCTGGCCCCCAGACAAATCTTGCCGTTCGAACCGGATCGCACCGTTGCCAGGCCGGCGTCGGCCCCCCCGGCTGAGTAGGTCGCCACGACCTGGTCGCGGTCGGAGGCACCACAGGGCCACACCTTCACGCGCCCGCCGTCACGTGCACTTGTGGCAGTCACGCGGACCGCAACGGCGCGCGTCCCCACCTCGGGTGCACGCTGCGCCCCGACGACCGACACAGCCACCTGCCCTCCGCGCGACGATGCCAATGTCTCTCCTCGATCGACGATCCGTCGTGCGCTGAGGGACTGGAAGTAGGAGTAGGACGAGCTTGGGACGAAAGCGGGAGTGGCGGCAGCCGGACCTCGACCCGAACGATAGATCGGTGCCACACGTGCCCGGTACTCCTTGCCATTGGTCAGCCCCTTGACCCGGACGCGACGCGTATCGGCAGACACGCGGTACGTCACATCGGTAGAGGAGACCGTGATCCGGTACCCCTTCACACGCTGGTCGGTGTTCGGCGCACCCCACCGCACGAGCGCCGAACGGTCCCCCCGCTCGACGCGGATCTTCCTCGCCGGCGCCGTAGTGCCCCCGTCGGCGTTGGTGACCGTCCACCAGGTGCTCTTCAGCCCCGCGGCCCATCGGAAGCTGTCGGCCGAGACGCTGACGGTGCTCTTGCTGCCGACAAGGCCGACGGACAGAACACGACCGCCCCATGGACCGTTGCCGTCCCGGCCCAGCACCTTGAGCTTCTGCAACGTGCCGATCTGCGGCCACGCGCTCTCGATCTTGGACGAGCTGATGGATGTCGACCAGCTGTGCCCCCAGTTCGCGGCGCCGGTCACGACACCGTCGTACGGGTCCGGCTGGGCGACAAGGTACGGACGGCTGCCCGCAACGGAGTACCCACCGTTGGCTGAGCTGAACATGGCAAACACCGGCTGACCGGCATCGCGGAGGTACTGATGTGCTGTGGCCTTGACGGCTGAGACCTCAGCTGCGCTTTCGCTGGAGATCGGCGAGTACACCTGGCATGAGGTGGTGTCGCAGATGTCGTAGGCCCGGTGCGCCGCGCGCGCATTCACCTGCGCCAGAAGTGCGTAGCTGCGGGCCGCGACCGCCTGTGCCCGCAGTGCTGCATCGGTCCACGAGCTCGGCACTTCCGACGACACGACTGAGCGCAGGTAGTGCTCGAGCAGCAGCGAGTTGACTGCCACCACTGAGGACGAGCTGAGCTTGACGTCGAGGAAACCGCGGTAGGCGCGCTTGGCGCCGCTCGCCGTCTGGACGCCGATCCGGCTGCTGCCGACAGACGCGCTGGTCCGCCATCGAACGAACCCACTGAGCCCGCCGACCACCTTGACCGCCTTGGCGGACGAGACCGCCCAAACGGCGAGCCCACCGCTGCCCTTGACGGCGCGGAACGTCGTGACCGGCTCGCCACCAGCTCGTGACGGAAGAGGGATCGAGTTGCCGCTGTGGCTGAGCGACAGACCGGACTTGGCCGGGACAACAACGCCATTGCCCTGCGGGGTGCCTCGTACGATGCCCGAGAGGCCGACCTTGATCTGGCGGTCGGCGCCCACCTCGGCCAAGCGTGTGCCGGGGTAGTAGAACTTCACGATCTCGCGATAGCTCTTGCCAAGGCGGCCCATTCCCTCCGCGCCGAACTGCGACATCCCGATGCCGTGTCCGTAGCCCAGCCCGGACAGCTCGAACACGCCACTCGAAGGACGGCTGTATGCCTCGCCCGACGATCCCGCTCGGGCTGGGGTGGAGATCAGCGAGAGCAGACCCCCCACGAGTCCCACGACCAGTGCAGCCGCCAAGGCCGTCGGAAGGAGTCGGTTTCTGGACCCGTTACTGGGTCGTCTACTGGGTCGCTGGCTCGCCACATACGTCACACCCGTCACAGAGTGCTCTCTCGGCAGGAAGCCGAGTGAACCTAAGCAACGAGGTGCTGACCTGGGGTTTTACCGAATCCAGCCGACCACGGTGATGTTGGGGCGAATCGTTGCGTCTCGCGCGCGTAGACGCAGATCTCCACCCTTGCCGATCCGCACGACCGCCAGGGTCTCTCGTGACGAACGGGACGGAACGACCAGGTCTGCCGAACTCGGCTCGGCCGCCCCTCGCGGCCACAGCATGAGCCGACCCTGCTTCTTTCCTGCGCTGCCCGTGAGCTGGACGAGAACTGCCCGGGCGTCACTGGGGACACCCGCCCGTCCTTGCACGCTGACAGTCTTGGCATCGCCCTTGCCGAGCGTTGCGCCCGTCTTGAGCAGTGCCTGGGGTGACACCGGGTGGACCGAGCCAGACCCACCGGCGCTCACATATCCGGCGACGTCGAATGCGACCGAGCCAGCTCGGTCCGCCGCGACCCGGATGTCACCGCCGGCCCCCAACGGCACAACGACCTGCGAGACGCTGCCGCTGCCCCGGGGACGTCGCCAGCTCGGTGCCCCCGGCTTCTCGCCCCCGGCTGGCCACGCCCATACCGCACCTACTGAGGACTTCGCCGTCCGGCGAATCGCCAGTACAACTGCCTTGGCGTCGCTCGGCACACCTGCACGGCCCGCAACGTCGACAGCAACCGCTGTCGGCCCGACCGAGAGCGGGCTGGCCACTCCCAACGCGGTGCGCCGTAGTGGTGTGAGCTCACCCCCGGCGCCGTCGGAGGTGATGTAGCCGACCACGGAGGCTTTCAGCGCGACCGCCCCCGCAGAGTTTCGGAAGCGCACGCCGCCACCTGGTCCGACGCGGACGACGACAAAGGATCGAGCCGTGCCGCTCTGGTTCAGTGAGACGGCTTGCGCGCCAGAACCGGTCACCGTGTCGGGGCTCACCGTGACGTGGGTCCTCGCGCTGGCACACACCGCCTCTACCGACAACGCAACCGCCGTGACGCCGCTCTGCGGAACACCGGCCCGACCCAGCACCTGGACATCGAGACGCCGCCCCGGCCCGAGCAGCAGTCGACCCGCGATGCCCTTCCCGGAGGCAGTCGACAGCAGCGTCCGTGCGCGCTGGGGCACGTACGTGCCGGCCGACGCCTTGTTCAGCGACGAGGTGGTCGACGTCGACGATCGTCCGCCGACTCCGATCACGACCGACTGCTCGAACGGCCACGCACTGCTTCCGTTTCCAGAGCTGGTCAAGGTCATCCGATACCGACCGGGCGGGGCGGGCTTGCCGTTCTCATCACGTCCACGCCACACCACCTTCACCGGATCACCCGGTGCAGCCGTTCCGGTGAGCCGCCGCACGAGGGCGCCGCTGCAGTAGTCACGCACGTTCAGCGTCCAGTTCTGCTGCTGGGTAACGCGGGCCTTCGCGGCGATCGCGACGTCGGACCCCGCAGGCACGCTGCGCGTCGACAAAGTCGGCTCGATCAAGCTCGATCCCATGTAGCCCTTGGCGAGCCGGCGGATCTTCGGGAGCCGCTGGTAGAGGTTGCCCCCGGGGCAGGCCGTCAGGCTCGAGTCCCGGTGCCCCGAGATCACCTTGAAGCTCACCTTGCTGCCGGAAGAGTACTTCGACGAACCCACTTCCGCCGTCAGCGACTTCTTGCCGAACGGGTCACGGTGATAGCGCGACAGCCGGTAGGCGAGCACCTTGGCAATTCCGCGCACCATGGCGTCGGACGCGGGAGCCGTCTCGAAGTTACCCATGGCGACCACAGCGAGAGTGTCTGTGTTGAACCCACCGGACGCGGCGGACCGCACGGGCTTGGTGATGCTGCCGGCGCGTCCCTCGTAGATGGTCCCGTACTTGTCGACCAGGAAGTTGTAGCCCATGTCGGCGTACTTGAGTGTGTTGACGTAGTAGCTGTAGAGCCCGCGGACCACGGCCGGGCTCTCGCTGCGCGTGTAGTTGTTGCTGCCGGCGGTGTGGTGGACCAATGCGACTTTGAGCGTGTCGCTGTTCTCCAGCCTCTTGTCACGGAGCGACTCGTCGGCGCCCCACTCGGCTCGCGTGACGATGGGCGGTCGCTCGGTAGCAGCGGTGGCGGTGGAACCCGTCCACCCGCCTGTCACGGCCGCGTCGGCATCTGATGTGCCCGGCTCGATCAGGTCGGCCTGGACGTCAGACGGCTCGGCGTCGCCGACCGCGTCGACGCGCACCTGGACGGCGTCTGAGTCGCCAGCCCAGTAGGGAACGGTTCCGAAGCGGCCGTTCGGTGAGGGCTCGGTACCGCTGTCGACGCTGGTGGGGACCTCGAACCAGTCGGTCCACCGACCGTCGGTGCGCGTCCTGGCAGTGACCAGGACCGTCGCGTCACTGCTAGGCGCGGCACCTTTCCAGGTGACACCCAGCATCCGGAAGTCGTCGGTCTCGATCGGCTCGGAGATCACCACAGGTGGTCGAGTCGCAGCCTTGGCCGCCGATGACCGGTTGGTGATCTTGCGCCACGTCGGCTCCAGCTCGTCAGGCACGGGAGCAGCAGACAGCGCAGGCCGGTCAACGCCGACCAGGGGCACCGACTGCACCTGCGCGGCGACCGGGTGCGGGGTGGCCCGAGACACCGTGAACACCGGTGCCACGACCACCGTAGGTACGACGAGCACGGCGGCAAACAGCGCACCAGACGGTGCCGGACGGGGGAAACGCACGAGGAGCCTCTCCGGGGGGAAGTCGGTGGTTCCATAGGAACATGACGTTCCCTGGTGCCATCGGCCGGGTGCGGACCCGGCTGGAGACGAGTCAATACTCTAACTCGCGTGACCTCGACCACTGAGCATCTGACGCGCGCGTTGTCGACCGACCCCTCGGGGCCGCGACTCACTTTCTACGACGACGCCACCGGGGAGCGCGTCGAGCTGTCGACCACCACCCTCGCCAACTGGGTGGCCAAGACCACCAACCTGCTCGTTCTGGAGTGCGAGGTGGGGCCAGGGTCGCGGGTGGCGCTCCACCTGCCCCGCCACTGGACCACAGCGATATGGGCGCTGGCCGCCGATGCCGTGGGGGCCGAGATCAGCCTCGAGGCCGATCAGCCCGGCGACGCCAACGACAGGGGCGACGCGGCTGGCTCCGGCCGCTCGGTCGACGTGGCAGTGGTCGGGCCGGACTCCGTGCAGCACCCCCCGGCGGCCGATGAGATCTTCGCCGTCTCGCTGGCCCCGCTGGCGGCCCCGTTCGCGACCCCGCTTCCCCCGTTGGTTCGAGACTTCACCCTCGAGGTTCGCGTGATGCCCGACCAGCTGAGCGGGCCGGTCGGTCCAGCCGGCCGCCTGGGTGACCTGGCCGAGCAACGTGCCCGGGCACTGGGCCTGAGCCCAGCAGACCGGGTGGCTGCCCTTGGGGTCCTGGATGGAACGGCCGGCGTGGTCGACGAGTGGCTAGCGCCCTTGGCGGTCGGAGCAAGCGTGGTGTGGGTTCGGAACCCAGACCCCGAACGGTGCGTCTCACGGTGGGGGTCCGAACGGGTGACGGCGGTGGCCGGAGCCAGGCCGGGCTCGCTGTCTGTTCCAGACTCGATTCGGATCCTGGCCTAGAGGTCCGTATCCTGCAGGCTCGGCTCTTCGCGCCGCACTGCACCACCGGACCCGAGCCCATCTGACCAACTGCCTTCCGACCACGAGGAACCCATGACGCACACCGCACAGCCGGAGGAAGCCTCCTCCGGGCATCCGCGGATGCGTCGGACCTTTCGCTGGCTCGCAGTGATCGTGGTGCTGCTGGTCGTCGCCGGCGGGGCCACGGGGTTCTACCTCTACCAGCGGTTCGAGGGGAACATCGGTCAGGTCGACGTGTTCACGACCGACGTCCTGGGCACCGACCGACCGACCAAGGTGGCCGGGCCGACCGACAACGAGCCTGAGCCCCTCAACATCCTGGTCATGGGGTCGGACACCAGGGCCGGGCAAGGCAGGGGATACGGACCCGAGGCGGAGATCACCGGGGCCAGATCCGACACCACCCTGCTCGTCCACCTCCCGGCCGACCGCCAGAGCGCCCTCGTCGTGAGCATCCCTCGTGACACGGTGCTCGACGTCCCGTCGTGCAAGACGCAGAACGGACCGAGCACGCCGTACACCGACCGTTTCAACTCGGCGTTCTCCATCGGTGGTCCCGGCTGCACGATCAAGACGGTGGAGCAGAACACCGGCGTCTTCATCGACCACTTCATCATCGTGGACTTCTCCGGGTTCAACGACATCGTGGACGCACTCGGCGGAGTCGACGTGTGTCTTCCCGAAGCGGTCGTCGAGCCGAAGAGCGGACTCGACCTGCAAGCCGGCACGACCACGGTGACCGGAGACCAGGCGTTGGCCTTCGTGCGGGTGCGCGCCATCGGCACCGGAAGCGACATCGACCGGATCGACCGGCAGCAGGCCTTCCTGTCGTCGTTGATCAACAAGGCGAAGAGCTCAGGCACGCTCCTGAACCCCGTCAAGCTCGTGCGCTTCCTGGAGGCGGCGACGAAGTCACTGACCACCGACCCCGAGCTCGCCAACCTCAACGAGATGCGGCAGATCGCTCAGGACGTCCGCGGGATCCCGCCGAAGGACATCACCTTCGTCACCACTCCGTGGCTGGTCAACCCCGACGACCCCAACACCGTTGTCTGGAACGAGCGGAAGACCAACGCCCTCTGGTCGGCGATCAGCAACGACGAGACCTACCCTCCGGCGCCGCCAGAGCCAACCGTCGTCGACGGCAAGCCGCTGACCGTGCTCCCTAGCTCAATCCCCCTTCGAGTCCTGAACGGCAGCGGCGTCGATGGCGCAGCCACCACTGCGGCCGCCGACCTCGGCGCCAAGGGTTACTCGACCATCAGCGTGGGTGACGCCGAGAGCTCGAACTTCATCTCGACGATCATCCGCTACGACGAGGCGGGTGCGGACGCGGCCCGCACCCTGGCCGGATCGATCCCCGGCGCCACTCGCGTGCTTCGACCGGGCCTGGGGACCACCGTCGAGGTCGTGGTGGGCGACGACTGGCCAGGCGCCAAGCGGGTAGTCGTCAAGAAGCCGCGTGCCACCGTGGGCATTCGGCAGGCGAACGACAACATCTGCAACATTCCCGGCTAGCCGGCGCCCGTCGACACCTCGAAAAACAGTCAGCGCTCGGCGAAGCGCCCCGAGCTCTCGGTGGCGTAGACCACCCCAAGAACGACGGCACCGATCGCCAGCCCCCAGGCGAGCTCGCCGACCGCGGCGAGGAGCACCACCAGCACCACCCGACCGAGTGCTCCGAGCCCGATCACAGCGAGCCACGTCGGCGGCGAGCTACCGAGCACGCGTTGCCGAGTGGCGATGTCGAGCCGGTGAAAGGCCAGCACAGCGATCCAGGCGATCGTGATGGGGAGGGCGGCGGGCTCGACCATGGCGGCGGCAACCAGCACCACCGCCGACTCCACGACCCAGGTGAGCGCGGGTACCCAGGCCGCGGCTCGCGAGGTCAGTACCCGTCTGAGCACCGACAGATGCGGATCCTGCTCTGAGACGAGTCGGGCCAGCGGCCCCGGGTCAGCCAGCTCGAAGAGCAGACGCTGAGCGGCCGGGAGGGGGCGCGGGGCCCCGACCAGCACGAGGCACACCACCGCGCTCAGCCCCGCCAGCGCCGCGAGCAGCGCAAGCAGCGCCGACAGCGGGAGCAGGATCAGGGCGACGACGGCCAGGATGGCCCCGTCCCCCCGGGAGATACTGAAGGGGAGCCACCCCGGAATGGGCCGCCCATCGGGCGGCGGCATGGCGGGCAGCACCGGCTCGTCGAGGCGGTCCAGCGGAAGCCGGATCGGCACGGGGCTGCCGCCCCACCCGCGAGCGGTCCGACTCGCTGCCGCAGCCAAGTGGGCAGCGGTGAGCAGCGCAAGGACGGCGGACGCCAACCCCCAGCGCGGCGACCCGGACTGCGCTGCCCCCAGCCCCAGACCGATCACCAAAGCCGCCTCTCGGATCCGGTCGGTGGTGACGTCGAGCCACGCGCCGAAGGACGTGACGGTGCGACGCGCTCTGGCCAGGATGCCGTCGACCCGGTCGAGGAACACCGAGGCGAGCAGGAAGAACGCTGCTGTCGCGGCGCCAGATCTGGTGCCCGTCGAGATCAACAGGCCGGCCATGAGCGCTGCCGCGACGCTCACGACCGTCACAGCATGGGCGCCGACACCGGCGCGCCACGCCCAGAACGACACGACCTCCGCGGCCCGGCGGCCCCCGATCCGGTCGACGAACCCTTGCGGAGCGCCGGCGGCGGCCCTGATGCGGAGCCTGGCCTCCTGCTCGACGGTGAGTGAGGGGGACGCAGATCCCCACGGCAGTCCCGGGACGTCGACGCCATGGACAATGACCCCCGCCCGGACCGCCGCGACCACGGTCAGGGGCCAGACCGGACCGGTCCACTGCTGCTCACCCGCCACGTCGGCCATCACCCGCACGGCACCGGCGACCGAGTCGGCGTCAGCGGCGTCGACACAGAGCAGGCTGGATCCGTAGTGGGTGGGCTCACTGACGACGTGGACGTCTGACCCGGCACCCACGACCACACCGGCGACCACCCGCAAGGGTGCGTCAGTGTTGGACGAGCGCGCACCCACGGTGACCGGGTCTGTGTCGGCCGGCACCGGGTCAGCCAGCACCGGGTCGACGAGC
>JAHEKZ010000008.1:3840-14370 GCA_024644435.1 Actinomycetes bacterium | reverse complement strand
GGGTCGACGAGCACAGCAGTACCGGTCGCCGCGCCGACCTCCTCCACGGTGACGACCGAGCCGAGCGCATCGGCGGCGAGCAGGAGAACGGGTGGCTGCACCCCCTCCATCGCATCGGCCACAGCTCGTACGGTGTCTGCCGTTCCGCCCCGGGTGACGACGTGGTGGCCGGCACGGATCCCGGTCAGCGACGGTGCCACGAGGTAGACGTCGTGACCGCGTTCCTCGAGGTCGTCGACCCACTGCTGCGCCCGCTGTTGCACGTCGGAGTCATCGGCGATGGAGTCAGGTGCAACCAGCACCACGGTCACGGTCGGACCTCAGGGGCGCCCGAGGTCTCGGGCAAGTCTTCACCCTCTTCGTCCAGGTCATCGTGGACGGGCAGCTGCCCGCCCTCAGCGAGGCGCTCGGCTTCCCGACGTCGCTGCCGACGCTCGCGGCGAGCCTTCTTCCGCTCGCCCTTCCATCCGGGATGCCCCTCCATCTCACGATCGAGGTTGTACTGCGCGAGCACCTCACCGATGTCACCGTCTGCCTGCACCCGGCCGCGCCGCAGGTAGATCCCGCGCGTGCACAGCCGCTGCAGCTGCCGCTCGCTGTGTGAGACCAGGAAGAGGGTCTTGCCGCCGGCAAGCATCGTGTCGAGCCGCTCGTACGCCTTGCGCTTGAACGACCGGTCCCCGACCGAGAGCGTCTCGTCAATGATCACAGTGGGCTCGTTCAGAGAGGTGATGAGCGAGAACGCCACTCTCGTTCTCATGCCGCTGGAGAGGTGACGAAACGGGGTGTCGACGAAGTCGCCGACCTCGGCGAAGTTGATGATGTCCTCGAACCGCTCCTCGACCTCGTCACGCAGCATGCCGTGCAGTCCACCGACGATGTGCAGGTTGTCGCGCACGGTCAGGTCTGCCTTGAACCCACCGGAGATGTTGACCAGGGGCGCCACGCCGCCCACGAGCCGTACCCAGCCTTCATCGGGAATCAGGGTGCCGGCAACGAGCTTGAGCAGGGTGCTCTTGCCCTGGCCGTTCGCGCCGATGATCCCGACCGACTCACCTTGGGTGATCTGGAAGGACACATTGCGGAGGGCCCAGAACTCGCTCTTCGCCCGGCCCGTCTCCTGCTTGAACAGATCCGAGAGTCGCCGGTTACGAATGCGGTTGCGCCGGAACTTGATACCGAGCTTGTGCGCCTCGATGGCGACCGGAGCATGAAGCGCCCCAGGCGGGTTCTCGGGCAGTCCCGAGGCGTCAGATGTTCCGGCTTCTGGTGAAGCGTCCATCAGAGCTCCTTCAGGACGCGCGGCTCGAGCCGCCGGAAGAGCCGCCAGCCGATCACGAATCCCAGCGCAGACAGCGCGGTGGCCAGGGCCAGCAGCGCCACGACGTCGGACGTGTTGTCGGGGAAGAGAACGGCGTGGTAGGTGTTCAGGATGCCGGCCAATGGGTTGAGTGCGTAGACCCAGAGCAGCCAGTCAGGCCAACCATTCTTCTCGAAGACGAGGGTGAGGGCTCCCAGACCGTAGATCACCGGCGACAGATAGCGGTAGAGCGTGGTGAAGACCCGGACGATCCGGTGGACGTCGGGATACAGCATGCAGAGCGGCGACAGCGTCAGGGCCAGCCCGACGTTGAAGAGGAACTGCACGGCGAACGCCAGCGGGATGATGAGCAGCCACCAGGTGACAGTGATCTTCTGGTCCGTGAAGACCACGAAGAAGAGCACGAAGACGACAGTGATCGGCAGGGTGAAGAGGAACTCGATGAAACGCGACGAGACTGACCGCAGCACCCAGATCTCGCGCGGCAGGCTGGAAGACGTGACGAGCTTGGCGTCGTTGCCGAGCAGGCGACCGGAGTCGCCGAGCACATGAGCCGTCCACTGGAAGGGCAGGATCCCGGTGAGCAGCCACAAGATATACGGCTGCTCTTCCGGCGCACCACGTGCCACGATCACGCCGAAGACGAACCAGTAGACGAGCGTCAGCAGCAGCGGGTCGAGCAGGGTCCACGCAAATCCCAGGACCGAGTCGCTGTACCGGACCTTCAGGTCACGAACGATCAGGATCCGCAAGATCCGTCGGTTGACCCAGATCGCGCGCGTCCGCGCCATGGCCGACGGACGGTGAGCCGGCGTGGCGGACGGGTCAGCCGGCTGTGGTGACGCTGCCGGCGCTGCAGGAGACGCACTCATGTGAGTGGCCCAGCCTAACGGGCAACGGCCCGGACCTCCGGAGGCCACCCCGCACGGTGCGAGGCGGTGCTGGCCTCCGGCGCGCCGGATCGGGTAGGGGAGCCGGCTCCCCTACCCTCGAGGCATCGTGACGCGGGAACCGCCACGGCCCTCACCGCGTCCTACTCGCGACCCCGACCGAGCCCAGGAGACCCACGACCGATGAGCGACGCCCTTCCCCCGGAGCTCTCGCCACGCGCCACCGGCAGTCTCACGCCTCCCTCTTCGACCAAGCGTCGGTGGGTGACGCGGTTCACCACCGCTCTCGCCGCAGTGGTGTTTCTCACCAGCACCGGCGGATGGGTGATGGCGACGTACTACGACGTCAAGCTCGCGCGGATTCCCGGCCTCTCGGGCCTGAGCGGCGACAGCACAGGTCCCCTGACCATCTTGATCGTGGGTTCAGACAGCCGTGAAGGACTCAGCCGAGCCGAGGCACGAGAGCTCGGGACGGGCACCGCAGCGAACAGCTCGACGGGGCAGCGCTCCGACACGATGATGCTGCTGCACGTCGCCGGCGACCGGAAGAGTGTCACCGTCGTCAGCCTTCCGCGCGACTCCTACGTCACGATTCCAGCCCACACCGACAGCTCGGGCAAGAAGCAGCCAGCCAGCAAGAACAAGCTCAATGCCGCGTATGCGCTCGGCGGTGCGCCCTTGCTCATCGACACCGTCAAGGACGAGACCGGCCTCACCATCGACCACTACGTCGAGGTGGGGTTCGGTGGCGTCGTCAACATGGTCGACGCGCTCGGCGGGGTCGACGTCTGCGTCCCCAACGCCGTCGACGACTGGCGTAGCGGCCTGAAGCTGCCCGAAGGCAAGTCGCACGTTGGTGGGCTCATGGGCCTCGCGTACGTCCGCGCCCGCTACATCGACCCCACGGCAGACATCGGACGGATGCAGCGCCAGCAGCGCTTCCTGGGCTCGATGTTCCAGGAGGCCACAACGGCGCAGGTGCTGCTCAACCCGGTCAAGCTCAATGCGTTCCTCGGAGCAGCGCTCGACTCAGTGACCGTCGATGACGGCATGTCGCGCGACATGCTCCTTGAGCTCGCCGGAGAGATCCAGGGTCTGACGCCGAAGGACATCCGTTTCCTCACCGTGCCCCTGTCGGACGTCAACCTGGCCACCCCGGTCGGCAGTGCGGTGCAGTGGGACCAGAAGAAGGCGGCCGTCGTGTTCGACTCGATCGAGAGCGACCAACCCCTCGTCAAGCAGAAGAAGGGGCCGACCGTCCAGGTGGCGCCGGCCGACATCGACGTGCAGGTGCTCAACGGCAGTGAGGTCGACGGGTTGGCCTCAACCGCGAGCGCCCACCTCGACAAGGCCGGGTACACCATCACGGCCGCGCCCGGGAACGACAAGAGCAGTGATGTGACCGCCACGATCATCCGGTACGACCCGCAGTGGAACACCTCGGCCAAGACGCTGCAGGCGGCATTCCCCGGCGCCACCCTCGAAGAGGTCTCGGGCCTAGGTGGAACGTTCCAGGTGGTCGTGGGCACCGACTACACCAAGCCGCTGAAGGTGCGCGTCGCCCGTCAGGACAACAAGCTCGGGTCGAGTACTGCCGCCGACAGCGTGTGCGGCTGACGGCTCCGCCAGCTTCTAGCGTTCACCGGCCCGCAGCTGGTCGATCTCCGCCCGACGCGCAAGGCGGTGCTGCCGTCGAATCTCGGCCTCCGCCAACCGGCGGCGCTCCTCGTCGTTCTCGGCCACGACAGGCGGAACCTCCCTCGGTCGCCCGTCGTCATCGACCGCCACGAACACCAGGTAGGCCGACGCCACATGGACCGGAGGGTCGATCTCGTTCCACCGCTCTGACGTCACCCGCACTCCGACCTCCATCGAGGTCCGCCCCGCCCAGTTCACCTGCGCGTGGGCGTGAATCAGGTCTCCTACACGCACCGGCTGCAGAAAGACCATCTCGTCCATCGACACCGTGACTGCCGGGCCCCGACTGTGCCGGCCGGCTGCCGCTCCTGCCACCGAGTCCACCATCCGCATCACGACGCCACCGTGGACGGTTCCGAGCAGGTTCACGTCGACCGACGTCATGATCTGGGTCAAGGTCGTCCGTGCTGCGCTCGCGGGAACCGGCTCCATGCCGTCATCCAAGCACGGGTTCGCTAGCCTGCTGGCCAGCGACATCGGGGGGGCCAGTGCACAACCGCAAGGTCGCTCAGTTCATCCCGCCCGAGCATGGCGCCTGGGCCCTCCTTCTCGTCCCCTACCTGGTCGGTACGTTCGCCGGTGACCCTTCCGGGTGGTCCCTGGTCCTGCTCGTCGCCTGGCTGGCCGCCTACCTCAGCTCGTACTACGCGATCCACTGGTGGAAGTCGCGCCACCTGCGCCATGGTGGCCGTCGCTTCCGTCCGCCGGCGCTGACCTACGGTGCGGTGCTCGCCATGACGGGCGTCGCACTGGTCTGGTGGCGGCCGTGGCTGCTGGGCGCGGCTTTGATGTTCGTTCCGTTCGAGGCGGTGGCCGCCACGCTGGCGCTGCGCGGCAACGAGCGGTCGTGGGTGGCCGGAGTCTCGTCAGCCACCGCAGCCGGCCTCATGGCCCCGCTGGCCTACTGGGTCGCCTCAGGTGACCAGCTCGGGGTGGCAGCAGAGCTACTGACCGTTGCCTGGCTGGCCCTGGTCGGGTCGGTTCTGCACGTCAAGTCGACCATCCGAGAGCGGAACAACGTACGGGCGCGCTGGGCATCGATCGCATTCCACGCTGCGGCGCTGCTGATCGTCGTCACGATCGACCCCCTGTACGCGGTGCCCTTCGGCTTCCTTCTCGCCAGGGCTGTTGCCGTGCCGCAGCGAGGATGGCGTCCCGGGCGGATCGGTGCCGTCGAGATCATCGGATCGGGGCTGGTAGTCACCGTCACGTTGCTCGCGACTTGATGGCCGGCTGAGCCTCAGGACGTGAAGCCGACATCTCCGGACCGCCGGCGACGCAACACCTCGCCCTTCGCCGAGGACTCCTCGGCCAACTGCTCCTGAAAGGCGAGCATCTTCGCCTGCAGCGCCGGATCTGCCACCGCCAAGATGCGGATCGCGAGCAGACCGGCGTTCCGTGCGTTGCCGATCGCCACCGTCGCCACTGGTACCCCCGCCGGCATCTGGACGATGGACAGCAGTGAGTCGAGTCCGTCGAGCCGAGCGAGCGGCACCGGCACCCCGATCACCGGGAGCGCCGTCACGGACGCCAGCATCCCCGGCAGGTGAGCGGCGCCTCCGGCGCCGGCGATCACCACCTTCCGCCCATGGGAGGCGGCCGATCGCCCGAACTCCAGCATGTCGAACGGCGTCCGGTGGGCCGACACCACGTCGACGTCGTAGTCGACGCCGAACTCGCCGAGGACGTCGGCGGCCGCCTCCATGACGGGCCAGTCCGAGTCACTCCCCATGACGATGCTCACCACCGCGTCCCCCTGGTGATGCTGACCCGTTGCCTCATCCGCTGGAGCTCTACTCATCGATGTCACCTCTCAGGTACGCGATCGCGTGCCGAATGCGTTCGAGCAGGTCGTCGAGGTCAGTCCCCGTGGCTGTCACGTGGCCGACCTTGCGACCAGGCTTCACCACTTTGCCGTACATATGGAACTTCAGGGCCGGGTCTCGTGCCATGCAGTGCAGGTAGGCCGGGTAGAGGTCGTCCAGGTCACCGCCGAGCAGGTTCACCATGACGGTGAGAGGTGCGCTCGCCGACGGGTCGCCGAGCGGCAGATCGAGGACGGCCCTCAGGTGGTTCTCGAACTGGCTGGTCACCGCACCGTCGATCCCCCAATGACCGGAGTTGTGCGGCCGCATCGCCAGCTCGTTGACGAGGACCCCATCGGGGGTGTCGAAGAGCTCGACAGCCATCATCCCGACGACGTCGAGCTCTCCGGCGATCTGCAGGGCCACCTGCTGCGCCCGGACCGCGTGGTCCTCGTCGATTCCGGGTGCCGGCGCATAGACCTCGTGGCAGATGCCATCTCGCTGCACGGTCTCGACCACCGGATAGGCAACCGCCTGCCCGCTCGGGCTTCTGGCCACCATGGCCGACAGCTCACGTGCGTAGTCGACCAGCTCTTCGACGATGAACCCTGGCACCTGGTCGTGAGAGAGGACCTCGGCCGCCTCGTGCTCGTTCCTGACCACCCACACACCCTTGCCGTCATAGCCGCCGCGGGTGGCTTTGAGGACGAGCGGAAAGGGTGTCGCCTCTGCGAAGGCCAGCACATCGGCCACCGAGGTGACCGGGCTCCAGCGAGGAAGAGGCGCTCCCAGCTCGGACAGTCTTTCGCGCATCAGCGACTTGTCTTGCGCGAAGACCAGCGCACTCGGCCCCGGACGCACCAGGACGCCGGCACCGGCCAGCTCACGGAGGTGCTCAGTCGGGACGTGCTCGTGGTCGAACGTGACGACGTCGCATCCTTGGGCGAAGGTCCGGAGCGTTTCGAAGTCGCGGTAGTCGCCCACGACGACATCCGATATCACCTGCGCCGCGCTGTCGCTGCGAGAATCGGCCAGCAGCCTGAGTCGGACCCCCAAGGCGATCGCTGGCTGCTGCATCATGCGGGCCAGTTGCCCGCCACCCACGACTCCTACGACCGGGAAGTCTGCCGGACCCGGCGTCCCTGAACTTGATGCGTCAGTCACCGGACGACCCTACCGATCGGGGGATGACACGGTGCACGTCGAGGCCGAGGTCGAGAACCACGGCCGAGTGCGTAAGGGCTCCGACCGCGACGAAGTCCACCCCGGTAGCCGCGACCGCTGATGCTGATGCGAGCGTCAGCCCGCCCGACGCCTCGAACCTGACCGGCCGCGGGTGGTGTCGACCAAGGGCAACCGCCTCGCGCATCTGTTCGGTCGTCATGTTGTCGAGCAGGATCAGCTCAGCTCCGGCGGACATCGCCTCACCGACCTGCGACACCCGGTCGCACTCGACCTCCAGCGGCGTCTTGGGCGCCGCCGAGCGCACGGCTGCCACCGCTTCAGCGACGCCCCCGGCGGCCACGACATGGTTGTCCTTGATCAGGGCGGCGTCGCCCAGGCCCATCCGGTGGTTCACCCCACCGCCGCAACGCACCGCGTACTTCTCGAGAACCCGCAGACCGGGAAGGGTCTTGCGGGTGTCACGCACGCGAGCGGGAGCCACCGCCGCAGCCCAGCTGGCAGTTGCGGTCGCAACACCAGAAAGGTGACCGAGGAAGTTCAAGGCGGTTCGCTCAGCCGTGAGCAGGCCACGCGTCTGGGCTTCGAGAGCGAGCACCTCGTCGCCCGGTCGAACGACGGCGCCGTCGTGCAGCATCCTGACCGGACGCCACCCGCTCGCACCCATCACCAGGTCGAAAGTGGCGGTCGCGACCGGCAGTCCGGCAACGACGCCACCGCCCCTGGCGCTGATCGTCGCCTCGACCCACTGGTCGGCCGGCACCGTGGCCGCGGTCGTGACATCAGGGCCGTAGGCGAGGTCCTCGTCGAGAGCAGTCCGCACCAGCGCCGACACCACCTCGATGTCGAGCCCGGCACGCTCGATGAGCGCTCGAGCCGTGTCCCCCATCTCTTGGTACTCCATCGTCACTCCCCCACCACCGGTTCCCCGTCGATCTGTACAGCGCTGCCATCCCACCGTTGCACGACCCGCTTGCGCCAGCGCTCGGCCGGCTCGGGAAAGTCACCGCGCCGGTGGCTGCCGCGGCTCTCCTCCCGGAGCGCCGCTGCCCGAACGATCAGCTGCGACACCGCACGCAGGTTGGTGGCCTCGATCTCGCTCAGCGAACGGGCCGACTCCGATGCCTCCACAGAGCGGCTGGCCTCCGCTGCGGACGCTAGCCCGGACGCATCGCGCAATGGCCCCACCCATCTGCTCATGGCCGCGGACAGGACGTCGCGCTCGGCCGGGTGAGCGACCGGCAAGGTCGGAGGACCGAGCACGGGGGGGCCGCTGTGCGGCAATTCACCGGCCAGCCGAGTCGCCACCAGGTGACCGGCCACCAGTCCTTCCGTGACGCCGTTCGATGCCAGCCGGTTGGCGCCGTGGATGCCGGTGTCAGCGACCTCGCCGACCGCGAAGAGTCCGGGCACCGATGTCACTCCGTCCAGCTGTGCCCGCACCCCGCCACAGGCGAAGTGAGCGGCGGGCGCGACGGGAATGGGTTCGCGGACCGGATCGATACCGGCTTCGCGGCAACGGGCAACGATGGTCGGGAACCGATCGACCATCGCGGCGCCGATCGAGGTGGCATCCAGGAAGACGTGGTCGCCCACACCACCGGGGGCTTCCTGCAGGCGAAGGGCGATCGCCGTGGCGACGACGTCGCGGGGGGCGAGGTCACCCAGGGGATGAACGCCAGCCATCACCGAACGACCGGCCCCGTCCACCAGCGTGGCACCCTCGCCACGCACGGCCTCCGAGACGAGCAGCTGCTGCCCGGCCGAGGCCGGCTGCCAGAACGCGGTCGGGTGGAACTGCACGAACTCCACGTCGGCCACGGCTGCCCCGGCCCGAAACGCCAGGGCCAACCCGTCACCGGTCGACTCGGCCGGGTTCGTGGTCACGGCATAGGCCTGCCCCAGTCCTCCGGTGGCCACCACGACAGCCGACGTGCGGACCAACGTGACGTCGGCGATCTCACCGGTGTCATCGACATGCGCGATCAGAACGCCGGCGACGCGGCCCCCGGCGTCGAGCACGACGTCGATCGCGATGCTGCGTTCCTGCACGGCGACGCCGAACGCGCGGAGCGAACCGTCGAGGGTGCGTTGCACCTCGGCGCCGGTCGCGTCGCCTCCGGCGTGCACGATCCTGCGCCGCTGGTGGCCTCCCTCGCGGGCCAGCGCCAGGCGACCGCCGAGGTCGCGGTCGAACTCTGCTCCGAGATCGATCAGGTCGTGCACGGCTGTAGGGGCCAGTCGCACGAGCTGCTCCACCACTGCGCGGTCGGACAGCCCGGCGCCCGCCGTCAGCGTGTCGGTGATGTGGTCGTCCCACGAGTCGTCGGTGGCGTCGAGCACCGCCGCCAGACCCCCCTGGGCCCAGGTGGTCGACCCTGCCCCCAGCCCGGACTTGGTCACGACCACGACGTCTCGACCGGCCCGCGCGATGCCGCGGGCAGCGGTAGCACCGGCCGCGCCAGAGCCGATCACGACAACGTCGGCGGACGCCTCACCGGTGGGTTGCAGCGGAAGTCGCGGCAAGGGGGCGGCACCAGATGCGGACGCCCGCAGAGGCGCAGCCCGCCCTGGTGCGGACGAGGTCACGCGGGAACCGGTGCCCCGCCGAGCTCGACCATCCGCTCGACCGACCGCCGCGCCCGCACGGCCACGTCGGCGTCGATCGTCACCTCGAAGACGTTCTCCCGGAGCGACCGGAGCAGCGCATCGGGAGTGATCATCTTCATGTACTTGCAGTCCGCCTTCGGGTTGACCGGCTGGAAGTCGGCCAGCGGGTTGGCCTTGCGGAGCTGGTGCAGCATGCCGGTCTCGGTCGCCACGAGCACCGTGGCCGACCCGAGCTGCCGTGCCTTGGTGAGCATGCCGCCGGTCGAGAGGATGTGAGTGTGCGACTCCGGCACCACGCCCTCACCCGCCAGGTAGAGCGCCGACGTCGCGCACCCGCACTCGGGGTGGATCAGCAGCTCGGCATCGGGCAGCTCCTTGACGCGCCGCACCAGCTGGTCACCACTGATCGCGGCGTGTACGTGGCACTCCCCCATCCAGATGTGCATGTTGGTACGCCCGGTCTCTCGCTGGACATGGGCGCCGAGGAACTGGTCGGGCAGAAAGAGAACCTCTCGCTCAGCCGGGATCGAGTTGACCACGTCGACCGCGTTCGATGAGGTGCAGCAGATGTCGGTCTCGGCCTTCACGGCCGCCGACGTGTTGACGTACGACACCACGACGGCGCCAGGGTGCTCAGCCTTCCACTCGCGCAGCTGATCTGCCGTGATCGTGTCGGCCAGCGAGCATCCCGCGCCGAGGTCGGGGATCAGGACGGTGCGGTCCGGTGCCAGCAGCTTGGCCGACTCGGCCATGAAGTGGACGCCACACAGCACGATGGTGGAGGCGGTACTGGCGGCAGCCAGCCTGGCCAGCTGCAGCGAGTCGCCCACATGGTGTGCGACGTCCTGGATCTCGGGCACCTGGTAGTTGTGGGCGAGGATCAGCGCATCACGCTCGACAGCGAGCCGCCGCACCTCCTCGGCGTAGTCCGGGTCGACCTGAGGCGTGTCGTCCACGCCGCACCTCCGAGGCGTCGCAGCCCGGCGGTCGTCCGGGCCCTGCTACCGTGACCTTCACGTAGTTA
>JAHEKZ010000008.1:0-3740 GCA_024644435.1 Actinomycetes bacterium | reverse complement strand
CGCTTCCGCCGATGGCCTTCGACCATGCCTCGATCACCGCCAGCGGCGTCAGCAGACTGCGGGCGAAGCTGAGCTACACCAACCTCGGCTTCGCCTTGGCGCCCGCGGTCTTCACCGCCTCTGAGCTGCAGTCGGTCTACCAGGCGGCGCTGGGTCACGACGTTTCCGCAACCAACCTCAAGCGCATCCTGTTGCGACGTCACCAGATCATCGAGACCGGAACGGTCTCGGCCCCCGGTCGCTCAGGCGGGCGTCCAGCCGCCGAGTACCGGTTCCGGGCCCGAGAGATCGAGGTCACTGACCAGTTCGCGGTGCTGCGCCCCCCTGAGGCACCCCGTACCCTCACCGGGTGATGACGACGCCACGGCCCTCGTCGCGGGGCGCCGCCCTCCGGCAGAGACTTCGACGAGGCGCGGGCGAGCTCTCCCGCTTCGGGGTTGTCGGCATCGGCGCCTTCGTGATCGACGTCGGACTCTTCAATCTGCTCGTGCATGTCGGCAACCCCGGCGTGTTGGCCGACAAGCCGCTCACGGCCAAGACGATCTCAGCAGTCATCGCCACGGTCTTCGCCTACCAGGCGAACCGTGAGTGGACCTGGAAGGACCGCAGCCGGCGCGGCTTCTGGCGCGAGTACTCGCTCTACTTCCTGCTGAACGCGATCGGTCTGGCCATCACGCTGCTGCCACTCGCGCTCTCGCGGTATGTCCTCGACCTCAACTCGGCGTTGGCCGACAACATCTCAGCGAACGTTATTGGCGTGGGTCTCGGCACGCTCTTCCGCTTCTGGTCCTACCGTCGCTGGGTCTTCCCGGCCGCCGACGAAGAAGCGGAAGTGAGCGGGGCGACGCTGCACGAGGGCGAGGCGGCCACCGACTGACACCGCCGCGTCCTGGGCGGCGGCCAGTCCCAGGCCGGTGCTGCCCGAACCACTGACGTCGCGTTCGAAGACCGCCGGTGCGACGGCGTCCGGCACCCCCGGCCCCTCGTCATAGACGTCGACCCAGGTCGTCCCGTGGTCTCGGCGCGCCTCGACCATCGTTCGGCCGCCGCCGTGCACCAAGCTGTTCTCGATCAGGGTCGCGATCACCTGACCCACCGGCCCAGCATCGACGAGGGCGGCGGCAGGCAGGTCGATGTGTACCGACAGACGGCGGTGCGCCGACTGGAACGCCGGTCGCCACTCGGCCAGCTGTTGCTCGACCACCGACTGGAGTGGTACCCGCGACCGAACGGAGGTGTGGGACCTTCGGTCGAGCAGGAGGTCGTCGACGACCCGGGAGAGCCGCTCGACCTGGTCGAGGGCCTGCTGCGCCTCCCGCTTCACCTCCTCGTTCTCCGGCCAGGCTGCGAGCTCCTCCAGGCGCAGCGACAGCGCGGTGAGGGGCGTCTTGAGGTGGTGTGACGCATCCACCGTCATCCGCCTCTCCTGCGCCAGGACCGCGGCCACGCGCAGCACAGACGCATCCATCGACGAGGCGAGGCGATCGAGCTCCGGGATCCCGTAGCGGACCTCGGAGGTCCGCAGGTCGCCCGAGGCGAGGCGATCGGCGTGGGCGGCAAGCTCAGAGATCGGCCGGGTGAGGCGGCGCGAGGTTCGGATCGACAGCACGAGCGCCACAAGCGCCATGACCAGCCCGATCCCAATAATTGAGCCCACCGCGAGCAAGCGGTTGCGCCCCACTGTCCCGCTGGTGTCCTCGACGACAAGGACCCCGATGTCGGGAACTGTCGCTGAGACAGTCGGGCCACCCACGCTCGCCTCACCGGCGACATACTCCTGACCATCGACAGCGGTCAGCTGCACACGCGAGTCTGGCGGCAGCAGGGCCGCAAGGCTGCGCTGATCCACGTCCCCGTCGGCGTGACTCAGCTGGTGCAGCCGCTCCGCGGCTTGATTCGCCTGGGACATCAAGCGCCGCTGGTTGTCGCTGGCGATGTTGGCCCAGTCTTGCCACGCCATCACACTCGTCATGAAGACGATGACGGACAGCGTGACCGCCAGCGAGGCCCCGAGTATTCGACGGTGCACCGTCAGTCCTCGTCGAACCTGAAGCCGACGCCACGCACCGTGGAGATGTACTGCGCATCGGTTACCCGGTCGGCCTTGAGCGCGCGGCGCAACCACGAGACGTGCATGTCGACCGTCTTGGTCGACCCGATCCACGTGGTCTGCCATACCTGTCGCATCAGCTCTTCGCGGGTCACGACGCTTCCCTTCCGACGCATCAGGTGGACGAGCACCTCGAACTGGCGGCCGGAGACCGGCACCAGTCGGTCTCCTTGCCACACCTGACGGCCCGCCACGTCGATGCGCAGGTCTTTGCCCTCGAGCACCTCTGAAGCTGCCTGCCCGCGTCGCAGCAGGGCACGGATGCGAGCCATGAGCTCTTCGGAGCGGAAGGGCTTGACGACGTAGTCGTCGGCCCCGGCGTCAAGACCCACGACCGTGTCGATCTCCGACACCCGAGCCGTCAGCATGAGGACGGGAACCGGTGACCCCTCCGCCCGAAGTGTCCGGCAGATCTCGAGGCCGTCCATTCCGGGAAGACCGATGTCCAGCAGGAGCAGGTCGATGCCCCTCGCAGCCCGCAGCGCTTCGGGGCCGTCCTCGGCGAGCACCACGTCATATCCGTGACGGCGCAGCGCCCGCGACAGCGGTTCGCTGATGGCGGCGTCATCTTCGGCGAGCAGGACGGTGGTCACAGCCCGAGAGTAGACGGCCTCATCGGGGACGGCGTCAACTTCAGTCGCCTTCTTGCCGCCGCCGCTTGTCGTCTTCCTCGTGCAGCCGGAAGATCTCTCGCTGGATCAGCTCGACCTCTGGCACAGAGGCAATCAGGAGTCGGCCCGTCTCGCCCGCAGACTCCACGATGAGGTCTCCGCAGCCGAGCATCCGGTCGATGACGCCGTAGTTGAAGTGGACGTCGTTGACCCGCGCGAGGGGCATGTCGCGTCCTTGTCGCGCGATGATTCCAGATCGGATGATGACGCGGCGATTGGTCAGGACGTACTGCGACGTCGCCCACTGAATGACTGGCTTGATGACCCAGATGACCAGGACAGCAACCGCCCCCGCCAGGACAACCCACCGCGCCCAGCGCCATCCGTCGGGTACCTGCGCGAGCAGGAACACCGTCCCGAAGACCAGCAGCACCAGCGTCGCCGCCGGGAAGACGAGGATTCGCCAGTGCGGCCGCATGTCGTACACGACGGTCTCACCATCGGTCAGAAGCTTCTCGGGGTATGCCATGGCGAGAATGGTGACAGACCGTGAGAGGCGAGGCGACCCGGTCAGCCCGAAGCTGCCCGCACGTGCACGACATCGGCCGACGCCACTTCGCGCTCCTGGCCGTTCACGAGCACCACGAGCTCACCGCCGTCGCCGAGTCGCACCGCCCGACCCTCGAGGTGCGAACCATCGGGGAGCTGCGCTCGCACATCGTGGCCGAGGGTGCTCGAGCGCTGCTCGTACCTTGAGCGAACACGCGGGGCGTCGCTCGTCCAGGCGTCATACCAGGACTCCCAGGCCGAGAGCACCCCGACCAAGAGCTCCGCGCGATCGACCCGCCCCCCCGACAGGCGGACTGACGTCGCCGTGTCGCCAGGAAGCTCTGACTCGCGCTGATCGACGTTGATCCCCCAGCCCGCGACGACAGCGTTGCCCTGGGAGGTCGGCACGACCTCACAGAGCACGCCTGACAGCTTGCGGTCACCGACCAGCACATCATTGGGCCACTTCA
>JAHEKZ010000048.1:12745-17373 GCA_024644435.1 Actinomycetes bacterium | reverse complement strand
CGGGGCCGACGCCGACAGCGTCTACCTGCAGCATGTCCTCACCGGTGAGCCGGTTGTGGTCGACGAGGTCTCGGCGCTGGTGCTGTCGCAGGGCCACGACGCCGTCACCGAGCTGGTGGACTCGCTGGCTGACTTCCCGGGCGAGGTTCATGCCGTGGGCGACTGCCTCGCACCGCGCACCGTCGAGGAGGCCGTCCTCGAGGGCCTGCAGGTGGCGTCCGCCCTCTGAGCAGCGCCGCCCCCCCCCGCCGAGTGCACACCTGGATGACGGAATTTCGCACCGAGTGCACAGCTGGATGACGATCCCGACCGGAGAACCCATTGACGACTGATTGAGTGGTCAGTCAGTATCTCCCCTGACATTCCGACCAGCACCCGCCAGGACGCCTGCGTGAACCTCGACCGCCTTCTCGCCCCCCGCTCCGTTGCCGTCGTCGGCGCGTCCCCCCGGGTCGACACCTACGGCCACCAGACGCTCGACAACCTGGTGGCCGCGCAGTTCGACGGCCCGGTCTTCGGCGTGCACCCCCGAGAGACCGAGGTGCTCGGTGTCCCCTGCTTCCCCACGCTGTCGGACCTGCCCGAAGTTCCGGACGCCATTGTGATCGCCACGCCGGCCGCTACCGTCCCCGGCCTGATCGAAGAAGCCGGCCAGCTCGGCATCGGTGGAGCCGTGGTGATCGCCGCCGGTTTCGCCGAGGTCGAGCACGGACGCGCGCTGCAGCAACGGTTGCGCGAGAACGCGCTGCGCTACGACATGCCGGTCTGCGGCCCGAACGGCAACGGCCTCGTCTCGGTCGTGCGCCGCGCGCCATTGTGGGGCGACGGCTACAACATCGCCCCACCGGGGGGCGTGGCTCTGGTCTCCCAGAGTGGGAACGTGGCCGTGAACGCCATCGGAGCGGCTCGAGCTCTGTACCTGCACACCGTCGTCTCGTGCGGCAACCAGGCTGTCCTCGAGGCGGCCGACTACCTCGTCGCGCTTGCCCAGCAAGAGGGTGTCCGGTCCGTCGCCCTGTACCTGGAGGCAGAGGGCGACGGGGCGCAGCTGGCCGAGGGGCTTGCCCTGTGTGCCGAACGCGAGATCGGCGTCGCCGTGCTCAAATCGGGACGCAGCACCCTCGGCGCTTCGGCTGCCGCCGCCCACACCGGCGCCGTGGCCGGTGACGCCAAGGTGCTGCGCGCGCTCGTCGAAGAGGCCGGCGGCGCGTGGGTGGACGACCCGCACGAGCTGCTGGAAACCGCCAAGGCCATGGCCCACGGACGCCGCAAGGTCGCGGGCGGTGTCGCCGTCATCACGTGCTCGGGCGGCGACGCCGCCATCAGCGCGGACGAGGCCGACCGGCTCGAGATCCCCCTGCCCCCTCTGGCTGAGGAGACCAAGGCGGCGCTGAAGCCGATCGTCCCGCATGCGGCGACGATCGGGAACCCGCTCGACTACACCGCCATGCTCTGGGGCGACGTCGAGGGCATCGCCGACATCGTGCGCACGACGGCGTCCGACCCGTCACTCGGCCAGGTGTTGGTGTACTACGACCTGCCGCAGAAGATGGGTGCTGCGGCGACGTACAGCTGGAACAGCCAGCTCGACGGCATCCTGCTCGCCAACCAGGACTCGGTTGCGCCAGTGATTGTCGCGTCCACGCTGCCGGACCTGTTGCCGGAAGACATGGTCGACAAGTGTCTGCAGCGCGGCGTTCCCGCGGTATGGGGCCTGACCACAGGAATCAAGGTCGCCGATGCGATGCGGCGCCCGTTCGGTGATCCCGCCCGGCTCCGCGCCATGGGCGCCATCGCTGGAGCGGCCGAGCCGGGTGAGTGGCTCGCCGAGCACGAGGCCAAGACGATGCTGGCCGGCGTCGGGGTGCCGGTGCCGTCCGGCGGCCTGGCCACTGGTCGCGACGAGCTCACCGCCCTGGTCGCCGCGCTCGATGGCCCGTTGGCCCTGAAGGTCAGCTCACCTGACCTCCAGCACAAGACCGACATCGGTGCGCTCGAGCTCGGCGTCACCAACGTCGACGAAGCCCTCGAGGCCTTTGACCGACTGCGCTCGATCGTCGGCTACGAGACGTCGCCTGTACTGGTCGAGCAGATGGCCGAACGTGGGACCGAGCTGCTGATCGCCGCGCGGCGCGACTCCGTGGTGCCTTGCCTGGTCGTGGGGCTCGGGGGTGTCTGGGTCGAGATGGTCGGCGACGCCACCGTGATCCCGCTGCCGACCGACGTCGGCCGAGTCGCCGAAGCCCTGCTCACCCTGCGCGGTGCGTCACTGTTGACTGGTGGACGCGGCCGGCCGCCGGTCGACATCGATGCACTGGCAGAGCTCGCAGTGCGCGTTGGTCAGCTGCTGATCGACGAGAAGCTGATGGTGATCGAGCTGAACCCGGTCTTCGCCTACCCCAAGGCCAGGGACGACGGAGCCACCGCGGGAGCCATCGCGGTGGACGCCGTCGTCCGCCGAACCGCCTAGAGGTTGGGAGTCTCGCCCACCATCAGTGCGGTGTTCGCGCCACCGTCTGCATCAGCGAGCACATGCACGGTGTCGCCTGACTCGATGCCGTCCAGCTGGCTGCCGTCATCAGCAGCATCGGGTGACCGGACGAGCGTGTCGCCATCGAAGACGTACTCGGCCACGAACCCGTCGCTGGACTCGACGGTGATCGACGTAGTACCGATCTTCGTCACCTCGCCGCTCTGCGAAAGCCGCGTCAGGACGTCGCCGGACGCGTCCTCGACAACTGCCTCACCGTGAAGGAGTCGTCCACCGGGTCCGCCGTCACCTGGGCCACCAGGCATCGGCCCGAAGCCCTCGCGGTCACGGTCCTGGTCGCCTGGGGCGAACGAGCCGCTCCCCATCCCTGCTCCGCCGGGCATTCCCCCGTGACCTCCGCCGCTGGCTTCGTCATCGGCACTCGCCGTTCCAATCCCGAAACCCATCAGGCCAACCAGCAGAGCGGTACCCACCCCACCCAGCACCATCAGGGTGGTGCGCGATGGCGTGCTTCGGGGGTTAGCGGGCGTCGTCGCTGGGCTGTCCGCAGGGTCTGGGGTGATGGAGTGGGTCGTCTCGTCTGACATGACCGTCCCTTTCTCTTCGTGAGCGCACTCTGCGCTAACCCCTAGTGAAGGAGGGCAACCTGGGAGAACCCTGCGAACCAGATGTGATCAGGCTGCGAGTCTGGGAAGAGTGATCTGGACCGACGTTCCTGCGCCCGGAGCGCTGCGCAGCGTGACCTGACCGCCATGCGCCTCTGTGATCGCCTCAACGATGGCCAGACCCAGCCCGGTACCACCGGCACCGTCACCGCGCGTGCGTGAGGCCTCGCCGCGGTAGAAGCGCTCGAATGCATGGGACACCGCCTCGTCAGCCATTCCTGGGCCGTCGTCCGCGACGTCGACCGTGACCTGCGAGCCGGACACCCTGACCGACACCGTCACCGCTGTGCCGTCCGGGGTGTGCCGCACAGCGTTGGCCACAAGGTTGCTGACGGCCTGGCGCAACCTGGCGGCGTCGCCCAGAACGATGGCCGGCTCCACTCCGTCTGCCATGACGCGCACCCGATGGTCGTTGGCCACCGGACCTACCTCCCGGACGACGTCACCGGCGATCGTCAAGAGGTCGACAGGCTCACGCTCCAAGGCACGATGCTGGTCGAGACGCGCCAGCAGCAGGAGATCGTCGACGAGCACACCCATTCGCCCTGCGGTGGTCTCGATCCGTTCCATCACCTCGTCCACCGAGAGCTCGGCAGTCGTGGCTCCCTGGCGGTGCAGCTCGGCGTAGCCCCTGATCGTCGCCAGCGGCGTTCGCAGCTCGTGACTCGCGTCCGCCACGAACCGTCTCATCCGCTCCTCGGACGCGCGGGCCGAACGCTCGGACTCCCGTTGCGCCAGGAACGCCGACTCAATCCGCTCCAACATCACATTGAGCGACGACCCCAGCCGTCCGACCTCGGTGTCGGGGATGTCGTTGTCGACCCTGCGCGACAGGTCACCGGTCGCGATCGAACCCGCTGTCTCCTCGATCTCGGCAAGCGGACGCAGACTCATCAAGACCACCCACCGCGCCACCAGCGCGAGCAGGACGAGCACCGCAACGGCGACCACGCCGTCGATGAGCAGCAACCGGGTCACGGTCGACTGCACGCTTTGCAGTGGTACGCCCACCGCGATCGCGGCCAGATCCGACGACGGCTGGCCCGAGACCTTCGCCACCAGCACGCGCCAGTCGCCGCCCGCACCCGAGACGGTGAACGGCTCGCCATCGAGCGCGGAGACCGTGACAGCGTCGAGCACCGGCAAGTCGGGTTGCCCCGCAGTCGTCGTTCCGGACGACCCGAGGTCTGAGACGACGTTTCCTTGCGAGTCGTACACCTGCCCGAAGAACACGACGGGCGGGATGAAGCCGTCGCGGCCACCGCCCATCGGCATCCGAGGACCGTCGAGCTCGCCCGACATCACCGGTCGCACCGACCGGTAGAGCTGCTGGTCCACCTGGTCGATGAGGTACGAGCGCAGCACCCAGGTGCTTCCGGCGGCAACGGCAAGCACGGCAAGAGCGGCCAGTGCCACCGTCACGACGATCAGCTGAGTGCGCAGCGGTGTGCGTTGCCGCAGTGTGCGTTGCC
>JAHEKZ010000048.1:0-12645 GCA_024644435.1 Actinomycetes bacterium | reverse complement strand
GTGTGCGTTGCCGCAGTGTGCGTTGCCCGTGGCCAGCGTCCATCACGCGTCCCGCGGAACGCGCATCACGTAGCCGACGCCACGAATGGTGTGGATCAGCTGCGGGTCAGTGGTGTCGAGCTTTCGGCGGAGGTAAGAGATGTAGGACTCCACCACGTTGGCGTCACCACCGAAGTCGTACGACCACACGTGGTCAAGAATCTGCGCCTTGCTCAGGACTCGACCTGCGTTGGCCATCAGGTAACGCAGCAGACTGAACTCGGTGGGAGACAGCGAGATCACCTTCCCCGCTTTCCACACCTCGTGCGCGTCGTCGTCGAGCACGATGTCGCCCAGAGAGAACTGCGTGGCTGGCTGTCCCGACTGCGACCCGCCGCTTCGTCGCAGAACTGCGCGGATCCGGGCCACCACCTCCTCCAGGCTGAACGGCTTAGTGATGTAGTCGTCACCACCGATCGTCAGACCGGCAACGCGGTCCTCGGTGGCGTCCATGGCCGTCAGCAGGACCACCGGAACCCGGTTGCCGCTCTCGCGCAGGCGACGGACAACCGTGAGGCCGTCGAGCCCCGGCATCATCACGTCGAGCACGATGAGGTCTGGGCGGGCGCTGGACGCCAGCGCCAACGCATCGTGGCCGGTGCGGGCCGTGGTGACGTCGAACCCGGAAAACCGCAACGACGCTGCCAGCAGCTCGACGATGTTGGCGTCGTCGTCGACGACGAGCAGCCGTGCCTCAACGCCAGAGGTGTTCACCCGTCCACTGTGGACCACGCGGCAGAGGGCTTCCTGAAAGTTCCCTGTGAACTCCCTGTGAATCCGTAACGTCCCGCCGAGTGCACACCTGAGTGACGCTTTCGACCGTCGAGTGCGCAGTCAGGTGACGTCGAAGTCTGTGGACGCCAACGACACCGGCAGGTCGTCGGCCAGCAGATGCAGGGTGTAGTGCCCCGCTGCTAGCGGCCACTTCTTGGGGCGCAGGGCCTGGTCGAACCTGATGCTGCCCTCCACGGTCGCCCCCGTGGGCGCCTTCACCTGGGGTTTGTCAGACGAGGGGTCGGCACCACGGGCGTAGACCGCCACCCAGTCCGCCCTGTTCCCGGGCGACCACGACCAGGTCACGGTCATGGCATCTCCCACCTGGTACTGCGGGCGGTCGGTCACGACCTCAGGCCGGCCGCCCTCGACCGACACCCAGAGCGACGCCGTCGCGAGCTCGCCCTTCTGAGAGCCGACCGCGGTGATGTCGTACATGCCGCTGCCCAGCTCGGCAGTATCGAGACGGCCGACGCCGGACGCGTCCACCGTGAGCTCGACCGGCCCACCAGCTGTGGACCCTCGCCCCACCACCTTGACCACATCGACATCGTCGGCGATCACGCGAACGACGACCCCATCACCCACGGTCACGAGCCGGCGGGACACCGACACGACGGGAGCCGGTGACGCCGGCGCCACCTGCAGGGTCGCGAGAAGCCCGCGATGATCGGTCGGCCAGGGGGTGAACGAAACGTCGCTGAACGGAGACTCCCCCTCGCCCACGATCTGCACGTCGTCGACCACGACGTCGGGACTGACGTGCAGGAAGTCGATCCGGTCCGCCGGGTGCCCGTCGGCGGCCGGGTTGTAGCCCTCCACGTGTGGCCTCGCGGCCGGCCAGGTCAGTCCGGGGTGCGTGACGGGATCTGGGTAGACGGCTCGGTAGGCATCCACCAGCCCGACGTCCTCGACCGCGCGGCTGGTCGGCCACGTCACGGCAGCCGTGACATGAGGCCGTAGGCCCACGGCAGCGGTCGTCCAGTCGTGGTGCGAAGGGGCATTGAAGTCACCCAGGAGTACGACCGGAATGCCGTCACGCATGAGCTCGGCCGCCGCGTCGAGCGAGGGCTGCAGCTCTCCGACACGCACCAACCGCTCACGCCGCAGCACTCGGGGCAGCCGCTCGCCCTTGCCCAGCCGCGTCGGGCCGTAGCCTCGGGACGCCGGGTGCACGTTGATGATCGCCAGGACGAGGCCGGGCTCGATCTCCACGTACAGGGCGCCAGCGGTCGCACGTGGTAGGTCGAGCAGCGGCAGCTGCGACACCACCTGCGTCCGGTTGTCGAAGTACGGCCAACCGAGCGCCTCGGCGATAGCCGGTACTTGTCCGCACCCTTCCTGCAGCGCCGCCACGGGGGCCCCGGACTGCCGAATCGTCTCGACGACCGCGTCGAAGCTGACGCCCGTTCCGCCGTACTCGATGTTCAGCTGCAGCAGCTGGAACGGCGAGCTCACGGCGTCCGACCAGATGTGTGAGTGCACTCGACGGCGAAATGTGGCACCCAGGTGTGCACTCGGCAGCTGAATGCGGCACTCAGGTGTGCACTCGGCATGGGGGTCACGTGTCGACGGGAAAGGCCAGGGCGGCGAGCTGCTCTTCGGAGAGCAGGTCGTGCGCCCTGGTGGAAACCGTCCCCGTGGCGTACGCCTCGGCCAGCCACTGGGTGAAGAGCCGGACACCGACCTCGTGGTACGACGACAGCGGCCCCGGACGGTAGCCACGCGAGGCCACACCCCGTTGGACGCTCTCGCACGCAGTCCAGTCCTGGCGGTTGGTGATGTCCCAGAAGTCGACGGCGTACGCCGGGTCGAAGTCCACCTTCTCGAAGGCCTCAGCGGGAAAGAGCCAGTGGCACTCGATGAACGTGCGGTCGGGCGCGAGGGCGATCAGCCGATGAATCATCACGTAGTCGGGGTGCAGGCTGACCAGCAGGTTCGGCCCGACCTGCAAATAGAGGGTCGACCGGCAGTACTTCTCCGGCAGGCCGGCGATCGGAACACCGCCACTCGTCCCGTCGAGCGACATCGTCTCGACTCCCTCTCGGAAGTCGTTTGTGCCGCCGAAGAACAGTCCCTCACCGAAGACCGAGACGCCGGCTTCGGTGTCGGAGACGAGGGAGAGCTCGGGGTGGACCGTGGGGCAGTGAAAGCACTCGTGGTAGTTCTCGACGACCAGCTTCCAGTTCGCCTCGATGGTGTAGCTGTGCGTCTCGGCGACCCTGAGCTCACCGATCCCGAAGTGATCGAGGATGTCGGCAAGCCCGACGAGATACTCGCTCAACGGTGGGGCGTCGCCCGACATGTTGACCATGACGAAGCCGTTCCACTGCTCAAGGGCAACCGGAACCAACGAGTGCTCGGAGAGATCGGTCACATCGCCCTCGTGAGTGGGCGGCACCCCACGCAAGTCGCCGTCAGGCGTGAACACCCATGCGTGATAGGGGCAGCGGATCAGGCTGCCGCTTGCCTCGCCACCGGCCGGAAGCAGCTCGTGGCCCCGATGGCGACACGAGTTGTAGAAACCGCGCAGTTGCCCGTCAGTGCCCATGACGACGAGGACGCCCTCGCCGCCGATCTGGTAAGCGCGGCGATCGCCGGCTTTGACGAAGGACCCGGCTCGTCCGATGCAGACCCAGCCACCGGCGAAAACATGATCGTTCTCCCACGCAAGGACCTCAGCGTCGGTGTACGCCGGAGCGGGGAGCATCTGGCCACTGCCGTTCATCGACGGACGCAGCTGATCGGCCGTCATGGGAAGCTTCCCCGCCATGTCGACTTCGTCCTCTCTGTCACGCCACAAAAGGGTCACGATCTGAAACCCGATTCGCCCAAAACGTTCCACGAGCCACCTGAAACAGGCCAGAATGACTCGATCGGGCGCGACCCTTGTCATCGAGGGTCGATCCCGACAGACTAACTGACCAACCAGTCAGCGAGAAGAACTACGACCGCGGAGATCTCGATACATTCCCTTTCCTTCCAGGAGGACCCGGCATGCCGTTCGATCCCAAGTCATCTGACCACGCCCCTCAGTGGCGGCCACAGCTGCACCGCCGCGACGTCCTTCGGGGTGGGGCGCTCACCGCAGTAGGCCTGGGGGCGGCCCCACTGCTGGCAGCCTGTGGCGGTGACAGCGACAGTCCATCCGGCTCATCGGGCGCCTACCCGCTGGCACGCCCTGACGAGCCAGTAACGCTGCCGATCTTCGACGACAACCAGCCGATCGAGAGCGGCCTGGAGCCCGAGAAGGCCGACGCGCTGCGGGTCCTGAACTACGCCGACTACATGGCGCCGGGGGTCATGAAGGACTTCCAGAAGAAGTACGGGGCCGAGGTGCAGGTGACCCCGTACAACAACTACGACGAGATGCTCACCAAGATCAGTGCCCCGGGCGCCCAGTTCGACGTGGTCTTCCCCGGCCCCAGCGTGATGAGCCGCATGGTCTACGGCAAGCTGTTGCAGCCGTTCCAGAAGTCGTACATGACCAACTTGACCAACGCCTGGCCCGAGTACCAGGACCCCTGGTACGACCAAGGCTCGCAGTACAGCGTGCCCTACACCGTGTACACCTCCGGGATCGCCTACCGCTCCGACCGGGTCAGCGACCCGACTGAGGGCTACAAGATGCTCTGGAACCCCGAGTACTCCGGCAAGATGGGTGTGCTCGATGACGCGGGTGAGGCGCTCGGAATGGCCATGCTGGCATGGGACATCACCCGAGACATCAACACCGGCGACCCCGAGTTGATCAACGCAGCCAAGGACAAGCTCAACGAGCTGATCCCGCTGGGTGTGAAGGTGGACATCACCCAGTACGAGACGATCGCGAACGGCAAGTTCAGTGTTCACCAATCCTGGTCGGGCGACATGATCGCGGCCAGGTGGTACCTGGCAGGCGGTGCCACGAAGCAAGATCTCGGCTACTGGATTCCCGAGTCGAAGGCAGACGTCGTCATCGGCAACGACAACATCTGCATCCCCAAGTCGTCGCCCAGCCCCGTCTTGGCGCACACCTTCATCAACTCGATCCTCGACAACACCATCGCCGAAAAGAACTTCAACTGGAACGGCTACCAGCCACCGCTCACCAAGCTCAGTGCTGAGTACCTCATCGACGGGGGCTACATCACGGACAACCTGTTGTCGGCAGTCGTGGTTCCGGAAGACTTTGCGTCCGGCATCAAGTTCTACGAGCAGACCCCGGCGGTCGAGAACCTGTACCTGGCAGCCTTCCAGGAGTTCCAGAGTGGCGGTAGCTGAGGCAGTGGCGGAGGGCCGGAAAGACGCGGCGACGCGCTTCCTCTGGCCCTCCCTAGCCGTACCCGGCACGGCCTGGCTCATCGCACTGTTCGTCGTCCCGTTCTACGGGATCATGGCGGTCGCGTTCTCGAGCCAGCTCGACATTCTCGGGCAGCCCATTCCGGCGTGGAACCCGCTCAAGTGGGACTTCACGGTCATGGGACAGGTGATCGACCAGTCGATCAGCGGTTCCTATCGCTCTGGGTGGGAGCACACGTTCATCTACACCGCGCTAGCGATGACGCTCTGCGTGCTCATCGGGTATCCGGTGGCCTACTACGTGGCGCGGCTTGCCCGCGGAAATCGCGGGCTGCTGCTCGCACTCATCCTGGCTCCCTGGTGGATCAACTACCTCACCCGCATGCTCGCCTGGGTCGGCATCCTCGGCGACGAGGGGTACGCCAACGACATCGTGAGGTTCTTCGGATTCGCCAAGGTCGACTGGCTCGGCGGTCAGTGGTACGTCGTGGTGATTGCCCTTGTCTACGGATACCTGCCGTTCTTCATCGTGCCGCTCTACGCCTATCTCGACCGCATCGACCAGAGCCTCATCGAGGCCTCGCGAGACCTCGGCGCCAACACCTTCCGCACCTTCTTCCGCGTCACCCTTCCGCTCAGTCGGATCGGCCTGATCACCGCCATGGTCATCACAGCTCTTCCGATGTTCGGTGACTACTACACCAACACCCTGGTCTCGAACTCTCCGACCACGGTCATGGTCGGTAACTCGATCGAGGAGTCAATCCAGAGCGGCTTCTCGCGAGGCCAGGGGGCAAGCCTGGTGCTGCTGCTGTCGGCGGTACTGCTGATCTTCATGGCCTACTACTTGATCCTGACCGTTCGGGCATCCCGGGAGGCACGATGACCACCATCGGCGTCGATGCACCAGGAGCCGAGAAGGCCTGGGACGACGGGGGCCGGTACGTCCCGCCCCCCGAGTCCGTCAAGCCACCGAAGAAGGGGTTTGTCCCGCCGTGGCGCAACCCGTGGCGTCGGCCCTACGTGCTCGCCACGGTCACGTGGGTCTACATTCTGTGGAGCCTGGTACCGGTCCTGATCGCCGTCCAGTTCTCGTTCAACGACTCGCGATCACGCAGCTCATGGAACGGCTTCACGACCGCGTGGTACTGCTGCGGCACCGAGGAAGGGTCGATCGCGGAGGGGACGTCTGTCTTTGGCTCCGGCGCCAACGACGCGCTGCTGAACGCCCTGCAGAACAGCTTGACGCTCGGTGTCGTCACCACCCTGATCGCCGTCCCCATCGGTACGGCTCTCGCTCTCGGGCTCACCCGCTGGCGCTCGCGTACCAGCAACGTGGCCAACGCGGTCTCGCTCTTCCCGTTGGTCACCCCCGAGCTGGTCCTGGGCTCCGCGCTCTACCTCGTGATCTCGACCCTGTACACGCAGATCGGGCTGGGCCGCAACGCCCTGATCCTCGGCCACGTCACGTTCTCGATCTCGTTCATCCTGGTGATCGTGCGCGGTCGTCTGGTGAGTATCGGCAACGAGTTCGAGACCGCGGCCCAAGATCTCGGCGCAACGCGCATGCAGGCCATCCGAACGGTGCTCCTGCCCATGCTGATCCCAGCTATCTTCGCAGCCTCCATGATTACCTTCGCCGCGTCCCTCGACGACTTCGTGGTCAGCAACTTCCTCTATGGCGACGCCAGTCAGATCACCGTTCCAGTCCTGCTGTACAGCGCCGTCAAGGCGGCCCCGTCACCAGCACTCAACGCCCTGGCGACACTGCTGCTGATGGGCACCATGGCGGCGTTGCTGCTCGCGTACCTCGTCCTTCGCCTGCGGCGCAAGGGAGAAGGCGGCTCTGCGCTCGACGACCTGGCCGGCGTCGAGATGTAAACACCGTCCGCAACGTGTGAGAGGGCCGCCCCCATCGGGGGCGGCCCTCTCACACGTTGCGGGGTCAGCCAGCCTTCGACACCGAGTCAGCATCGCTCCAGGCGTGATCTTCGGTGTGCTCCAGCACGTGCAGCGACTCGGCAGGCATCCGGACGCGACACGCGTCGCCTGAGCTCCACGGCTCTTCGTGCACGGCATTGGTGACGAGCGACTGGACGCTCGTACCGTCGGGGAGTCGCACGAAGACCTGCGATGTGGAACCCAGGTAGACGACCCGCTCGACCATGGCGGGTAGCCGGTTGTCACCGCTGAGATCGCCCTCTTCGAGGTGCAGGCTCTCGGGCCGGATCACCGCGCGACCTGGACCAGCCTGGAAACCCTCGGGAATCTGGGCGTCGAGGGTGAAGTCGCCGAGCTTCACGCGGCCCACCCCGGCACCGACGCTCTCGACCTGAACGTCCATCAGGTTGGCAACACCAAGGAAGTCTGCAACGAACTCACTGCGGGGGAACTGGTAGATCTCGCGGGGAGCCCCCAGCTGCATGATCTTGCCCCTGCTCATGACCGCGAGGCGGTCAGACATCTCGAGCGCCTCTTCCTGGTCGTGCGTGACAAAGACAAAGGTGATGCCCACCCGCCGCTGCAGGGAGGTGAGCTGGGCGCGCAGCGAGTGGCGGAGCTTGGCGTCCAACGCACCGAGCGGTTCGTCGAGAAGAAGCACCGAGGGTTCGAGCACGAGGGCCCGAGCCAGCGCGATGCGCTGCTGCTGACCGCCGGAGAGCTGGTTGGGACGACGCTTGGCGTACTCGGTCATCTCGACGAGCTCGAGTGCTGCGTCAACCTTGCCCTGGCGGTCACCCTTGGGAACGTCTTTCGCCCAGCGCAGGCCGTACTCGACGTTCTTCCAGACGTCCATGTGCGGGAAGAGCGCATAGCTCTGGAAGACGGTGTTGACCGGACGCTTGTGCGGCGGCGTCTGCGCGACATCGGTGCCGTCGATCAGGATCTGCCCGTCAGTGGGCTGCTCAAAGCCGGCCAGCATCCGCAGCGTCGTGGTCTTGCCGCACCCCGAGGGCCCGAGGAGCGAGAAGAACTCACCCGACGCGACGTCGAGGTCGATGCCGTCGACAGCGATCGAACCGCCCTCGAACTCTTTGCGAAGGCCACGAATGGCGATCGAGCCGCCACCGGTCTGAGTGGTGTCTGAAGTCATGCGCAGGATTCTAGGGGGGATTCCGCGAGTGGTGTGACCCACTGACTGAATATTCAGTGAAGATGTTACCGATCGATACTTGGGCCGATAGGTTGAAGGCGTGGTGCGAGCGAGCGAGGCGCGATCGAGTCGCCAGGAACAGGTCGAGCAGCGGCGGGCTGAGCTGCTAGAGGCGGCCAAACAGGTAGTCCTGGAACGTGGCCTGTCCCACACGCGCGTGGCCGACGTCGCGTCAGCAACCCGGGTCAGCGGGGGGCTCATTCACTACCACTTCGCCACCAAGGACGTCCTGCTCACCGAGATGCTCCGCCACGAGGCCGAGCGCGACATCGCCAAGGCGCGGCGCCTGGCCACCGGCACAGGTGACGCCCTGCAGCGGCTCGACCGCGTCATGCGCGAGTTCGTGCCTAGCTCGCGCAACGACCAGACGTGGGTGCTGTGGATCGACGCCTGGGGCGCCGGACTCCGTGACGAGACGCTGCGCACCATCTCTGAGGAGCTCGACGCCGCGTGGAACGAGATGCTGTTCATCGTGATCTCCGACGGCGTCGCGTCGGGCGACTTCACCACCAGCGATCCCCAGGGCGTCGCCGACCGCATTTCGGCTCTGCTGGACGGGCTCGGGCTGCGCGTGACGCTTCAGCGGCCCGGCATCAACCGCAAACAGATGCAGGAGCACGCCCGCGTGATCGCCGAGCTCGAGCTGGGCCTGAAGGCCGGTTCGTTGGCCAACGCGGCCACCTGACCGGCTGCCGGGTCACTGATGCTCGCCGCCTCCGCCACGTCTTTCGACGCCGACCAGCCGCTGAACGGGCTCACGGTTGGCGAGCACGCCGAGCCGAATCCCCTGGATGACACGTGGACCACGGTCTCGGTGCGGGCCACGGCACTGAACCACCACGACCTGTGGTCACTGAAAGGGGTCGGGCTCAGGGCCGAGCAGCTTCCGATGGTCCTCGGCACCGATGCGTCCGGCGTCGATGAGGATGGCCGTGAGGTCGTCATCCATGCCGTCATCGGCGACCCCGCGCGCGGCGGTGGCGACGAGACGCTCGACCCGAAACGATCGCTGCTGTCGGAGGTCTACGACGGTACGCTCGCCGAGCGCGTTGCGGTGCCGCGTCGAAACCTCGTGCCCAAACCTGCCGCCCTGTCGTTCGAGCAGGCCGCCTGCCTGCCGACGGCCTGGCTGACGGCCTACCGCATGCTGACCACGCGGGGCCGCCTCGTGGCGGGTGAGACCGTGCTCGTCCAGGGCGCCGGGGGCGGCGTCTCCACGGCACTGGTCCCCCTCGCCAAGGCGATGGGGCTACGCGTCTGGGTGACCAGCCGGGACGCCGCCAAGCGCGAGCAGGCCGTCGTGCTCGGTGCCGATGACGCCTTCGACTCGGGCGTGCGGCTTCCGGAGCGGGTCGATGCCGTGATGGAGTCGGTCGGAGCCGCAACCTGGAGCCACTCGCTGAAGTCACTGCGTCCGGGCGGGCGCATCGTCGTGTGCGGGGCGACGTCCGGGCCGAATCCGCCGGCCGACCTTGCGCGGGTCTTCTTCCTTCAGCTGTCGGTGATCGGGTCGACCATGGGGACACGCGACGAGCTCGTCGAGATGCTGCAGTTCTGCGCCGATCAGGCGCTGACACCACAGATCGACCGCACCTACCCGCTGACGGCGGCCGTGGACGCGATCGCGCGCCTGGCGTCCGGTGAGGGGTTCGGCAAGATCGTGGTGACGGCCTAGAACCTCGCCCTAGTGGTGGCGCAGGTTGTGCCGGGTGTCGCGGTTGGTCACCGTCTCGTACCCGATCAACCCGAGCAGCAGCGCCAGCAGCATGACGAGCGAGACATAGGCGGGCACCGCGAGGCCGATGGGGATGGCGACTACCAGCAGCAGTGCCACCAGGGCGCGTTCGGTGTTGACCGTGCCGATCAGGCGTAGCCGGAACAGGATGTGGGCGACGAGGTAGAGGGCGACGCCGCCGAACAATGCCACAGACGGAACGAGCTTGAGCGGCTCATTCAGCTCGAGGACCGACTTCTTCAGGCCCAGCGCGAGGAACACGATGCCCAGGATCATGAGGGCGTGCAGGTAGCTGTAGGCGTCACGCGCCAACGCGTTGCGCGCCGCTCCGGTAGCCCGAGCCAGATGCCGCTCAGCGGCGATCGCCACGAGATCGAAGTAGAGCCACCACATCGCTGAGACCACGACCATGCCGATGACGCTGGCGATCACCAGCGCCGCTGTGTGCTTCTCATCCGATGCGGCCAGTCCCAGTGCCACGATCGACTCGCCCAAAGCGATAATGATGATGAGGCCGTGTCGTTCGGCGAAGTGTTTGGGACGGACGTGCCAGCCCTCGTTTCCGGAGACGAACGGTGCCGCGAGCGTCACGATCAGCGCCATCGTCCAGAGAACGGCACGCACGGCGCCGGCTTCGAAGAAGCCAGCGATCGCGACGAGCACGGGCGCAGCGAGCACACCCGGAGCCAGCAGCAGGACGGCGCGATTCATCTCAGGGTTGTCGCGCGTCGCGACCGCGTAGAGCAGCACAAAGAGCGCAGTGACCGTGAGGTAGGCGAAACCGAAGAGCACGCCATCGTCGCCGAACGCCTTGGGGATCGCCAACCCCATGACCAGTCCTGCCGCCATGGCGGCGAAGACCACGATGCGTGAGCGGACGTCGTCGTCAACCGGCACCGCGTTGGTAAGCCACGAGTACCCCACCCAGGCCCACCAGACGACAAGCAGCAGCGCGATGCCGCGCACCATGCCGGCGCCGGTGAGGTCTTTGGCCATGAGGGCCGTCACCTGGGTGAAAGCGAAGACGAACACCAAGTCGAAGAAGAGCTCCAGCGGTGTGACGCTGTAGTCCTCGTCGGACGGCGGTTCGTGCGAGTGCTCGGTGCTCGGCCCGTGTTCTGACACAGCCGCCATTGTGGTCGATGAAGGCTCGCTACGCTGCTCCGATGAGTGATCAACGCACGCCAGACGGCGGCAGCGCCGCACCGCTGGATGCCGCACTGGGCCTGACCAGGGCCCCTGACGACGGAGACGCCGCGGTCCTTCGGCTCGATCCACGCGACATCGCCGTCGGCGCGACCGACCCCATCACGTATCTGCACGGCGGAGCGCTGGCCACCTGCATCGATACCGCCGCCTGGGAGGCGATCGTTCGCGTCAGCGACGACACGTGGGTGGTCGCCGACATGCGGATCGACTTCGTCAAGCTCGCCCGCAACGAGGCCCACCGCGTCCGCGCCACGGCCCGCAAGATCGGCCGCACCCAGGCAGTGGCTGATGTCGAGATCTCGGCGTGGGAGGACCCGACGCGGCTGGTGGCCCTCGGACGCGTGCTGTTGGCCAAGGTGGGTTGAGCGATGGCCTCACGTGAGCACTACACGCACGGACACCACGAGAGCGTGCTGCGGTCACACAGCTGGCGGACGATCGCCAACTCGGCGGCCTACCTGGAACCGCATCTGACTCCTGGCCTCACTGTGCTCGACGTCGGCTGCGGACCGGGAACGATCACCGCTGAGCTCGCCGACCGCGTAGGACCAGATGGCTCGGTCGTCGGGATCGACGCGTCGGCCGAGGTGGTGGCGTTGGCCTCCGACGCGGCGTCACGCCCGAACCTGACCTTCGCCGTGGGTGACGTCTACACCATTGATGCCGCCGACGACACCTTCGACGTCGTGCACGCGCATCAGGTGCTGCAACACCTCGCCGACCCCGTCGCCGCACTCCGCGAGATGCGGCGCGTCTGCCGAACTGGTGGCATCGTGGCCGCGCGCGACGCCGACTACTCGGCGTCCGCCTGGTTCCCCGGCGACGAGTGGATGGACCGCTGGCTCGCCCTCTCGGTGACGATCGGGCGCGCTAACGGCGGAGAGCCCGACGCCGGCCGGCGGATGCTGTCGTGGGCGCACGACGCGGGCTTCGCCGACGTCACGCCGTCAGCCAGCGTGTGGTGCTTCGCGACTCCGGCGGACCGTGATTGGTGGGCCGGGCTCTGGGCCGACCGCGTCACGCAGTCGCACCTGGCCGAGCAAGCCGTCGACAGCGGCAACGCCACCGCAGACGAGCTGAGCCGCATGGCCGACGCCTGGCGCACCTGGGCGTCGAACCCCGACGCCTGGTTCACCGTCGTCCACGGCGAGATCCTCGCCCGCGCCTAACGGCGTCCCCACCCTCACCATTGCGGAAGTCTGCTGGGGTCCTGGCCCCAGCAGACTTCCGCAATGTAGTCGGGGGCTGCGCGGTCAGTCGTTGAACGCAGTGACGAGGATCCAGGCGTTGCCGTCGATCTCGTTGAGCGTGACGTCGTACCAGATGCCGCCGGCCTCGGCCGAGCTGTACACCCTGATACGCATCCCGTCGACCATCGTGTCAGCGGTGAAGTAGGGCTCGTCGGTGTCCTGGGCGACGTAGGCGTCGAACACCTCGTCGGGGTCGCCCGTCA
>JAHEKZ010000047.1:15529-17590 GCA_024644435.1 Actinomycetes bacterium | reverse complement strand
GCAGCCAGCAGCGGGTTGAGCGAGCCCGCCGTGAGCACACCCGCGAAGTCGGACCCGACTGAACCACTTCCTGACAGCACGTGAAGGTCGAGCACCGAGTCGCCGATCCGCGTGACGACGTGCCGTTCGGCGGACGGGCCGAGCAGGGCGACGCCGTACGGCAGCACGGCTGAGGAGTAGTCCGAGGCGTCGGCGCCTGGCACCCAGGATGTTGTCACTGCGCGTCCACGAGTCCTAGCCGTACCAGCTCGTTGAAGGGGTCGTTGATGCTGCACGAGCCGAAGGAGCAGAAGAAGTGACGGACCTCGGCCGCATCAGAGGTGGACAGCGCCGACAGGACGGCGTCAGGCGTGGTGTCCCGCAGCACGTCAGCAACCGCCGACTCGTCGGCACCGGCGATGGCGAGCGACGTCGCGGCGAGAGCGTTGAGGAATCCGTGGTGCTGCTGGTTCGTCTCGTCGTCGTGGGTCGGAAGTGCATGGTGCAAACCGCCGGTGAGCTTGAATCGGACGCCGGACGCGACCGCCGCCCGAATGCCGGCGCCGAGTGCCTCCGGGGTCGGCACGACGAAGGGCCCGGTGCGGAACTTGGCGCGCTCGACGCCGTCCTCGGCCAAAACAGCCAGCGGCTTGCCCAGACCGTCGTCGAGCGGAAGCTCGATGTAGGCCGGCACGGTGAAGCTCAGCTGGTCCAGAAGTGCCCGGACTGCATCAGCCGGTGACTCGGTTGGTGGCACGCGCAGCTCGACCTGGTGCAGGCTGATCCAGCTGTCGTTCTGCACCGCGTCCCGCGCGGCGGCCAGCCCCTCAATACCGGTGTCGCCGATCAGGGCCACTTCCAGCATGTGGGCGGGGTCGGCGTGGCTACGCAGATCCTCAACCGCCGATGCGGGGACCAGCAGAGGTCCGACGGCCGTAGCCTGCTCGGTGTCGCGCCTGGCGTAGTACGCGGCGACCGCGTCGCCGAGGGGGGCGTCTCCGGGCGGGAACATCGCGGCGTCGTCGATGAGCCCCAGTGCAAGCCCGCTGATCCTTGACACCCTTGCGACGGTAGCGGAAGGTCGATGGTGACCCAAGAGGGGAGCCAATCCGAGGAGGCAGGTGTGCCGTACTACCGGGCGGTGGGTGACATCCCCCGCAAGCGACACACGCAGTTCCGGCGCCCAGACGGCGGGCTGTACTCCGAGGAGCTGATGGGGCAGGAGGGCTTCTCCAGCGAGTCCGCGCTGCTGTACCACGAGCAGCCCCCGACAGCTCTCCGCGCGATCGAGGCGGTCACCGACTCGGCGGGTGAGCTGCGGCCGAACCATCCCCTGACCCCGCGTCACGTCAGGTCGCACAAGATCCCGGTCGGTCCGAACGACAATGCCGTGACCGGACGCCAGCTCATGTTCGGCAACGCAGACGTGCGGCTGTCGTACTGCGTGGCGAGCCAGACATCCCCCCTCTATCGAAACGGGACCGGCGACGAGCTGCTGTACGTCGAGGCCGGATCTGGCGTCGTCGAGACGGTCTTCGGTGCCCTCATGGTGGGCACCGGTGACTACGTCGTCGTCCCCACTGCCACGACGTACCGGGTGGTTCCGGATGAAGGGGAGCCGCTGCGGTTGCTGGTGGTCGAGGCACGCGGACACATCGGTGCGCCGGCGCGCTACCTGTCGAAGCGCGGACAGCTCTTGGAGCATGCCCCGTTCTGTGAACGTGATCTGCGGGTACCAGATGCTCCACTGATGATGCAGGGGGAGGACGTCGAGGTACTGGTACGTACGCGCGGTGGCATGTCGAAGTTCGTCTATGCACACCATCCGTTCGACGTGGTCGGCTGGGACGGCGCGCTCTACCCGTACGTGCTCAACATCGCTGACTTCGAGCCCATCACGGGACGAGTCCACCAACCACCCACGGTGCACCAGACCTTCGCCGGACCGAACTTCGTGGTGTGCTCGTTCGTCCCTCGCAAGCTCGACTACCACCCGGAGGCGATCCCGACCCCCTACAACCACGCCAATGTCGACTCGGACGAGGTGCTCTTCTACGTGGGTGGCGAGTTCACGAGTCGACG
>JAHEKZ010000047.1:6016-15429 GCA_024644435.1 Actinomycetes bacterium | reverse complement strand
CACGCACGCGGAGCGATTCTGTCGGTCGCCGTGCCCGCTCGACGATCGGCCTCCGACGCGAACTGGGCAGTGTTCGACTACGACGCCATCGGACGTTCGGTCGACCGTGCCCGGATCATGACCTACGACTACAGCACCGCCAGTTCCGCACCAGGCCCGATTGCCCCCATCGACTGGGTCCGCCAGGTGACCAAGTACGCGGCGACGGAGTTCCGCAAGGTGCCGCTCTCGGTCGGGGTCCCCGCCTACGGTCGGAACTGGCCGATCGAAAAGTTGTCGGGAAGCTGCCCGGCCGGCCAGGGCGCCACCAGCGTCGCGTCGCCGACCAGCCAAGAGGCGCTCACGCTGATCGACACGTGGGGTGCGACGCGACAGTGGAGCAAGACCGATCAAGAGGCGCACTACGACTACGAGCGCACCTACTCCGGTGGGGGTAAGACGTGCGTCATGCTCCGCCGGGTCTGGTTCGGCGAGGGGCGGTCGGCGCAGGTCCGCCTCGAGCTTGCTCAGCGGCTCGACGCTCAGGGGATCGCCGTCTGGACTCTGGGACCTGAGGATCCGGGTCTGTGGACGCGCGCCAGGACGGTGGCCGAGAGTCTTACGCCGAGCCGAGCCCGCAGCACCTTGTCGGCACCGAAGTCTGTCGCCATCGACGATCCGTATGCGGTCGTCGGACGGTTCTCCGTCTCAGGTACGCCCGTTGTCGCCCAGCCCGTGAACGTGCAACGACGCGTGCCGGGGCGTTCGTGGAAGGCGGTCGGGACCGTCAACACAGATGAGCGCGGTCGGGCCCGCTTCGACGCCGTCGCCACCCGGACGTTCATCTGGCGAATGCGCCTTCCGGCCGGCTGGGACTGGTCGATGTCACAAACCACCGCCCTGACAGTGAAGGCGAGCTGACGTACCTTGCGCTCTGTACGGTTGCCACGGTCGATTGCGTCCGCCTTCGTCCTCGTGCTCTCGAGCATCGTGGCACTGACCGCCGTCGTTGCCCTGGAGCAGCCCGCCCGATCGGCGGGTACGACCCAGCCCACGAGGTATGTCACCGGTTGGTTGCCCTACTGGAACACCAAGGCATCCACTGCGTCGGTGGTCGACAACGCGAGTGTCTTCCAGGATGCCTCCCCATTCGTGTTCCATACGAACTCGACAACGCAGATTGCACTCCAGTCCGGCCGAGCCGAGTGGCGGCAGATGCGCCGCCAGCTGCGGTCAGCCGGAGTCGCGATCATCCCGACCGTGGCGACCGACCTGTCTGCCGACCAGTTCGCCTGGATCATCAGCAACAAGGATCGCCGGGCGGCGCACGCCCGTGCATTGGCGAACCTCGTCGACCGCTTCAACCTCGACGGGCTCGACCTCGACTACGAGTCGATCAACTTCGGTTCCTCCTCAGCGCGAACGACGGTCCGCCGTTTCTACCCGGCGCTGATCCGCGACCTCGATGATCGACTCGACCAGATGGGGGCCGTCACGTCGGTCACCGTCGCCGCTCGCACCGGGGCGTCCGACCCGAACTGGCGGGTGTTCGACTACCCGGCTCTGGGGCATCAGGCCGACCGCGTGCGCATCATGACGTACGACTTCCACTGGAGCGGGGGATCGCCGGGTCCGATGGCGCCCAAGTGGTGGGTGAACGACGTCGCCTCGTACGCGGCGCGCACCATCGCGCCTGGCAAGGTCTCGTTGGGGATGCCGGCCTATGGTCGCGACTGGTTCGTCAAGACCGTGTCGGGCACCTGCCCGTCGTCCGCCCGCGCCACGAAGTCGCGCACGACCCGGCAGATGGGCGCGTTTGCCCGGTCCATCGGAAAGACACCACGCTGGCGCGACAAGGCAACGAGCCAGCGCTTCACCTACGTGCGGACCTACTCGTCCGGCGGCTTGACCTGTCGGGCCAAGCGGGTGGCCTGGTTCGACGACGCGCAGTCACTGCGGGCCAAGGTGCCGTTGGTCGACCGCCATGCGCTCCGTGGCATCGCCATCTGGGCCCTGGGCAACGAAGGAGCCGGTACCTGGCCAAGCCTGACCGACTACGGCAGGACGCTCGCGAAGGGCTAGTGCGCGTCCAGCGTCACGCAGCTGGTGGGCAGCTCGAACCACCGCAACGCGTCGAAGTCGTCGGTGACGTGGGCGCTGCGTTCGGGCGAGCCGCCCGAGTGTGCGGCAAGCAGCCGTTCGGCCTCGCTGAGGTACGTGCGCAGTGCTGAGACGTCGGCGGTTCTGGGCGCCTCGGGCTGGGCGAGGAGACCATCGGCGTCGTAGGTGAGGTCGACCAGCCGTAGCGGGGCTTCGTTCGGTTCTGCCCGGTGACGCCACAGGCCGGTGTCGGGGTCGAAGGAGTAGTCGCTGAGGAAGAGGTGTCCGTGTCGGGCGACGAACGCGATGGCGCGCACGATGTACTCAAAGACCTCTTCATCGATGAAGTAGTTGAAGTTGACCCGTACCCAGCCAGGCTTGATTCCCTCGCACCCGGCGGTGATTGCACGCTCGTACTCATGTGATCGCTCGACATCGATCCCGAGCAGCCGGTGGCCGTACGGTCCTGCGCAGGAGCAGCCGCCCCTGGCCTGGATCCCGAAGAGGTCGTTGAGCAGCGCGACAACCGCGTTGTGGTGCAGGTATCGGCCACCTGGACGCCGCACCACGAAGGACAGGATCGAGAGCCGGTCTGCGTCGAGGTTTCCCAGCACATCGATCTCTGGCACCTCAGACCATGCGGAGATGGCGCGTTGGACATAGTCGGTCTCGTGGGCGCGGATCACGTCTACTCCGACGGCCTCCTTGAGCTGGAAGACCAAGCCGGCGCGGATCGACTCGACGATCGCTGGGGTGCCGGCCTCTTCGCGATGAACGGGGTCTGCGAGATACACGTGCTCCTCGGGATTCACGTAGGCGACGGTTCCACCGCCGACGACCGCCGGTACGCGGTTCTGCAACAGCTGCTGGCGTACCGCCAGAATGCCCGGCGTTCCGGGACCACCGACGAACTTGTGCGGCGAGAGCACGATGGCGTCCTTGTAAGACAAGGGATCTTCGCCTGGGGGAGCTGCCATGTCGATGTCGACGTAGGGGCCGGCCGCGGCGAAGTCCCACACCGCAAGCGCGCCGTGCTGGTGCAGCAGTACTGAGACCCCGTAAGTGTCGCTGACGATGCCGGTGACATTGCTGGCGGCAGAGAAGGCGCCGATCAGCAGTGGTCGGTCGTGGTACCGCGCCAGCTGTTCGGCCAGCGCCTTCTGGTCGATATGGCCGTCGGCGTCCTCCGGGATGCGCACCACATCGGCGATCGACTCACGCCACGGCAGCTCGTTCGAATGGTGCTCAAAGGGTCCGGTGAAGACGACGGGACGTTCGGCGTCGGGGATGTGGGCATCGAGCGCGTAGGCGTCCTCGAGCGCCGACGGGAGGCGGAGGCCGAGCACGGCGATCAGCCGGTCGACGGCTCCGGTGGCCCCGGCTCCGCAGAAGATGACGCAGGTGTCGTCGTCACCGCTGATGGCGTCCTTGACGATCTTGCGGGCGTCTTCGCGCAGCTGCGTGGTCTGACGGCCGGTGCCGCTCGACTCGGTGTGCGTGTTCGCGTACCGGGGGAGGACCTGGTGGCGCAGGAAGTCTTCGATGAAGCCGAGGGCGCGACCGCTGGCGGTGTAGTCGGCATACGTGACGCGTCGAGGTCCGTAGGGGCCAGGCATGACGGTGTCGTCACCGATGACCGCTTCCCGGATCCGCGCGAGCAGGGTGGGCTCGGGCAGTCCGAGGGTTCGAGCGGGGATCTGCATGTCGCCTCCTGGTTGCGTCCCCCCATGGTGTCATCTGTCAGTGGCACCATGGGGGGCGTGTCCATTGCTCCCGCCGAGGTCGAACGTCCCGAGGCCGAGACGCTCGCGGTGCCCGACGTGCCCTGGGTCACGGTGGTGTGGAACGACCCGGTCAACTTGATGACGTACGTGGCGTTCGTCTTCCAGGAGTACTTCGGCTACGACCGGGCCACAGCAGAAGAGCTGATGCTGCAGGTGCACGAAGAAGGCCGCTCAGCTGTCTCGAACGGGTCTCGCGAAGAGATGGAGCGCGATGTGGCCGCCATGCACGGCTACGGGCTCTGGGCCACGATGCAGCAGGACCGATGATGGCTGAGTTCACGCCGGAGGGCGATGGCGTCCGGGTCGATCTCGGCCACTGGCGTTGGGTGATCGGGGTCTACCTTGACGACCTGCTCGAGGTGCTCGGGCCGCTGCCCGACGTGCCCGACGACCCGCTCGACGCCCTGGCCGCCGCGATCGAGGACGCTCCCGAGCTGTCTGCCGACCCGATCCGAGCCAGGTTGTTGCCCGACGGCGTGCTCGACGATCCCGAGGCGGCGGCGGAGTTCCGCCGGTTCACCCAGACGACGCTCTTGGCCCGCAAGCACGCCGATGCCGATGCGCTTCGCGCTGCCGCAGTCAGGCCGACGGCGGTGGATGCGGCGGGGGCCAGGTCGTTGCTCGGGGCGCTCAACGACCTGCGGCTGATGCTGGGGACGCGGCTGGGCGTCACTGACGAGGGCATGCCGGGTTCTGATGACCACATCCAGGCGTACCGCTCGTATCAGCTCTTCACCCTCCTGCAGGGTGAGCTCGTCGACGTTCTGGCAGGCGAGTGGGGTGGGCAGGCCGAGCTCCACCCGGCCCCCTAGCCTGTCCCCGTGCTTGAGATCAGCCAAGAACTCGTGGACGCCATGGTGGCGCACGCCCGGGAAGACCATCCCGACGAGGCGTGCGGCGTCATCGCCGGACCGGCCGGCCAGGACCGGCCAGAGCGGTTCATCCCGATGCTCAACGCGGCACGCTCGCCCACGTTCTACGAGTTCGACTCGATGGATCTGCTCCGGCTCTACCGCGAGATGGACGGCCGCGACGAGGAGCCGGTGGTGGTCTACCACTCGCACACCGCCACCGAGGCGTACCCGTCCAGGACCGACATCAGCTACGCATCGGAGCCGAACGCCCACTACCTTCTGGTGTCGACCAGAGAGCCCAACTCCGAGGAGATCCGCTCGTTTCGCATCGTGGACGGCATCGTCACCGAGGAAGAAGTGAGCATCGTCCCGACGTTGCACCACTGACCAGCCTGAGCACCAGCCATGAAGGAGACCACCGTGACCGTCGAGGTCAGCATCCCGACGATCCTGCGCACGTACACCGGCGGCGCCAAAGGCGTCGAGGCGTCCGGCGACACCCTCAAGGCGGTCATCGACGACCTCGAGGCGAGCCACCCCGGAATCTCGGAGCGGCTGGTCGACGACGCTGGGCTCCGCCGGTTCGTGAACGTGTACCTCAACGACGAGGACGTCCGGTTCCTTGCGGGTCTGGACACCGAGGTGTCCGACGGAGACACGGTCACCATCCTGCCGGCGGTCGCCGGCGGGGCCCGCTGACCGTTCGCGCCCGCTGCTGATGGCCCGCTACTCCTCGCTCCTCGACTCAGTCGGGAACACACCGCTCGTGGGGCTGCCGCGACTGTCGCCGTCCCACGACGTCCGGTTGTGGGCCAAGCTGGAGGACCGCAACCCGACCGGGTCGGTGAAGGATCGTCCGGCCCTGGCGATGGTCGAAGCAGCCGAGGCCGACGGGACGTTGACACCGGGGTGCACGATCCTCGAGCCCACGTCGGGCAATACCGGGATCTCGCTGGCCATGGCTGCTCGGCTCAAGGGCTACCGACTGGTGTGTGTCATGCCCGAGAACACGTCGGCCGAGCGAACTCAGCTGCTCCGGATGTGGGGGGCTGAGGTGCGCTACTCGCCGGCTGCCGGCGGGTCGAACGAAGCTGTACGTGTGGCCAAGGAGCTGGCGGCGGACAACCCCGACTGGGTGATGCTCTACCAGTACGGCAACAAGGCGAACGTCGATGCGCACTACCGAGGGACGGGGCCGGAGATTCTGGCCGACCTGCCGACGATCACGCACTTCGTCGCGGGGCTCGGCACGACCGGAACCCTCATGGGTGCTGGTCGCTATCTGCGTGAGCAGAAGCCCGACATCGCGATCGTCGCGGCTGAGCCCCGGTACGGCGAGCTCGTCTACGGCCTGCGCAACCTCGACGAAGGGTTCGTCCCTGAGCTGTACGACGCCTCGGTGCTGACGTCCCGCTTCTCAGTGGGCCCGCGTGATGCCGTGCGGCGAACCCGAGAGCTGCTCGACCAGGAAGGCATCTTTGCGGGGATCTCGACCGGGGCGATCCTGCACGCGGCACTGGGGATCGCCGCCAAGGCGGTCAAGGCCGGGGCCACGGCCGACATCGCCTTCATCGTCTGCGACGGCGGCTGGAAGTACCTCTCGACCGGTGTCTACGACGCCGAGGATCTGGACGCGGCCGAAGCGGCGATCGAGGGCCAGCTCTGGGCCTGACCCCGATCCGGCACCCCCAACCCGAAAACGGGGCCATGTCACACCGGTTCGGTCATTTCGAACCGGCTTGGGAGCCATCGGCGGGAGTCGCTCCGCAAAGCCAGACGACCCGGAAGTCCGGACGCGGCCCAGGCGCCCGCCCGCCGGTACGCTGTGCGCGTGGCGGATGCACCGATCGGGATCTTTGACAGCGGCGTCGGTGGCTTGACGGTCGCCCGGTCGGTTCTCGATCTCCTGCCGCACGAACCGATCGTGTACGTCGGCGACACAGCCCGCGGACCGTACGGGCCCCGGCCCATTGCCGAGGTGCGGGCGTTCGCCCTTGACGTGATGGACCACCTCGTCGACCAGGGCGTCAAGATGCTCGTCATCGCGTGCAACAGTGCCAGCGCCGCCGTGCTCCGAGACGCCCGTGAGCGTTACCGGGTTCCTGTCGTCGAAGTGGTGCACCCAGCCGTCCGTCGCGCCGTGCACGCCACGCGAAACGGCCATGTGGGGGTCATCGGCACCGACGCCACGGTCACCTCGGGCGCCTACCTCGACGCGTTCGCTGCCGCCCCGCGGATCCAGGTCACCCAGCAGTCATGTCCGCAGTTCGTCGAGTACGTCGAGCAGGGCCTGACCGGTGGACCGGCGGTTCTCGCGACAGCCCATGGATACCTCGACCCGCTTCGTGAGGCGGGAGTCGACACCCTCGTTCTCGGCTGCACGCACTACCCGCTTCTGGCAGGAGTGATCTCGTACGTGATGGGGTACGAGGTGACGTTGGTCTCGAGTGCTGATGAGACGGCTCGCGATGTCTACCGGGTGCTGTCGGAGCGCCAGCTGCTGAGGGACGACGAGCTCTCGCCACCGGTGCATCGTTTCCTTGCGACCGGTGACCCCGCCCCGTTCGGTGCCCTCGCCTCGCGATTTCTTGGGCCCGAGGTGGCATCGGTCGAGGCTGCCGGTGCCTTCGCGTGAAGCTGACTGTCGTCGGGTGCTCCGGAAGCATGCCAGGGCCAGCGAGCGCCGCCTCCTGCTATCTGCTGGAACATGAGGGACACCGAGTGGTGGTCGACCTCGGGCATGGGTCACTTGGCGCCCTGCAGCGACACATCGACCTCGCCGACATCGACGCCATCGTGTTGAGTCACCTGCATCCCGACCACTGCATCGACCTCACCGCTCTGTATGTCGCCCACCGGTACGGCTCCTACGCCTTCACGGGTCGGCTGCAGGTGTTCGGCCCGACCGACACGGCCGAGCGGATGGCCGCTGCCTACGGCATGTCCTCGGTACGCCCGATGTCCGAGGTCTTCGACTTCCGCGAGCTCTCGGTTGCGGCGTCCGTTGGCCCGTTCCGGGTCAGGGCCGAACAAGTGGCGCATCCGGTCGAGGCCTACGCCACGCGGTTCGAGGCAGACGGTGCCTCGTTCGTCTACTCCGGCGATACCGGGCCCTGTCGAGCATTGGGAGAGTTGGCCCGCGGCGTAGACGTGTTCCTGGCGGAGGCGTCGTTCAGGGACAGCGACAAGAACCCACCTGACCTTCATCTGACCGGCCGCCAAGCGGGAGAGGTCGCGCGAGACGCCGACGTTGGCCGACTCGTGATCACACACGTCCCGCCGTGGCACGACCCCGAGGTCGCGAAGAACGAAGCGGCCTCGGTGTTCGACGGCGCGATCGAGCTCGCCACCCCCGGTTCCAGCTATGAGGTGGCTCGGTAGCCTTCGGCGCATGACGCGTGTCGACGGCCGAGCGGCCGACCAACTTCGCCCAGTCACCTTCACTCGCGAGTGGAGCGAGCATCCTGAGGGGTCGGTGCTCATTGAGTTCGGGCGCACCCGGGTGCTGTGCACGGCATCGCTTACCGAGGGCGTTCCGAGGTGGCGAAAGGGCAGTGGCCTCGGTTGGGTGACTGCTGAGTACTCGATGCTTCCTCGCTCGACGCACACGCGCAGCGACCGCGAGTCGGTGCGCGGCAAGATCGGCGGACGCACGCACGAGATCTCGCGTCTGATCGGACGCGCCCTGCGTGGGGTGGTCGACCTGTCGGCGCTGGGTGAGAACTCCGTGGTGCTCGACTGCGACGTTCTGCAGGCCGATGGTGGTACGCGCACCGCAGCGATCACCGGTGCCTACGTTGCCCTGGCCGACGCCATCAGCTGGGCCCAGCAAGAAGGGTTCGTAAAGGCGGGCGCGCAGCCCTTCTCGTCATCTGTTGCGGCCGTGTCCGTGGGAGTTGTCGGAGGCACGCCGGTGTTGGACCTCTGCTACGAAGAGGACGTCACGGCCGAGACGGACATGAATGTCGTCTGTACTGGGGACGGGCGCTTCATCGAGGTGCAGGGGACGGCGGAGGGAGTGCCGTTCGACCGCTCCGAGCTCGACGCACTGCTCGACCTTGCTTCGGGTGGATGCGCAGAGCTGACTCGGCTGCAGCACGAGGCGCTCAGTCGGTGACGGCCCGTGTAGTTCTGGCGACCCGGAACGCCCACAAGGTCGTCGAGGTCCGCCGGATCCTGGACGAGTCACACCTCGACATCGACCTGGTGGGCCTTGATGCTTTCCCGGACATGCCTGATGTGGCCGAGACCGGTCTCACATTCGAGGCGAATGCACTCCTCAAGGCCACGGCCGTCGCTGCCGCGACAGACCTGCCGGCGATTGCGGATGACTCCGGGCTCGCAGTGGATGTGCTGGGTGGGATGCCGGGGATCTTCTCGGCGCGCTGGGCGGGTCGGCATGGCGACGACCAGGCCAACCTCGACCTGCTCCTCGCGCAGCTGACCGACGTCGAAGACTCGAACCGGGGCGCGGCGTTCGTCTGCGCTGCGGCTTTGGTGACGCCCACGGGCCAGGAGGAAGTGGTACGCGGGGTGCTCCGCGGAAGCATCACCAGAGGGCCACGCGGGTCGAACGGCTTCGGCTATGACCCAGTCTTCGTGCCCGATGGTGAGAGCCGCACCACGGCGGAGATGTCAGCCCGTGAGAAGGATGCGATCAGCCACCGTGGGCTGGCGTTTCGTTCGCTTGCGGACC
>JAHEKZ010000047.1:0-5916 GCA_024644435.1 Actinomycetes bacterium | reverse complement strand
CGGCTGAGTGCGGAAGGGGGGACTTGAACCCCCACGCCCGAAGGCACAGGAACCTAAATCCTGCGCGTCTGCCAGTTCCGCCACTTCCGCGTGGTGAGGTGAGTCTAGACAGCGTGCCTCAGGGCAGCTGGATGGCCAGCTCGCGCGCGAGCTTGGCCACGTGCCCCTTGGCCTTGACGTTGTACTGCGCCTGCTCGATGACCCCGTCCTCGTCGATCACGAACGTCGAACGGATGACGCCGACCACGGTCTTGCCGTAGAGCTGCTTCTCGCCGAACGCGCCGTACGCGGTCAAGGTCTCTTTGCTCGGGTCGGAGAGCAGCGTGAAGTTGAGCGACCCCTCGTTGCGGAACGTGGCGAGCTTCTCGGGCTTGTCAGGGGAGATACCGAGCACGGTGTAGCCGGCGTCGGTGAAGTCGGTCATTGCGGCGGTGAAGTCGCACGCCTGCCTGGTACAACCGGGGGTCATGGCCGCCGGGTAGAAGTACACGATCACCTTGCGCCCGCGGAGGTCGGACAGACGGACCGAGGCACCGGTGTCGTCGGTCAGCGCGAAGTCGGGGGCCGCATCTCCGGCAGAGAGCCGAGGTGTTTCGGACATCAGGTGCTCCTGGTTGTCGAGGGAGCAGCCTCGACGGTGTCTTCGTGGTGGTCATCCAGGCCAGCGGTGCGGGCCAGGGACCGCCAACCTTGCCATGCGAGAGCGAGGCAGAAGACTGCGGCCCCGGTCAGAACGATCATGGTTCCGGAGGGGACGGCGGCGAAGTAGCTGAGGTACATGCCGGTCAGGCCGCAAGCGGCGCCGATGGCAGTCGACAGCACCAGCATGCGTCCGAACGAGTCGGTGATCATGCGGGCCACGACAGCCGGGATCACGAGCATGGCCGCCACGAGCGTCACCCCGATCACCGTCAGCGTCGCCAGGATCGACAGTGACAGAAGCAGCATCAAGATCGCCTCGGTGCGAGCGACGTTGACACCGGACGCGGCAGCGACCTCGGGGTCGAAGGTGGTGAAGAGCAACGAGCGGTATCGGAAGAAGACGAAGGCTGCCGTGGCGACGGACACCCCGATCAGCATGATGATCTGGTCAGCGCTGATGCCGTAGATCGAGCCGAAGAGCGCGTTGTCGAAGCTCGGGCCGGAGCTACCGAACCGCGAGAGAAGCGCGACTCCGAGGGCGAACGAGGCCGTGGTGATGACGCCGATCGCCGCGTCCGCTCCGATCCGGTGCCTGCGGGTGACCCAGTTGATGGCCAGGGCTGACGAGACCCCCCAGATGCCAGCGCCGAGGTAGATGAACGACGCGCTGACGAGGGACGCGGCGGCGAAGCCACCGAAGATGGCGTGCGACAGGCCGTGGCCGATGTAGCTCATGCCTCGCAGGGTGATGTAGACGCCGACGAACCCGAGCAGCGCGCCCGAGATGGTGGCGACCACCAGGCCCTTCTGGAAGAAGCCGTACTGCAGTGGGCCGGTCAGCGAGTCGAGGAAGAGCAGCGTCGACGTCATGAGGCGGCCCGAGGGCTGATGCGGTGGTAGTCGTCGATGACCACCGGCATACCGAGGTGCTCGAGCACCTCGAGACGCGCCCCGAAGGTGCGCTCGAGAACGTCGGGGGTGATCACCTCGTGCGGAGTTCCCTCGGCAACGATCGTGCCGTTGATCGTGACCAGGTGTGGCAGGTGGGCGGCCATGCCGTTGAGGTCGTGGGTGGTGAGCACGATGGAGATGCCGTCTTCGTGCAGGTCGGCCAGCAGGTGGAGCATGTCGTGGCGGGTGCTGACGTCGACACCGGACGTGGGCTCGTCGAGAACCAGCAGCTCAGGGTCGCTGAGCAAGGCCCTGGCCAAGAACATGCGTTGCTGCTGCCCGCCGGACAGCTGCCGGATGTGTCGGTCTGCGACCTCGCCGATGCCGAGCCGTTCAAGAACACCTGTGACATCGGCGCGGTCCGCCTTGCTGGCCCTGGGCCATTGGCGACCCTTGGTGCGGGCCATGAGGACGCACTCAGAGACCGTCACCGGGAAGTTCCAGTTCACCGTCTCGAGCTGCGGCACATACGCCATCCGGAGGCCGGGCCGCGGCTTCACTGATCCGCGCTGGGGACGGATCGCGCCGAGCAAGGTGCGCAGCAGCGTGGTCTTTCCGGAACCCGAAGGGCCGACGATCCCGGTGAACTGGTCGGAGTGGACATGGAACGAGACGTCGCGGAGCACGGGCTCGGACTCATAGGCGACCGTGATGTGGTCGAGCGTGAGGATGACGGGGCCGACGCCGGTTCCGGTCATTGGGGGTACTCCGCCTCGTCGGGGGCCACGTCGGACGTATCCACGGTCAGCAGCTGGTCCGCCGTCCCGCCGAGGCCTTCGATCATGGTCTGGTAGTCGTAGCGCATAAGCCCGAGCCACGAGTGAGTCTCGTCGCCCGGCTCACCTGGCAGGTCGTCGTCGCGGAGGGTGTCCTCGTAACGGGCGCCCGTGGCCCGGCCCACTTCTTCCAGGACGGCCGAGGGAAACACCTCTGAACCGAAGATGGTGGGGACGCCCTCGGCCTTCACCTGGTCGATGATCCGCGCGACCTCAACGGGCGTCGGGTCTTCGAAGTTCTTCGGCTGAACTGCGCCGACAACCGTCCACCCGAAGGTGTCGGCGAAGTAGGCGTAGGCGTCGTGGTACGTCACGAGCTTGAGGTTGCCATCGGGCACCGACTGCTGGTCGGCCCGGACCGCATCCGCGAGGTTGTTCGCCTCGTCGGTGAACCCCGCGAGGTTCTTGGCGTAGTAGGCGGCGTTGTCCGGGTCTTGCTCGGAGAAGGTGTCAGCGATCGTCTCGGCGTACTTGATGGCGTACGTGGGATCGGTCCAGAGGTGGGGGTTGGGCTTGCCGTCCGCCTCGGGGAAGGAGAAGTCGAAGATGTAGTCCTCAGGTGGCAGCACCTCGTCGCCGAGCTCAACGAGGATCGCATCGTCCTTCATGTTGCTCTCCGCCAGGTCCTTGGTCGGTTCCTCGAGCTGAAGTCCGTTGGTCACGATGATGTCGGCGGTGCTCAGCAGCTCCGCCACCTGTGGTGGCGGCTCGAAGGTGTGGCTGTTGGTGCCCTCCGGGACGATTCCCTCGATCTCGACCCGGTCACCCCCGATAGTGGCCGCGATCGACGTGATCGGTGCCACGGTGGTGGCCACTTTCAGCTCGCCGCTGGCGTTCTGGTCGGGCGCACCGCAGGCGCTGACGGCCAGAACGACCGCGAGAGGGGCCGCGGCCGGCACGAGCCGACGGGCCACGGAGACAGGAGCCACGGACATACCGGCGACGCTACTGCAGGCAGATCGCACTTGCAAAAGATTCGCATTAGGTGGGACCGCGGGCGGGAGGCGGGCGCACACCGCCAGAGGGGCCCGGCTACGGTTGTGCCGTGACCGACTCAACCACCCCAGCCGACTCCCCGCCCGTCGAGCCCAAGCAGGCAGACTCCGGATCGACCGCCTCCGAGCGGTCTCCCGACCAGATCCAGTCGGATATCGACGCAGCGCAGCAGCGCCTGGCCGACCAGGTCGACGAGCTCTCGGACCGGTTGCAGCCGCAGGCGCTGGCCGAGGACGCCATCGGTGGCGTCAAGCGCCTCTTCGTCGAAGAGGATGGCTCACCGAAGGCCAAGCCGATCGCGATCGTGGCTGGCGGCATCGCCTCGCTCGTGGTGTTGCGCAAGATCTTCCACCGCGGCTGATGGGTAACGCAGACGCCCTCCCGATCCAGCTGCTGCACGATCGAGTACTGGTCAAGGAAGACGGACCCAACGGTGAGCGGCGCTCCACCGGAGGCATCGTCATTCCCGCCACGGCGCAGGTCGGTAAGCGGCTCGTGTGGGCCGAGGTCGTAGGCGTTGGGCCGAATGTGAGAACCGTTCAGCTGGCCGACCGGGTGCTCTTCGAGCCTGAGGACAGGGGCGAGGTCGAGCTGAAGGGCGAGACTCTGGTGCTGCTCCGTGAGCGCGACATCCACGCGGTGGCGGCTGCCCGCGTCGAGAACAGCACCGGTCTCTACCTGTAGCTGGCGCGCTCCGACGCGCAAGGAATTCGGCTGCACCAAGGTCGCCGCGCCTGACATGCTCGTCCGATGATGCGCGCGTTCGCCGTGGGATTGCTGCTAGGTGGCTTCGTGGCCGCGCAGGTCGGCCCGGTCTCGTTGCTCTGCATCCGGACCGCGACCCGCCACGGGTTTGCGGCCGCTGCGTCGATTGGTGCCGGTGCCGCGACGGTGGACGTCGTCTATGCCTCGCTCGGGGTCGTCGGTGCGGCGGCGCTGATCCAGATCGAGCCGGTCGGGCTGGCGCTGGGCGTGGTCGGCGCTGGCGTCCTGACGTGGATGGGTGTGCGAACCCTTCGCGATGCCTGGCGGCTGCGGCTGGGGGGAGAGGCGGCCTTTGATGTGGTCACCTTGCCGGCGTCCTACCGGACGGGTCTGGTCGCCACGGCGTCCAACCCGCTCACGATCATCTCGTGGGCGGCCATCTTCGGGGCGGCTGCGACGGCGTCGCTGCTCGACTCAACGGGGTCCGCGCTCAGCCTGTTGATCGGTGTGATGGTCGGTAGCGCGGCGTGGTTCGTCGTGCTCGCCCTGGTGGCGTCTCGCCTCGGCGAGCGACTCGGACGCCGGGCCCTGTGGGGCATCGACGTCGCGGCTGGTGTCGGGCTGCTGGCTTTCGCTGGACTGTTGGGAGTTCGTACCGTTCGCGATGCCTGAACGGCCTGGGACAGTCAGCGAGTAGCCACTCGCGCACTGTCGGGGTCCACCATCAGTGACGACGTGTCGACGGCGACGAACGCTCGGGCGGGCACCTGCTTGAGCTGCGTGATCAGTTTGCTCGGCCACTTCGTGCTGGCCTCTCCCTGGAAGTACCAGGGCGAGCCGTTGTCGGCGAGCACCAGTCCGTACTGCTTCATGGCCCGCAGAACCACGCGCGTCCTGCTGCCGTACTGCGAGAGGTCGTAGGACCCCTTGAGCCGAAAACGGGCGCCCATCGGCGGGTAGTTGCGGTTGTTGACCGACCCGGCCTGATGACGCGCCGGCCAGACGTAGCGTTTGTCGGTCACGTCGGTGGTGAAGCGGATGGCATGGTCGACCGTGCCGCTACGCACGTCGCGCCAGCGCAGCAGTCCGGGCAGGATCGGCAGGCCAGCGGCGTCGGCAGACGTCCAACCGTCGTGGCGCAGCTTGTTGGAGTCGAGGTTCCACACAGCTCCTGAGCCGGCATGCCACCGTCCGTTGCGATGCTTGGTGTTCCATGTCTCGTAGAGGCGGCACCGCGACTTGTCCACGATGATCGCGTGCCGATCACCGTCGTTGCCCGGACCGCGGCCGCCTTCGATCTTGGTGTCCGAGCCCAGCGGGTAGCGCACCTGGTCGCTCTCACGGGCATAGGTGAAGGTGACGTTCTTGCGGTTGTGCCCGGCTCCGACGGTGGTGATGGGGATCCCGTAGGGCACTTTCTGCTCGCTACCCGAGCGCCCGAAGTCGGGGTGGAGCTGAGAACCCGGTGACATGTGGCGCAGCCAGGCATCGCTGCGCGAGTGCTTCGGCAGCTTTCTGATGTCGGTGTTCCAGTAGTTGTTTGCCGGGAAGACGCGACATCCAGCCACGGGACGCGCCGACGTCTCAGGATCACCGCGGTCCTGCGCCCCGGTCGCGGGTGCGGCGAGCAGTCCGGCCCCGCAGGCAGCGGCGAGCAAGGCGGTGGTCACCAAGCGACCCAGCGGCATCCTCATGCCGAATGAATCGAAGCCTCCGGCAGCTCGATCAATCGGCCGGCTGGGTGGGTGAGGTCGATGTCGTGTGCCACGGACTCGGCGGTGTAGATGGCGCGGGACGGCGGGCCGTCGGGTTCTGCGAGGTCGCACAGCAGGCTGAGGGGGACACC
>JAHEKZ010000086.1 GCA_024644435.1 Actinomycetes bacterium | reverse complement strand
CGGAGTCGGCATAATCGGGCGCGTGTCGACAGCATCCGTGGCCGAGCCAACCCAGATTCAGGCGCCCAACCGGCCCAACCTCGTCAGTGTGGGAACCATCGTCTGGCTCTCGTCAGAGTTGATGTTCTTCGCGGCCCTGTTCGCGATGTACTTCACCGTCCGACAGGTCACCCTTCCGGCTGCCTGGCCACCGGAGGACGTGCACCTCAACATCATCTTCGCCTCGCTGAACACCGCAGTTCTGGTGTCGTCCTCCCTGACCTGCCAGCTGGGCGTCTTTGCCGCGGAGCGCGGAGATGTCGCCGGACTGCGTAAGTGGTTCGCCATCACCTACCTGATGGGGGCCTTCTTCGTCGGCGGGCAGATCTTCGAGTACACCGAGCTGGTGCACGAGGGCCTCACGCTCAGCTCATCGGCCTACGGCTCGGTCTTCTTCCTCACGACTGGCTTCCACGCCGCCCACGTCTCCGGTGGCCTCATCGCATTCCTGTTCGTCCTGGCGACCACCTACATCGCCCGAAGGTTCGACCACGACCAGGCCACGCGTGCGATCGTCGTGTCGTACTACTGGCACTTCGTCGACGTCGTGTGGATCGCACTGTTCGCGACGATCTACTTCATCCAGTAGCCACTCACCAGGGGAACCTCTCGTGACATTTCTGCTCGCCAGGCGCCGTAGCCCATGGGCCACGGCTCTGCTCCTGCTTCTTGCTCTGGTGGCCGTTGGCGGCATCTACGCCGCGGCCTCGGGATCGACGCAGGCCGAAGCCACGGCGCCAACCGCGTCCACCACCATGATCGAGGAGGGCCGCGAGCTCTTCCTCGAGGGATGCTCCTCGTGCCACGGCCTCAACGCCGATGGCGGCTACCAGTCGGACGGCACCGTCGCCGGTCCCAGCCTGATCGGCGTCGGAGCGGCATCTGTCGATTTCCAGGTGTCGACCGGGCGGATGCCGCTGGCGGCTCCGGGCGCCCAGGCCAAGGCCAAGCCACCCATCTTCAACGAAGAAGAGACCGCCGCCCTCGCCGCGTACATCGGGTCGCTCGCGCCAGGCCCTGAGATCCCCAGTCCCGATCTGTACGACACCACGGGCATCTCACCCGAAGAGCTCGCCCTCGGTGGCCAGCTCTTCCGCGCCAACTGCGCCTCGTGCCACGGCGCGTCCGGCAAGGGTGGAGCGCTCACTGACGGCAAATACGCGCCCACGCTGGCCAACGCCGTGCCGCGCAACATCTACCAGGCAATGCTCATCGGCCCGCAGAACATGCCGAACTTCCCCGACACGACACTGCGACCCGAAGACAAGCGGGCCATCATCGGATACATCGAGGCGATCCGAGAGAGCCCCAACAACGGTGGCGTCGACGCCGGCCGGCTCGGTCCGGTCACCGAGGGGATCGTGCTCTGGCTCCTCGGGCTCGGCGCACTCATCTCGGTTGCGATCTGGATCGGAGTCAAGGCCAAGTGACCATCGAACCTCATGGTGCGAACGACCTGCCCGAGCACAAGCCTCGGCGGGCTGACGTCGACCCCAGGGCGGCCAAGCGCGCCGAGCGCCAGGTCGGTTTCATGTTCCTGGCCTCCGGGCTGGCAAGCGCTGCCTTCATCGTCGCCTACATCGCCACCCCGATCGACGACACCATCCCGCTCCCGGGCTTCGGCACGACCAATGCGTCGAACCTCTTCCTGGGCATCTCGATGGGACTGGCCCTCTTCCTGATCGGTGCCGCGGCTATTCACTGGGCCAAGAAGCTCATGCCAGACGTCGAGATCATTCAGGAACGCTCCGCGGAATCGTCCCCCGATGACGAGCGCGGGGCGCTGCTGGACGAGTACCGCCGCGGCGTGGACGAGAGCACCGTGAAGCGGCGGCCGTTCATCCTCGGCAGCATGGTCGCGGCCCTCGGGCTGGCCGGACTGCCGGCCATCGTGCTGCTGCGCGACCTCGGTCCCCTGCCCGGCACCGTACTCCGCGAGACGATGTGGGAACCCGGCATGCACATCTTGATCGCCGAGACCCAGCAAAAGATCCGACCGGAGGACATGGAGGTCGGCACCCTGGTCAGCGCCGTCCCCGAGGGGATCGAGCTGGTGATGGAGGAAGAGGGCAACCTCAACGCCCTCGCCAAGGCAGCCGTGATGCTGATCAGGATGGACCCCAACGAGATCGTCGCCGACCAGACGCCCGAGGGGCAGGAGCCGTGGACCTACCAAGGGATCATGTGCTACTCCAAGATCTGCACCCACGTCGGTTGCCCACTCGGTCTCTACGAGCAGCTCACGCATCACATGCTGTGTCCCTGCCACCAGTCCACATTTGATCTTGCTGATGCAGGCAATGTGATCTTCGGGCCAGCCGCCCGCTCACTTCCTCAACTGGCGATCACCGTGGATGAGGACGGATACTTAGTTGCTCGCGAAGGTTTCGCTGAGCCGGTGGGACCGAGCTTCTGGGAGCGCGGATGAGCACGAGCAAGGTTGAGCAGGCTGGCGGCGCCGGATACCGCTGGGTGGATGACCGCCTTCCGGCGGCGAAGTACCTCAAGAAGCAGCTGGGCAAGGTCTTCCCCGACCATTGGTCCTTCATGCTCGGCGAGATCGCCCTCTACAGCTTCATCATCCTGCTGCTGTCGGGAACCTTCCTGAGCCTGTGGTTCAAGCCATCGATGCTCGAGGTCGTCTACGACGGCTCCTACCTGCCGCTGAACGGCGTCAAGATGTCCGAGGCCTTCGCCTCGACGCTCGACATCAGCTTCGACATCCGAGGTGGCCTGCTGATGCGGCAGATCCACCACTGGGCCGCACTCTTCTTCGTCGCCGCGATCTCGGTGCACCTGCTCCGGGTGTTCTTCACCGGAGCTTTCCGCAAGCCGCGTGAGACGAACTGGATCATCGGGGTCGGACTGCTGACCTTGGCCCTGCTCGAGGGCTTCGCCGGCTACTCGCTGCCCGACGACCTGCTGTCGGGAACCGGGCTGCGCATCGCCCAGGGCATCATGCTCTCGCTCCCCGTGGTGGGCACGTATATGTCCTTCTTCGTGTTCGGCGGCGAGTTCCCGGGCACCGACTTCATCCCCCGCCTCTACACCGTCCACGTGCTCCTCGTGCCCGGCATCATCCTGGCCCTCATCACGGTGCACCTGATGCTGGTCTGGTTCCAGAAGCACACTCAGTTCCCCGGCATGGGTCGTACCGAGCGCAACGTCGTCGGGTATCCGCTCTTCCCGGTCTACACCGCCAAGGCTGGTGGCTTCTTCTTCGTCGTCTTCGGTGTCACGGCATTCATGGGTGGGCTCTTCCAGATCAACCCGATCTGGCTCTACGGCCCGTACATCCCCGACCAGATTACGGCGGGTGCGCAGCCTGACTGGTACATCGGCTGGCTCGAGGGTGCCCTGCGCCTGATGCCGAACATCGAGATCGTGCTCTTCGGGCAGTGGAACCTCAGCCTGAACGTCCTGTTCCCGGCGGTCATTCTTCCGGGCATCATCTTCACGCTGATGGCCCTCTACCCGTTCATTGAGCAGTGGGCCACCGGCGACAAGAGCTCGCACCACCTGCTCGATCGCCCGCGCAATGCGCCCACCCGTACCGCTCTAGGTGCGATGGGCCTGTCGTTCTATTTGCTGCTCTGGACCCAGGGCGGCAACGACCTGATCGCATCTACCTTCGATGTGAACGTCTTCGTCATCACCTGGTTCATGCGATTTGCGATCTTCATCGTCCCCCCGTTGGTGTTCGTGATCACCAAGCGGATCTGCTTCGGGCTGCAGCGGCGCGACCGCGACAAGCTGTTGCACGGGTACGAGTCCGGCGTCATCAAGCGGCTGCCGAGCGGCAAGTACTACGAGCAGCACCAGCCGATCGGCGACGAGGAGCGGGCCGTGATCCTTGCCCGTCATGAGGCACCTCAGCCCCTGCCCATTCCCGCCAAGCACGATGCCAACGGGATCAAGCAGAAGGGCTACGCCATCAAGCTGCTGCAGGCCAAGCTCTCGCACTTCTTCTATGACGAGCGTCTGCCGATCCCGACAGCTGCCGAGATCGAAGAGGCCAACCACCACGAGGCCGAGATCACGGCCGACCGGGACCACGAGATCGACGACGCCCGAACCAAAGCTTTCGCCCCCCACGAGTGAGCGTCCGGGGGTGGGTTCAGCACCTCCACAGCAGTCGGGCCCTTCCGGGGTCACCCCCTGTCCCCCGGTGAGCAGGCGGTGGGCCGCGGCGTCACTCAGGTGTGCACTCGAAGTTCCAATACGTCCACCAGCTGTGCACTCGGCAGGCGAAAGCGTCACTCAGGTGTGCACTCGGCGGGACGGCCGGACGCTAGGAGAGGGCGCTGCCCTTCTTCCACTCGTCCCACGAGAGGTTCCAGTCGGTGTAGCCGTTCCAGTCTTCCGGCTGACGTGAGCCGTTGACGTAGTTGACCACGTCACCCGGCTTGGAGAGGTTGAAGAACCACCCGGCGTCCTCCAGCGACAGGCCAGTGCACCCGTGGCTGACGTTCTCTTTGCCCTGCGACGCGACCGACCAGGGGGCGGCATGGACGTACTCGCCGCTCCAGGTGAGGCGCATGGCGTACTCGACATCGAGCCGGTAGTACTCGGAGTCGTTCTTGTCGACGTCCAAGGTTGCGGCGTCCAT
>JAHEKZ010000007.1:62650-65602 GCA_024644435.1 Actinomycetes bacterium | reverse complement strand
AGCGAGTCGGGGCTACGTCGTGCGCTATCGAGTGCCGGTTTGGGATCACCAGCCATCAGAATCTGCAGGTGGGGTCGCTCGCCACCCACCATCGGGAGCAGTCGGTGGTCGCACGCGCTACGGACGATGTCCGTGAGCCCGTCGGCCCGCCGCTGCGCTGCTGTTCGGACGTCCTCCGGCCCGGTTGGTACGAGGAACGGCTCGAGAGCTGCCCTCAGCACGGCTGCCGACTCGCTGTCGAGAAGCCCGTCGATCGATGTCATCCCATCCAGCAAGGGGGCCAGGGTCAGATGACGGCGCTCGAACTGCTGCTCGCTGTCGGCCAGCGCACCGTCGGGGTCGGCGACCATTCGCAGGTGTCGCCCGGCGGTGCGCACATCAGCCACCGGCGCAGTGACTGCCAGATCGGCAAGGAGAGCAACGGCTTCTGCCTGCTGAGCCTCGGGCACGAATCGGACAGCCCGGTCGATGCTGCGGAGGTGGTCGTAGGTAAGGAGGCCGTCGCGGAGACGACCCACCGGCCCGGCGAGGAGGTTGCGACACCGTCGGGCGAGGCGTACACGCTCGGAAGCCTCGCCGGGGGCCATGCCCAGTGCGCCTCGGAGCCAGCTGGCGGTGTTCGCGGCCCCATGGAGGGTCTCTCCGTCTCCAGCTGCGTCAACGTCAGCGACTGCCGCGAGCATCGCCGCGTCGACCGCATCGCGTAGTTGCTGGAGCCCGGCGACCCACGCGGCCCGCGCGTCCGGCGACTGCGCGGGCAGAGGTGTGGATGCCGTGGGGTCGGCCCACCCGCGCACCTCGGCCAGCGTCGCGGAGAGCGACGCGGGAAGCGAGCTGGGGCGGAACATGAGGCGAACCTTTCGACGACAACGGGATCTGTGAGGAGGCGGTGAGATCTCGTCGTGTCATCGGGTTCGTCGCAGTGGGCCATCCGCCTCGAGCAATTTCCACCCTAGATCAGCCCACTGACAACGGCCGTCAGTTCGCGAGCGGTTACCCTCGATAGGTCGACCCCCATCACGAAGGTTGCCCGTGTTCACCACGCTCCAGGACCGCCTGACCGCCACGTTCAAGAACCTGCGCGGCAAGGGCAAGCTCTCCGACGCCGACATCGACGCGACCCTGCGCGAGATCAGGGTGGCGCTGCTCGAGGCCGACGTGGCCCTGCCCGTTGTCAAGGACTTCATCGCAGCAGTGCGTGAGCGTGCCAAGGGCGCTGAGGTGTCGCAGGCGCTCAACCCGGCCCAGCAGATCATCAAGATCGTCGACGAAGAGCTCGTGGGGATCCTCGGCGGCGAGACCCGGCGGATCCGCTTCGCGAAGACCCCACCGACGGTGATCATGCTCGCCGGTCTGCAAGGTGCGGGTAAGACCACGCTGGCCGGCAAGCTCGCGCTCTGGCTGAAGGGTCAGGGGCACCAGCCTCTCCTCGTGGCGGCAGACCTGCAGCGCCCGAACGCGGTCCAGCAGCTCGAAGTGGTCGCCGAGCGCGCAGGGGTGTCGGTCTTCGCTCCCGAACCGGGCAGTGGCGTCGGCGACCCCGTGCGGGTCTCGCGCGACGCCATCACCTACGCCAACGACAAACTGCACGACATCGTCGTCGTCGACACGGCCGGCCGCCTCGGCGTCGACGAGGAGATGATGCAGCAGGCGCGCCAGATCCGTGATGCCGTCCACCCCGACGAGGTGCTCTTTGTCCTGGACGCCATGGTCGGCCAGGACGCCCTCACCACGGCCCGAGCCTTCCTCGACGGCGTCGGCTTCGACGGCGTTGTCCTGACCAAGCTTGACGGTGACGCCCGAGGTGGCGCCGCCCTGTCGGTTCGAGGGGTGACCGGCAAGCCGATCATGTTCGCCAGCAACGGCGAAAAGCTCGACGAGTTTGACGTCTTCCACCCCGAGCGCATGGCTTCTCGCATTCTCGACATGGGCGACATGCTCACCCTGATCGAGCAGGCCGAGAAAGTCTTCGAACGTGACCAGGCCGAAGAGATGGCCGCCAAGCTGGCGTCGGGGAGCAGCTTCACCCTCGAGGACTTCCTCTCCCAGCTGCAGGCCGTGCAGAAGATGGGCTCCATCGGCAAGCTCCTCGGCATGCTCCCGGGCATGAGCGAGCACAAGGAGGCCATCAACAACCTCGACGACACCGAGTTCGACCGCATCCGCGCGATCATCCAGTCGATGACGCCCGGCGAGCGGGCCGACGTCAAGGTCCTCAACGCGTCGCGGAGGCAGCGGATCGCGACGGGCTCGGGAACGCAGGTCAGCGACGTGAACCAGCTGGTCAACCGCTTCCTCGAGGCGCGCAAGATGATGAGCCAGATGGCCAAGGGCGGCGGCATCCCTGGGATGCCCAGCATCCCCGGTATGCCGGGCGGCGCCGGAGGCAAGGGCGGGGCGCGTCCCAAGAAGGGCAAGAAGGGGGCCAAGGGCAAGAAGGGTCGGGTGAGCGGCAACCCGGCCAAGCGTGCCCAGCAGGCCCAGCAGGACGCCGCCCAGGACGTCGATGCGTCACCGGATGCTCCTCCTCAGACGCTCACCGAGCTCCCCGACGCCTTCACCGACCTCCTGGGTCGCTGAGGCGGTTTGGGCCCACAGGACTGTCTCTGGCAGACTGAGCGGCTGAACCCGACGGGCTGGCGGCCCTCTCACCGCCCAGGGCCGTCGAGTCCCTTTGTTCTGACGCTCGGCAACCCCACGCCGTGAGGCAGCGCAAATCCCACCAGAACCAGGAGTTCCCGCCACCGTGGCTGTCAAGATCAAGCTCAAGCGCATCGGTAAGGTTCGCGAACCGCACTACCGCATCGTCATCGCCGACGCCCGTACCGCCCGTGGCGGACGTGCGATCGAGGAGATCGGGCAGTACCACCCGCTCCACGACCCCTCGCTGATCCAGGTCGACTCTGAACGCGTCCAGTACTGGCTCGGTGTCGGTGCGCAGCCGACCGAAGC
>JAHEKZ010000007.1:47344-62550 GCA_024644435.1 Actinomycetes bacterium | reverse complement strand
AGGCGGAGGCCAAGGCAGAGGCCAAGGACGTTGTCGAGGCTCCCGCCGAGGCGGCGGCTGACACGACCGCCGACGCCGCGGCTGAGACGCCGGTTGAGACACCGGCCGGCGACACGGGCGACGCCCCGGCGAGCGCATGATCGAGCAGGCCCTGGACCACCTGATCCGGGGGATCGTCGACCACCCGGACGATGTGCAGGTGCGGCTCCGCGAACAGCGTCGCGGAGGGCGCCTGTACGAGGTCAGGGTGCACCCCGACGACCTCGGCAGGGTGATCGGGCGTGCAGGGCGCACCGCGTCGTCGGTACGAGTCGTTGCTGACGCTCTGGCCAAGCGCCGAGTTCGGGTCGACTTCATGGACTCTGCAGGGTCACGCTGACCTTGAACACCCTCATCACTCACGGGCGCTGAGCGGTGCAGGTCGTCGTAGGCCGGCTCGGCCGCCCGCACGGTGTGCGGGGAGACGTGAATGTGGAGCTGCGAACGGACGAGCCCGAGCGACGATTCTCGGCCGGGACGACCCTGATCACCGACAACGTTACGCACCCGACGCTGACCATCGAGACGATGCGGTGGCACAGTGGGCGGTTGCTGCTGCATCTGGAGGGTGTGACCGACCGCTCCATGGTCGAGGAGCTACGGGGTGTGGTCCTGTCCGTCGATGTCGACCCTGATGAGCGCCCGGCGGACCCTGACGAGTTCTACGACCATCAACTGGTGGGACTGAGCGTCGTCGACCGCGCAGGAGTCCCGCTCGGCACAGTGGGTGAAGTGGTGCACGGAGCTCAAGACCTGCTGGTCGTGAAGCGGCCAGAGGGGCGCGATGCCTTAGTGCCGTTCGTTGCGTCCCTTGTTCCTGAGGTCGACGTCTCGGCGGGGCGCATCGTCGTCGACCTTCCGGACGGGCTGCTCGATCTCGGTTCGGGCTGACTCCGATGGAGATCGATGTCGTCACCATTTTTCCCGAGTACTTCGACGTGCTCGACCTGTCGCTGCTCGGTAAGGCGCGCCGCGACGGTGTGCTCGATATTGCAGTGCACGACCTGCGCGACTTCACCCATGACCGCCACCGAACCGTTGACGACAGTCCGTACGGCGGCGGCCCAGGCATGGTGATGAAGCCGGAACCGTGGGGGGCAGCGCTCGACCACGTCCGAGCCTCGCGGACAGGGAGTGACCCCCTCCTCTTGGTCCCGACGCCCGCAGGTGAGCCCTTCACCCAACGTGCGGCCGAGGACTTGACGGCTGAGCCATGGCTGGTGATCGGGTGCGGCCGATACGAGGGAATCGACGCCAGGGTCGCTGAGGATGCCGCAACGCGCTTCCGGGTCCGCGAGGTGTCGCTCGGCGACTACGTGCTCAACGGAGGCGAGGTCGCGGCCCTGGCCATCATCGAGGCGGTCGGTCGGCTTCTTCCTGGCGTGCTCGGGAACGAGGGCTCCCTCGTCGACGAGTCGCACGTCGACGGGATCCTCGAGGGCCCGACCTACACAAAGCCAGATACCTGGCGAGGGCTCGACGTCCCCGAGGTCCTGTTGTCCGGGCACCACGGCGAGATCGCCAAGGCGCGCCGCGCCGCCGCCCTGCGCCGCACCGCCCGGGTGCGGCCTGATCTGATCGCCCGGCTCGACCCCGACCGGCTCGACCGGCTCGACCTCGACACGATCGCCGACCTCGGGTGGCGAGTGGTGGACGGCCGATTTCGGGCAGACTCGCCGCCTGTGGCAGACTAGGCAAGCCGTTCGTCGCGTGTCGTTCCTGCCACAGGGGGCACCTCGCGTCGTAGGCGTTCTGTACATCCCGTGATGCGCACGGCGTCCACCGCCGTCGCTGACCCACGCTCGGCTGACCTGTGGCAGCCGCTGGAGAGCCCCATGCACACGCTCGACTCCCTTGACGCGGCCTCGCTGCGCAGCGACATCCCTGACTTCCGCGCTGGCGACACGCTCAAGGTCCACGTACGCGTCATCGAGGGCAACAAGAGCCGCGTCCAGATCTTCCAGGGAATCGTCATCCGACGTTCCGGTGGCGGGGTCCGCGAGACCTTCACCGTCCGCAAGGTCAGCTACGGCGTCGGTGTCGAGCGGACGTTCCCGGTGCACTCTCCAGTGATTGAGCAGATCGACGTCGTCAGCCGTGGTGCGGTTCGCCGAGCGAAGCTGTACTACCTGCGCGATCTCCGTGGCAAGGCAGCCAAGATCAAGGAGCGCCGAGAGACGTCGTCGGCACGGTGACGTCGCACGCCGCGCCATCTTCGGCAGCCGCGGGCACGCCCGACTCGACGAAGGTCAAGCGCCCGTCATCTTTCTGGCGAGAGCTGCCGGTGCTGGTTGTCATCGCACTGGTGCTGGCATTCCTGCTCAAGACCTTTCTGATCCAGGCCTTCTACATCCCCTCGGGGTCGATGGAGAACACCCTGCAGGTGGGTGACCGGGTCATGGTCAACAAGCTTGCCTACACCCTGGGAGACATCCAGCGCGGCGACGTGATCGTCTTCAATGGTGTCGACTCGTGGGACCCCGAGATCCCGGTCGCCGACGCCGGCAACCCCGTCACTCGAGCCCTGAAGTCCGTGGCCGGGGCCTTCGGGTTTGCCAGCGCCAGTGAGAAGGACTACATCAAGCGGGTCATCGGGCTGCCAGGTGACCGAGTGAAGTGCTGCGACAAGAACGGCCAGCTCACGGTCAACGGTGTTCCGATCGACGAGCCTTACATCTTCGACGGCAACAAGCCGTCGAACGACCCCTTCGACATCCGGGTGCCTGACAACCGTCTCTGGGTCATGGGCGACCACCGGGCTGCTTCCTCTGACTCTCGGGCGCACATCGGCGACCCCGGGGGAGGCGCGATCCCGATTGACAGCGTGGTGGGCCGGGCGTTCGTCATCATCTGGCCGTTCTCCGACACCTCGTTCCTGACGCGGCCAGACACCATCGACAACGAGGCGATCGACGCCGCGCAGACCGATGTGTCACTCGAGAAGGAATCGAGCTCGAAGTAGTTGGCGGCCAGCGCTGTGTTCTGGAAATGCGACGCACCGATCCGCTCCGGAAATCCCGTCTAAGCCTCTAGGGTCAGGTCGACAACTGCTCGGGAGGACACATGGCACAGTCGGACACCCACAGCGGAGTTTCGTCGCGACGCCGTACCCACTGGCTCTTCGAGGTGGTCCTTGTCATCGTCGTGGCGCTGGCTGTGTCCGCCGTCGTCCGCGCGTTCGTGGCGCAGGCGTACTACATCCCGTCGGGGTCGATGGAGCAGACGCTCGCCGAGAACGACTGGATCGTGGTGAGCAAGCTGAGCACCCGACTGGGGACCGTCAGTCGTGGTGAAGTCGTCGTCTTCGCCGACCCCGGCACCTGGTTGCCGGACGCGACTCCTCATTCCAACCCCGTCCGCCGTGTCCTCGAGTTCGTCGGTGTCGCCCCAGACCCCGCCGAGGGCGATCTCGTGAAACGGGTGATCGGGATCGGCGGCGACACAGTGGCCTGCTGCGACCCGCAGGGGCGCGTCACCGTCAACGACCAGCCGCTGGACGAGTCATATCTCTACCCGGGCGACAGTCCGGGCGACGCCCCCGTGGGGTGCTCTGGCGAGTTCGAGGCGGCTGTGCCGGCCGGGTACCTGTGGGTGATGGGCGACCATCGATCGGTCTCGGAGGACTCGCGCTGCCAGAAGGCGCTGCAGAAGTTCGTACCCGAAGAACGGGTTCAGGGCCGGACGGTTGCGGTGATCTGGCCCGCCGACCACTGGGCGCTCATCGACCGGCCTTCCACGTTCGACAATGTCTCGTAGGCACCGCGCGGCTGGCTAGGCTGACGCCGTGGCTCCTGTTCGTCGGTCGTCGGCACGCATGGTCATCGTCGATGCTGCCGATCGGGTTCTGTTGCTGCGAGGCGGCGACCCCCAGCGTCCGGGACCTGCCGTCTGGCACACCCCGGGCGGTGGCATCGATCCGGGCGAGTCGCCTGAGCACGCGGCTCTCCGTGAGCTGGTCGAGGAGGTCGGACTTGAGCTGGAGGTTCCCGGACCCCTGGTGTGGACCCGTCGCTTCGAGTTCTCTTTCGACGGCGTCCGGTATGACCAGGACGAGGTGTTCTACTTCACCAAGATCGACAGTCACGAGGTTGACGACTCGCGTCATACGCCGCTCGAGCGCCGCTACCTCTCCGGGCACCGCTGGTTCTCGGTTGCCGAGCTCGAGCGCTTCGACGAGCTCGTGGCTCCACCCGATCTCGCCCAGCAGCTGGGACGACTACTGCACGAAGGCCCCCCGACCGTGCCGGTGGCGGTCGGTCCGGCGGTGATGCCGTGACTCACCGTCCATCACTCCGCCGCGAGAAGGCGCTGCTCCGCAGCGGGGGCCGGTTTCTCGCCGGCTGCGACGAAGTGGGACGCGGGGCGCTCGCCGGTCCCGTGTCGGTGGGTGTCGTTGTGGTGGACGCCGACGCGGGTCGAGTTCCGGCCGGTCTGGCGGACAGCAAGCTTCTGACCCCCGCCCGTCGAGAGGCACTCGTGCCGTCCATCCAGAAGTGGTGCCGGGACAGCGCTGTCGGGCATGCATCCCCCGAGGAGATCGACACCTGGGGGCTCACCCGGGCCCTGCGTCTGGCCGGGCTTCGTGCCCTGGCGTCGTTGGACATCCGGCCCGACGTGGTGCTCCTCGATGGGTCGTTCAACTGGCTCAGGGCGTCGGCCGTGGCCAGCACCGCAGACGAGCCCGGGTTGTGGGAGGTGAGCGTCGAGCCCGCCGCTGAGCCCCCGTGGCCGGTGTTGGACGTTCCCCCGGTCGTCACGGAGGTCAAGGCCGATCTCTCCTGTGCTTCGGTTGCCGCGGCCAGCGTCATCGCCAAGACGACCCGGGACGCGATGATGGCCGATCTTTCGACAGGTCATCCGCACTTCGGCTGGCAGGACAACAAGGGGTACGCATCGGACCACCATCGCGAGCAGCTGCGTCTGCATGGCCCTTGCGAGCACCACCGTCTCAGCTGGCGACTCGGAGCCTGAGCGGGCGACTTCCTCCCGCCCATTGGGCCGCTACTCGGCGGCCAGCTGGTCGAAAGCCTTCTCCACATCAGCTGCCGACCGCCCGGCGCCGGTCTGGAGATATTCCATCGCCCGCAGTGCGGCGTCGTGGGCATCGCGGCTGGAACCTGCGACGGCATCCTCGACCACTCGGCAGAAGTAGTCGTGCTGGTGGGCATCGACGAAGGTGTAGTGGACGCACACGTCCGTGTGGCCGCCGATCAGGATCAGGGTGTCTGCGCGGAGGCCCTTGAGCAGGATCTCGAAGTCGGTGCCGAAGAAGCATGAGTAGCGCCGCTTGCGGATGACGTAGTCGTCGGGGCGCACTCCGAGGGTCGGGGCGATCTCGGTGCCTGCCTCGCCCTCGATGAGGTGGACGTCCTCTGCTCCGTCGAGCTCTCGTCCGAAGTCGACCAGGTCTGGTCGGTGCGCCTCCTGGAAGAAGATCACCGGTACGCCGCACTCGCGAGCCTTGGCGACCAGGGACGGTGCTCGGTCCATCGCCTCCTGGTAGCCGGGCATGAACGGGATGGCCGACTCTGATCCGTCGACCGACTCGCCGCCCTGGATGTCGACAACGACCAGGACGGGCCGACCTTCGATGAGCTTGCGTGGAGTGAGAGCTGACACAACGACTCCTCGTGCGTCGTCGTGCAGGGCCGGGTACGGCGCGTCTCGTCCGGAGTCACCTCGGTGATGGCGACTCCCTCGACCGTAGCAAAGTGGCGGCGACCGGACGCCCTCGCGATGGCATACTGCCCGCATGGCCGCTATCGCTCGTCTTGCCTGGACAGCCGTCGACTGCCGCGACCCCCGGACGCTGGCCGCGTTCTACTCAGCCATCACCGGCTGGCCGATCGACGAGAACGCCTCCGATGCCGACTGGGTAACGCTCGCGAGCGATGTCGGGGCCACGCTGGGGTTTCAGCGGGTGGACGACTACCAGCCACCGCAGTGGCCGGGCCAGGAGCACCCTCAGCAGGAGCACCTCGATTTTGAGCTCGACGACCTGGATTCCGGCGAGGCTGCGGTGCTGGCGATCGGAGCGCGGAAGCACGAGGTGCAGCCGGGCACACTCTTTCGGGTCTTCCTCGACCCAGAGGACCATCCGTTCTGCCTGATCCTTCCTGGCGGGTAGGCGTGTCCCGCCAGAGAGCGGGAGTCGTCAGCGCAACGAGGGAGGAGGTGGGCCGATGAGTGCAGAGGACCTTGAGCGGTACGAGGCCGAGCTCGAGTTGGCGCTGTACCGCGAGTACCGAGACGTCGTGTCGCTCTTCCGGTATGTGGTGGAGACCGACCGCCGGTTCTACCTCGCGAACACCGTGGACGTCCAGGTGCGCCCCGTCGAGGGATCTGATGCGTATGTGGCGGTTCATCTGACCGATGCCTGGGTCTGGGACCTCTACCGCCCCACCCGGTTCCTGCGCGAGGTGAAGGTGCTGACCTTCAAGGATGTCAATGTCGAGGAGACAGTGCCGGCGGACTTCGATCCGGGCGACCTCCCGCCGGTCTGACACGTCCACTCGTCCACAGGTTAGGTTGCGCCGGGTTCTCCCCAGTTTGGCTCCGCACACTGTTTCGTGAGCCACAGCTCCGCGACCCTCGTGGCCGGAGGTGGTGCTGATGCGTGCCAAGGACGTACGCGGCCGGCTCGGGGAAGACCTCGCTGCTGCGCACCTGATATCGCAGGGGCTGATCGTTCTCGACCGCAACTGGCGCTGCGAGGTGGGAGAGATCGACATCGTGGCCAAAGAGGGTGACGCCCTCGTCGTGTGCGAGGTCAAGACGCGCAGCAGCGCCCGTTTCGGTCATCCGTTAGAGGCGATCACCTCGACGAAGACGGCTCGGCTCCGTCGGCTCGCCGCGTGCTGGATCCGAGAGCACCGCGTGCGCCCGTTCGAAATCCGGATCGACGTCGTCGGCATCATTCTGGGCGCCGGAGAGCCCGAGATCGAGCATGTTCGCGGAGCGATCGGTTGAGCACCGCCAGCGCCTACACCGTCACGTTGACCGGCGTCCAGGGAACGCTCGTCCGGGTGGAGGTCGACGCCAGCCCAGGAATCCCCGGGCTCACACTGGTCGGCCTTCCCGACTCGGCGGTGCGCGAGGCCCGCGATCGAGTACGCGCGGCAATTACGAACACGGGCATGGCGTGGAAGGCCTGCCGGGTCACGGCGAGCCTGTCGCCTGCCTCGGTACGCAAACGAGGAAGCGGTCTCGACCTTGCTTTGGCCTGTGCCTGCCTCGCCGCGTTCGACGCGCTCCCCGTCGGCAGCACACAGAAGTGGGTGATGATCGCCGAGTTAGGGCTGGACGGCGCCGTCCGGCCCGTCCACGGTGTTCTCCCCATGGTCTTGGCGGCCGTCCGTGCTGGTCGCCCTCGCCTCGTGGTCGCTGAGGCATCTGGAGGGGAAGCCGCGCTGGTGCCGGGGGCCGAGGTGGCCATCGCCTCATCCCTCGGCGAGGTGCTCGGGGTCCTTCGTGGTGACGACGAGCCCCGATGGGCCGTGGCGGCCATTCCGAGCACCGCGCCACGGCAGGGCCCCGACCTCAGCGACGTCAGTGGCCAGGCCACTCCGCGCCTCGCCGTCGAGGTCGCGGCTGCGGGCGGCCACCACCTGCTGCTGCACGGTTCGCCCGGCGCGGGCAAGAGTCTTCTTGCCGAGCGGCTGCCGGGGGTGCTCCCGCCGCTGACCACCGAGCAGGTGCTCGAAGTGACGGCCGTCCACTCGGTTGCCGGGTCGCTCGATCCGCAGCGCCCAATGGTGGTCGAGCCGCCATTCCAGGCGCCTCACCACACAGCATCTGCGGCCGCACTCGTCGGTGGCGGTGTTGGGGTGGCCCGGCCCGGAGCAGTCAGCCTGGCGCACCGCGGAGTTCTCTTTCTGGACGAGGCACCTGAGTTCAGTCGAGTAGTCCTCGACACGCTTCGACAGCCCATGGAGCGGGGGGCCGTCGAGCTCGCCCGCGGTGACGCCACCGTCACCTACCCCGCACGCTTCCAGCTGGTCTTGGCAGCGAACCCGTGTCCGTGCGGTCGTGGCGGTGGCCGCGGTCTTGACTGTGTCTGTACCCCAGACCAGAAGCGCCGTTACTCAGCTCGGCTGAGTGGGCCGTTGTTGGATCGGCTCGACCTGCAGGTCCCTGTGCTGCCGCTCACGCGAGCTGAGCTGGTCGAGGGCGGTTCGGGCGAATCGAGCGCGACGGTGCGAGGCCGGGTCATGCAGGCGCGCGATCGCGCGTGTCGTCGTTTCGCAGGTCAGCCGTGGTCCACCAACGCGGAAGTGCCCGGGTCGGCCCTCCGTTCGGTTCACGCGGCCACCCGCGACGGGACAGCGGTCGCGCTCGACGAAGCGGCGCGAGGCCGGCTCACAGGCCGCGGCGTCGATCGGGTCCTTCGCGTCGCCTGGACGCTTGCTGACCTGGGAGGTGTCGACCGACCGGGCGCGGCCGAGGTCGCCGCGGCCGTCCAGCTGCGCGGAGGGGGACTGCCGTGGGCTGCGTGACCGATGAGCGCGAGGCCCGGATGCGGCTGTCCCAGCTCGCCGAGCCAGGCGACGAACGACTCGGAGCTGCTCTTGCCGCCAGCTCAGCGTGCGAGGTGCTGGCTCGCATCGAACAGGACGACCACACCCTTACGGGGGTGCAGCACTACCGCGCGCGCCTCGGGCTGGCTCCGATCGGGCAGCACGATGCGTGGGCCGACGGCGGCGGGCGATACCTCGTGCCTGGTGACGGGGAGTGGCCGACCCAGCTCGACCACCTGGGAGCGGCGGCACCGTGGGGGCTCTTCGTGGTGGGAGCGGAGCTGCGCCTGGCGGCCGCCAGGTCGGTGGCGATCGTCGGGGCTCGAGCAGCAACGCAGTACGGGCTGCATGTGGCAAGCGACCTGGCGACCGATCTGGCAGTGCGGGGCTGGGCAGTTGTCTCAGGCGGGGCCTATGGCATTGACGCGGCCGCTCACCGTGGTGCTCTTGCCGGTGGGGGAGCCACCATCGCGGCGCTCGCGTTCGGCATCGATGTCGCGTATCCGCGGGGGCATGCTTCGCTCTTTGCCCGCATCCGCGCAGAAGGGGGCACCCTCGTGTCGGAGTTCGCTCCGGGTTGCACTCCGACCAAGCCACGATTCCTGCTTCGCAACAGGATCATCGCCGCCCTGACCCGCGGCACTCTGGTCGTGGAGGCCGCTCATCGGTCGGGGGCGCTCAACACGGCTGCGGTGGCGCGACGTCTTGGGCGCCCGGTCCTGGTGGTCCCGGGGCCGGTCACCTCATCGATGTCCGTGGGATGTCACCGGCTGGCGCGCGGCGACGAACCTGCGCGCCTGGTCACAGATGCGTCGGAGGTGATTGAGGAGGTCGGCATGATCGGCGAGCTCGCCGATCGATCCGATCCCTTGCGCAGGGTTCGGGACGCCCTCGACCCAATGGCCCTCCGCGTGCTCGAGTCGATGCCGGCCGAGTCGGCCGCCTCGGTAGCCGATCTTTCGGTGGCCGCCGGGGTCGATGCCGGCGCGACCGGGGGCGTGCTGCTGCGTCTGGTGGCCGCGGGCCTGGTGCGGGAGTCTTCTGCCGGTTTCGTCCGGGTTCCAGGTGCTGCCGACACCGTCGTCCGCGCGCAACGCTGAGCTCGAGCGGCGCGGGGGCTTGCCTCGGAGGCGCGACTCGCGCACGGTGGACCGGTGTCGCCCCAGCCAGCATGTGAGCCGGACGCGCTGCCCGCTGAGCTCGAGGCAGCAGCCGTCGCTTTCGAGCGACATCTGCGATCTGAGCGTGGCCTGTCCCCACGGTCGATCAGGGCCTACTCGGCTGATATCGCGTCCCTTCTGGAGCACGCGGCCCGTCGCGGCCATACCTCGGCCGGCCAGCTCGAGCTGGCCGATCTCAGAAGCTGGCTCGCCCTGCAGCAGACCACGGGCCGAGCCCGCAGCACCATCGCTCGCAAAGCATCGGCGGCGCGTACCTTCACCCGGTGGGTGGAACGGGCGGGCTGGGCGGCCAGCGACGCCGGCGCCCGCCTGGCTCGGCCGAAGGCGCACCGCACACTTCCGCAAGTGCTGGGATCGAGTCAGGTGGTGGAGCTCTTGGACGGTGCCACCACACGGGCCGGAGCTGACGAGGATCCGCTCGGGGCACGTGATGCTGCGATCCTGGAACTCCTCTATGCGACAGGGATTCGCGTCAGCGAGCTCTGTGGGCTCGACATCGACGACGTCGACGACTCTAGGCGGACCGTCCGGGTGTTCGGCAAGGGCTCCAAGGAGCGCACCGTGCCGTACGGGGGGCCAGCGCAAGCAGCTCTCGATGTCTGGCTGCGGGGTCGGCGGTCTGAGCTGGTGACGGCCGACAGCGGCCCGGCACTCTTTCTCGGGAGGAGGGGGCGTCGCATCGACCAGCGCGCGGTTCGTACCCTGGTACACGAGCACCTGGCCATGGTCGAGAACGCACCCGATATCGGCCCGCATGGTTTGCGGCATACCGCAGCCACGCACCTGCTGGAGGGCGGCGCGGATCTGCGCTCAGTCCAAGAGCTGCTGGGGCACGCTACGCTCGCGACGACCCAGATCTACACTCATGTCTCTGTTGACCGACTGAAGAGGGCGTATGACCAAGCGCACCCCCGCGCCTGAACCGGACGCACCCGCGTCCAAGGCGTCCTCTGGGCGGTCGGCTGCTCGCAAGAGCGCAGCCAAGGCCCCTGCGAAGAGTCCAGCCAAGGCCGCGGCCAAGAGTCCAGCCAAGACGGCAGCCAAGAAGCCCGCAGCCAAGAAGACCGCAGCGAAGAAGCAGAGCGCCACGGTGCCAGCGGCGTCGAAGGCTCCGGCCAAGGCCGCGGCTGCTGCCAAGAAGGCAACGGGCTCTCCACCACCCAGCAAAGCCTCTGCACGCAAGGCCGCGGCCGCCAAGGCGGCCGACAATGACGAGCTCGACGCCGACGCACTCGATGCCTTGGACGAAGCGGCGGCGGCGGAGGCGGCGCTCCAGAAACTGTGGCGCGACTTCAAGGACACCGCTGAACAGAGCCTTCGCGAGCGGTTGATCCTGCACTACTCGCCGTTGGTCAAGTACGTCGCGGGGCGGGTTGGTGTGGGGCTGCCGCCCAACATCGAGCAAGCTGACCTTGTCTCGTACGGAATCTTCGGCCTGATCGACGCCATCGAGAAGTTCGACCTCGAACGTGCCATCAAGTTCGAGACGTACGCGATCAGTCGTATCCGTGGAGCCATCATCGACGAGCTTCGCTCGATCGACTGGATTCCCCGGTCGGTGCGTTACAAGGCCCGCGAGGTCGAGCGCGCCTATGCCTCGCTCGAGGCCAAGCTGCACCGCACCCCGACCGAGCCCGAGGTCGCCGAGGAGATGGGTATCACGCTCGACGAGCTGCACACCATCTTCAGCCGGGTCTCCTTCGTCAACGTCGTAGCGCTCGACGAGCTGCTCAACGTGGGTGGCGAGAAGGGCGACAAGCTGAGCTTGGTCGATACCTTGGAAGACACCAAGGCCGAAGACCCGGTGGCCGCATTCGAGTCCGAAGAGACCAAGTACCTGCTCGCCAAGGCGATCAACCAGCTTCCGGAGCGCGAGAAGATCGTGGTGACCCTCTACTACTACGAGGGGCTCACCCTGGCCGAGATCGGCCAGGTGCTCGGCGTCACCGAGAGCCGCATCTGTCAGATGCACACCAAGGCGGTCCTCCAGCTGCGGGGACGCCTCGGCGACACTCCCGACTAGCTGTCACGGCGGTAGCAGGACCACGGGTCCCGCTAGCACAGTCACCGGGTCGACGTACGTCTTCCCGATTCGGGCGCCCCAGTGCAGGCAGAACGTCGTGGGGCAGTGGGCCATGGGGGCAAGCCGGCCCACGCGATCGCCGGCGGCGACCTGGTCACCGGCCGCGACGCCTGGCCGCACCGGTAGGTAGCTGGTGCGAAGGTCGTCTCCGTGGTTCACCACGACGACGCCCCGCCCGGCCACCTGCCCGGCGAAGACGACTACGCCAGGGAGTGCCGATCGGACGCTCTGGCCCGGCCAGGCCGACAGATCGGCGCCGCGATGGCCGGGGCCGAACTGCTCATGGCTCTCGAACGCGCGCTCGATGGTCGCGGACCGTACCGGCCACTGGGCGGCGGAGGTCGGCGCGTCCTGGGCGCCCGTTCGTCCGGCCGGAACGCCGGGCGTGGGGGCCCAGAGCGAGCCGCTGACGGCGAGGGCTGCCGCCACCGCGGCGGCGAGCCCGAGAGAAAAAGGGGTCATGGTCACCCATGGTGGGTCGGCCAACAGTGTCCGGGTGCGGTGATGGGTCCAGCTGGGGACGGCGAAGACCTGGGTTGGACCTGTGGAGAGCCAGGCCAAGCCCGATTAGGCCGCCTGTGGGCGTGGCCGTAGACTTTCCTCAGCACCCTGTCCGCAGGGTGACTTCGCATGTCCGTCCCGCTCGCCCCGTGTTACGGGTGCGGGGGTTGGCCACTCGGTCCGACCCGGTCTCCAGACCGGTTCGGCAGGCCGCGACAGGCATCAGGGTTTGCGGCGCCGTCGTGAACAGAACCGAGTGCCGCGCGTGAGCGCGGGTAAGGAGAGTACGGCCATGGCCGTCGTCACCATGAGGCAGTTGCTCGAGAGCGGTGTCCACTTCGGTCACCAGACCCGTCGGTGGAACCCCAAGATGAAGCGATTCATCTTCACCGAGCGCAACGGCATCTACATCATCGACCTGCAGCAGTCGCTGGCTTTCATCGACCGCGCCTACGAGTTCGTCAAAGAGACGGTCGCCCACGGCGGCACGATCATGTTCGTCGGCACGAAGAAGCAGGGGCAAGAGGCCATCGCGGAACAGGCCACCCGCGTGGGCATGCCCTACGTCAACCACCGCTGGCTCGGTGGAATGCTCACCAACTTCCAGACCGTGCACAAGCGGCTCCAGCGCCTCAAGGAGCTGGAAGAGATCGACTTCGACGTTGTCGCGGGATCAGGTCTCACCAAGAAGGAGCTCCTGGTTCTGCGCCGCGAAAAGGTCAAGCTGGAGCGCACGCTGGGTGGAATCCGCGACATGGCCAAGATTCCGAGCGCCCTCTGGGTGATCGACACCAACAAGGAGTCCATTGCCGTCGACGAGGCCAAGAAGCTTGGCATCCCGGTGGTCGCCATCCTCGACAGCAACTGTGACCCAGACGATGTCGACTATCCGATCCCGGGCAATGACGACGCCATTCGGTCCGTCGCCCTGCTGACTCGCGTCATCGCCGACGGCGTCGCCGACGGTCTGGTCTCGCGCGCCGGCGCTGCGGCTGGCGACGCCAAGCCCGAGGCAGCCGAACCAGGCGCAGACGAGCCCCTGCCTGAGTGGGAGCGCGAGCTGCTCAGTGGCGACGCACCGGCTGGCGACGCACCGGCTGGCGACGCACCGGTCGCCGAGGCGGCAGCCACCGAGCCGACCGCTGAGGCCGGCGCGACCAACGCCTGACTTCGGTCAGCCCACCACGGCAGTACACACGACGACGGAAGGAAACCCATGGCGAACGTCTCAGCTGCTGACGTCAAGCGTCTCCGCGAGGCGACCGGCGCAGGGATGATGGACAGCAAGAAGGCGCTGGAAGAGGCCGGCGGTGACTTCGACAAGGCGATTGAGGTCCTGCGCATCAAGGGCGCCAAGAGCCTCGGCAAGCGCGCAGAGCGGACAGCGGCCAATGGCTTGGTGGCCGCGTCCGGTGGTGCACTGATCGAGCTCAACTGCGAGACCGACTTCGTCGCCAAGAACGACCAGTTCCAGCAGCTCGGTAGCCAGATCGCCGACCTCGCTGCGGCGACCAAGGTCTCGACCAGCGAGGAGCTGGCGGCCCAGACGCTGGCCGACGGCCAGAGTGTGCAGCAGGCCATCGATGCGTTGGCGACGGTCATCGGCGAGAAGCTCGTGCTCGGTCGCGTGGCGGTCTTCGACGGCCCCACCGCTGTCTACCTGCACAAGCGGGCAAGCGACCTGCCGCCCTCGGTCGGTGTGCTCGTCGCCTTCGATGGCGACGACGAGAACGCCGCGCGCGGTGCCGCGATGCAGGTGGCGGCCATGCGGCCGCAGTACCTCAGTCGCGACGAGATCCCGGCCGACGTGGTCGAGAACGAGCGACGCATCGCCGAGGCCACTGCTCGCGAGGAAGGAAAGCCTGAGGCGGCCCTTCCGAAGATCATCGAAGGTCGGGTCACCGGGTTCTACAAGCAGGTCGTACTCCAGGACCAGCCGAGTGTGCAGGACCAGAAGAAGTCGGTGGAGCAGGTGCTGTCCGCCTCCGGAGTCACCCTGCACAGGTTCGCTCGGTTCGAGGTCGGCCAGGTCTGAGACTGTCCCGGTAGGACTGACCGAGGAGACGCCCATGAGTGAGGAACACCCCAGCTCCGCCCGAGTGCAGGGCGGCTTCGGTCGTGTTCTGCTCAAGCTCTCGGGTGAGGCCTTCGCCGGGAACGGTGGGCTCGGGGTCGACCCTGATGTGGTGGCCGCGATCGCCAGGCAGATCTCCGATGTGGTTGCCAGCGGCGCCCAGGTGGCTGTCGTCATTGGTGGCGGCAACTACTTCCGCGGAGCCGAGCTGTCCCAGCGGGGGATGGACCGCTCGAGGGCCGACTACATGGGAATGCTCGGCACGGTCATGAACTGTCTGGCGCTTCAGGACTTCCTGGAGAAGTGCGGCGTCGAAACGCGGGTGCAGACGGCGATCACGATGGGGCAGGTCGCTGAGCCTTACGTTCCCCGGCGGGCCATCCGGCACCTCGAGAAGGGCCGGGTGGTGATTTTCGGGGCAGGTCTGGGGGCCCCGTACTTCTCGACGGACACGACCGCCGCCCAGCGGGCCCTCGAGGTCTCGGCCGAGGTGGTTCTCATGGCCAAGAGCGTCGATGGTGTGTATGACGATGATCCCAAGACGAACCCGAACGCCGTGCGCTATGACCGGCTGAGCTTCGATGAGGCGCTGGCCCGCGAGCTGAAGGTCGCCGACGCCACGGCCTTCAGCCTCTGCCGCGACAACCAGCTGCCGATCATCGTGTTCGACCTGCTGGAGGAGGGCAACATCGCCCGCGCCGTTCGGGGTGAGAAGATCGGCACGCTTGTGGCGCAGGACGTCTGAGGAGAAGGTGGAAGTCGATGATCGCTGAGACCATGCGTGAGGCCGAGGAGAAGATGGGCAAGGCCAT
>JAHEKZ010000007.1:16155-47244 GCA_024644435.1 Actinomycetes bacterium | reverse complement strand
GCCCGCGCCGTTCGGGGTGAGAAGATCGGCACGCTTGTGGCGCAGGACGTCTGAGGAGAAGGTGGAAGTCGATGATCGCTGAGACCATGCGTGAGGCCGAGGAGAAGATGGGCAAGGCCATATCGGTGGCCAAGGAGGATTTCTCCTCGATCCGGACGGGTCGGGCCAACCCGGCGATGTTCAGCAAGATCCTGGCCGACTACTACGGCACTCCAACTCCGGTGAACCAGCTGGCCTCGTTCCAGTCGCCCGAGCCGAGTCAGATGATCGTCACGCCCTACGACAAAGGCGCCCTGTCTGCCATCGAGAAGTCCATTCGCGACTCCGATCTCGGGGTGAATCCGGTCGACGACGGCACGATCATCCGGATCTCCTTTCCGCCGCTGACCGAGGAGCGTCGTAAAGAGTTCATCAAGGTGGCCAAGCACAAAGCGGAGGACGCGCGCGTCGCTATGCGCAACGTACGTCGTCACGCCAAGGATCACCTCGACAAGCTGCAGAAGGATGGCGAGGTCGGCGAGGACGACGTCCGACGAGCCGAAAAGCAGCTCGACGAGCTGACCCACAAGTTCACGGCACAAGTAGACGATCTGCTCAAGCACAAGGAAGCCGAGCTCCTCGAAGTCTGATGACAGACCCCTCTGGGTCGGCTGAGCGCGCGACCGGGACCGCACCAGCGGCAGCCAAGAAGCGACGGTCGGGACGCAACGTCCCCGTCGCGACTGCCGTCGGGGTGTCGATGGCGGCGCTCGTGCTCATCACGGTCTATTCGGCGACTGCGCTCTTCGTGGCGTTGGTGGCGGTTGCCGTGGTGGTGGCCGTGTACGAGGTCTGCTCGGTGCTCGAGACCCGCACGATCCACGTGCCGAGGGTGCCCTTGATGGTGGGCGGAGCGGCCATGGTGGTGGCCGCCTACGCCGACGGTACGGACGCTCTCACGGTGGCACTGGTACTGACCGTCGTGGCCGTCGCAGCTGCCCGACTGGCAGGGGCCGCGAACGACCGGCTCGGGCGCGACATGGTGGTCGGCGCCTTCGTGGCGGTGTACGTGCCACTTCTGGCGTCGGCAGCAGTACTGATGGCGAACGCCGACGACGGCGCAGACCGGATCGTGGTCTTCATCTTGGCGGTCGTCCTCAGCGACACCGGCGGTTTCGCCGCCGGCGTCCGCTTCGGAAAGCACCCGATGGCCCCGTCGGTGAGTCCGAAGAAGTCGTGGGAGGGCTTGGGTGGTTCGTTGATCGCAGCCACGGTGGGTTCGGCGATCGTCGTCCCACTCTTGCTCGACGCCACGTGGTGGCAAGGTGCTCTGGTGGGTCTGGTAGCGGTCTTCACCGCGACCGCTGGAGATCTGGCGGAGTCGTTGCTCAAGCGCGATCTGGGCGTCAAGGACATGGGGCACCTGCTACCGGAGCACGGCGGAATCATGGATCGTCTCGACTCCTTGCTGCCTACCGCGCCGGTCATGGCACTCGTCCTCGCCGCCGTTACCGGATGACGTGGCCGATGGTGAATGATGAGGGCATGACGCTGGCAGCCAAGGCCCCTGATGAACGTCGTCGCCGCATTCTTGCGGCTGCGGTTGCGGTGCTCAGGGAACGCGGCTTTTCCGGAACGCGGGTAGCTGACATCGCTGCCACGGCGGGAACCAGTCCGGCCCTTGTGCTCTACCACTTCAGCAGTCTGGCCGACGTGCTGGTCGCGGCGCTCGAGTCGGTCGAGGACGAGTACTACGAGGCGTTGGCGCAACACGCGGACGCGGACCCCGTTGACCAGCTGGTGCAGATGGCCTTGCTCTCGTCCGAGAGCGGGCCGGCGTTTGGTGACTGGCAGCTGTGGCTCGAGGTCTGGGTCAGGGGACTGCACGACGATCGGATCGACGAGCTTCGCCGGGCTTCGGACGAGCGAGGTCGCCGCGAGGTGCTGAAGGTCGTCGAGGCAGGCATCGCCTCCGGACTCTTCACGGTGCGCGATCCCGCAGGGACGACGCTCAGGCTCACCTGTCTGATGGACGGACTCGCCGTCCAGGCCGTCCTCGGTGGCGCAGACCTGACCCCGCGTGGCCTGGCCAGGGAATGGCTGACGGGCGTTGCGCACGAGCTCGGCCTTGAGGCCCACGACCTTCTTGCACGGGCTGAGTTGGCCGTTGGTAATGATGTCCCCTGACCCTGGCGAGCTCACGATGGTGGCGCCCCGCCGCGCCAAACCGCCGCGTCACCTCGCCGATCTGTCCACCACGGGCCGGCGCGAGTGGCTCAGCGAGCTCGGTCACCCCGCCTTTCGGGCAGACCAGCTGTCCCGTCACTACTTCGAGCGGCTCGTCGACAACCCCGACGACATGACCGACCTTCCGGCGGCCGACCGAGAGTCCCTGACGAAGACCGCGCTGCCGCAGCTGCTGACTCCCGTACGGACCTTGACCTGCGACAACGGGACCACTGTCAAGAACGTGGTACGACTCTTCGATGGCGCCATGGTCGAGAGCGTCCTGATGCGCTACCCCGGACGCACCACCATGTGTGTCTCCTCCCAGGCCGGGTGCGGTATGAACTGCCCGTTCTGCGCCACCGGGCAGGCCGGTCTCACCCGCAACATGTCGACCGCTGAGATCGTCGAGCAGGTCGTCACCGGCGCACGCATGCTGGCATCCGGGGAAGTGGCCGGGGGTGCGGGTCGGGTGTCGAACGTGGTCTTCATGGGTATGGGTGAACCACTGGCCAACTACCGCGCGGTCATTGACGCCGTCCGACGACTGACCGAAGCCCCACCGTCCGGTCTCGGCATCTCGGCACGATCGGTCACGGTCTCCACGGTGGGTCTGGTCCCGGCGATGGATCGGCTGGCAGGAGAGGGCATCCCGGTCACGCTCGCGGTCTCGCTGCACGCCCCGGACGACGAGCTCCGCAACACTCTGGTGCCGCTCAACACGCGCTACCCGATCGACGAGGTGCTGCGTTCGGCATGGGCGTACGCAGACGTCACGGGTCGCCGAGTCTCCATCGAGTACGCGTTGATCCGTGACATCAACGACCAGCCGTGGCGTGCGCATCTGCTGGGGTCGATGCTCAAGAACCGGTCGGTCCACGTCAACGTCATTCCCCTCAATCCGACACCGGGATCGGTCTGGACAGCAGCCACTCCAGAGTCAGAGCGCACCTTCGTGCGTAGGCTCGAGGACCACGGCGTGCCTGTCACGGTGCGTGACACGCGCGGCCGCGAGATCGACGGTGCCTGCGGCCAGCTGGCGGCCGTGTCCACGGAGGAGGGTGCTCGTGAGTAGCGCGGTCCATCCGAGCGGTGCTGATCGCCGACACCTGATCTGGGCTCTCATCCGTATCGCGGTGGCCACGACTGCGTTGCTGTTGGTCTACTTCATGGTTCCGCTGAGCTCCCGCGACAACGTTGCCTTGGGCGCGATCACCGTCGTCATCGGGCTCACGGTGTTCGTCGCCTTCTTCACCCGACAGCTGCGTCAGATCCGTCAGGCCGACTACCCGGTGCTGCGTGCGGTCGAGGGGATCGCGATGGTGGGCACGGTCTTCGTGATCTTGATGGCGAGCATCCACTACGCACTGGCACAGGCCGATCCCAGCAGCTACAGCGAAGATCTCAGCCGACTCGATGCGCTCTATTTCACGGTGACGACCATCGCCACGGTGGGCTTCGGCGATATCACCCCAACCTCGGGCGCCACGCGGGCGTTCACCACCGGTCAGATGGTGCTCGGGCTCATCTTGGTCGGTGCCGGTGTCCGGATGCTGTTGTCCGTCGCCCAACAGACCGCGGCCGAGCGACGGGCAGACGGGGACCGGGCGAACGGCGACGCCGGCTGAGCGATTGGATACAATCTCCACCTCGAGTCGGGAGGTGTGGTTGCTGTGACGGGTGCGCTGGACGGGGTGGTCATCGCCGATTTCAGCCGCGTGCTGGCCGGCCCCTACGCGACGATGCTGCTCGCCGACTTGGGGGCCGAGGTGGTCAAGGTGGAGCGCCCGGGCAGCGGTGATGACACCCGGTCGTGGGGCCCCCCGTGGCATGGCGACCAGTCGACGTACTTCGAATCGGTCAATCGGAACAAGCGGTCGGTGGTGATTGATCTCTCGTCCGCGGCCGGCATCGAGGAGGCCAGAAGACTGGCTCGCCGTGCCGACGTTGTGGTCGAGAACTTCAAGCCAGGGGCCTTCGACCGGATGGGCCTCGGTTTCGACCAGCTGAGCACTGACAACCCCGGCTTGGTCTACTGCTCGATCACGGGGTTCGGTACGTCCGGAGGGGCAGAGCTACCGGGCTACGACCTGTTGGTCCAGGCAGTCGGTGGCCTGATGAGCATCACCGGGTCGTCCCCGGATGATCCGGTGAAGGTCGGGGTCGCGCTGGTCGACGTGATCACGGGGCTGCACGCCACGGTGGGGATCTTGGCGGCGCTGAACGAACGCACGACCAGCGGTCGGGGCCAGCGTGTGGAGGTCAACCTCCTGTCGTCCCTGCTCTCGGGAATGGTGAACCAGTCTGCGGGGTTCGTGGGGGCCGGGTTCGTGCCGCAGATCATGGGGAACCGGCATCCCAGCATCGCGCCCTACGAGTCGTACCCTACGGCGGACGCGCCGATGGTCATCGCGGTCGGAAATGATCGCCAGTTCCGCGCCTGCGCCGAGGTTCTCGGCTGCCCGGAGTGGGCAGACGATCCGCGGTTTGCCACGAATCCCTCGCGAGTGCAGAACCGCACTGATCTGTTCGGCCTCATGCGTGAGCGACTTGCCACGGCTGGAGCGGAGGAGTGGTTCGCGCGGCTGTCGGTGGTCGGGGTTCCGGCTGGCCCGATCCACGACATCGAAGGAGCCTTTGCTCTGGCCGACCATCTCGGTCTAGAGCCAGTTGTCCAGGTGGCTGGCGAACCGACCGTCGCCAACCCCATCCGGCTGGGGCGGACCCCGGTCAGCTATCGCAGCGCCCCACCCGCGCTGGGCGAGAGCAGCCTCGACGACATCGAGGGGATGAGCACGCCATCGGTGCGTGGTCAGTCATGACCCGGCAAGGGTTTCGACGACCCCCGACTGCACAAGAGGCGGTGCTGGCCGAGCTGAGGGTGGCCATCGTCTCGGGAGAGCTGCGTCCTGGCGAGCAGGTGCTGCAGGACTCACTGGCCGAGCGCTTCGGCGTATCGCGCGTGCCCCTCCGCGAGGCGCTGAAGATCCTCGAGGGCGAGGGGCAGGTGACGTACCGGCCGCACCGTGGGTACTTCGTCGCCGAGCTTGATATCGACGACCTTCGTGAGGTCTACCGGATCCGGGACCTGCTGGAGTCCGAGGCAGTTCGGGTGGCCGTGCCGCAGATCACCGACGAGGAGGTCGCTGCCTTGGCCCGGTGCCTCGATGACGTCGAGCAGGCGTCGGAGTCCGGCGACCTGACCACGATGACGGCTGCCAACCGACGCTTTCACTTCGGACTGATCGAGGCCGCCCACATGCCGCGGCTGCTGAGACTCGTGAGAGTGCTGTGGGATGCCACTGATGTGTACCGCTCCCTCTACTACGCCGAGAGCAAGCACCGGAAGGCGGTGCAGGACGAGCACCGACAGGTCCTCGACGCGGTTCGGCAAGGTGACGCCGAAGAGGCGGTGGCGCTGTTGCGCCGCCACCGCCAGCGAGCGGTTGAGTCGTTGGCAGAGGTGCTGCCAGGCAGGTGACCCTCGCCTGGAAGGCCCAATTATGGGGCTCAGTCCCCTGTGATCGACGAAAACCGTGTCCCTGGAGGTCGGGCATGACAGGCTGAAGGTACGCGCGGTGGAGCCGAGGGCAGGAGGGCAGCGGTGGAGGGCAAGGGGTTCGTACTAGGACTCGCCCTGATCGTGGGCGTCCTGGCGGTCCTCTTCGGTGTCGCACTGGCCAGCGGGTCCGCCGATGACGGCGGCAACGATGACTGCTTGTCGCAAGAGTTCTGCTGACCTACCGGTACGCCGCCAAGCCGGTGACCGCCTGCCCGATGACGAGAGTGTGGATCTCCTCGGTTCCTTCATAGGTCAGCACCGACTCGAGGTTGTTCGCATGGCGCAGCACCGGGTACTCGAGGGTGATGCCGTTGCCACCGAGGATCGTCCGTGACTCGCGGGCGATCGCGATGGCCTCTCGCACGTTGTTGAGCTTGCCGACGGACACCATCTCCGAGGTGATGACCCCGGCGTCCTTCAGGCGGCCCAGGTGGAGGGCGAGCAGGAAGGCCTTGTCGAGCTCGACGGTCATGTCAGCGAGCTTCTTCTGGGTCAGCTGGAAACCGGCGATCGGCCTGTCGAACTGCTCGCGGTTGACGGAGTAGTCGATGGCCGTCTCCAGGCAGTCCCGTGCGGCGCCCACGACGCCGAACACGATGCCGAAGCGTGCCTCGGTCAGGCAGGACAACGGTCCCTTGAGCCCGCTGACTTCGGGAAGGACCGCCGAGTCGGGCAGGCGCACGTTGTCGAGCACGAGCTCGCTCGTGATCGAAGCCCGCAGGCTCAGCTTGCTCTTGATCACGGGCGCTGAGAACCCGGGGGAGTCGGTGGGGACGACGAACCCGCGGATGCCGTCGTCGGTCTGGGCCCACACCACCGCCACATCTGCCACGGCTCCGTTGGTGATCCACATCTTGGTGCCGGTGAGCACCCAGTCCGAGCCGTCTCGCTTGGCTCGGGTGCGCATTCCCGACGGGTTGGAGCCGAAGTCAGGTTCGGTCAGACCGAAGCAGCCGATCGCCTCGCCTGCTGCCATCGCGGGTAGCCACTGCTGCTTCTGCTCTTCGCTGCCCCATCGCCAGATGGCGAACATCGCCAATGACCCCTGGACACTGACCAGCGATCGAATGCCGGAGTCGACCGCCTCCAGCTCCATGCAGGCCAGGCCGTAGGCGACGGCGCTCGTACCGGAACAGCCATATCCCTCGAGGTGCATCCCCAGGACGCCGAGACCCCCCAGCTCGCGCGCGAGGTCGCGGGCCGGGAGCGTGCCGGCCTCGAACCACTCGGCGATGTGGGGCTGCAGCCGGTCGACGCCGAACTGTCGCACGGTGTCGCGGATGGCCAGCTCTTCCTCGTCGAGCAGGCTGTCGGCGGCGATGAGGTCGAGCGGATGAACCGGCATGGTGACTCCTGGAGGGATGAATCTCAGATTGGATCCAATCTACCACTGCGCGGACTGGCCGTCCTAGCCGGCGATGAAGTAGAGCTTGCGGACCGTCTCCAGAATGTCCCAGCGCCCTGACCAGCCCTGGGGAAGGGTCAAGACGTCGCCGGGAGTGAGCTCGACCGATGTTCCGTCGGCGTTGGTGAGCTTGGCGCGGCCGGCGAGGATCTGCACGGTCTCGTGGTCGGGGCGGTTGTCGATAGACCAACCGCCCGGGGTGCACTCCCAGAGGCCGACCTGAATCCCGTTGCCCTCGAAGAAGATCCGACCGCTCATGCGGGGCGCGCCGGTGTCAGCGCCCTCGCGCGGCCCCCAGTCCTCGAGATCGGCGGTCAGCTCAGGCGACGCGTTGGCGGTCAGCAACGGAGTGGTCACGATGGTTCCTCTCGGTCAGGCGATGATGGTGTGCGCCTCCATGATGGCCCTTGCCGGCGGGCGCGTCCCCACGCACCCGATCACGTCGTGGATGCCATGATGCCGCGAGGTCTCGAACGCCAGGGACGGTGATCTCACGTGAGGAGCGACGATGACTGACCGCCCGCTGACTGTCCTTTTCCTTCCGGAGTCCGCCTACGGTCCGACGGGGAACTGCATCGGGATCGGCGACGTGCTCCTGCAGAGGGGGCATCGGGTGGTGTTCGCGGCCGAGGCCAGCTGGAAGGGCAAGCTCGAGCCGCTCGGGTTCGTCGAGGATCTCGTCGACCTCGCACCTGCACCAGAAGGTGACGACGATTCAGACCCTGGCGCCTTCTGGAAGGAGTTCATCCGCGAGACGTCGCCGGAGTTCCGTAAGCCGACGTCTCAACAGCTGCAGACCTTCGTCGCCCCGACCTACCAGGCGTTGATCGATGGCGTGAAGTACTGCGAGCCGCACCTACGTGAGATCGTTTCGCGGCAGCGGCCGGATGTCATCGTCGAGGACAACGTCGTCATCTTTCCGGCGCTCACGACATCGGACGCACCCTTCGTCCGCATCGTCAGCTGTAACCCCCTGGAGGTCAAAGGAGAGGCGGTCGCCCCGACGTTCTCCGGGCTGCCTGCTGAAGACGGGACCGAATGGAAGTCCTTTCGGGCCGAGTACGAGCGGACGCATCGTGACATGTGGACCGACTTCAACGACTTTGTCGTGGCGTGCGGCGCCGACCCGCTGCCCTACCTGGACTTCATGCCGGTCTCACGCCACGCCAACCTCTATGTCTTTCCGGAGGAGGCCGACTACACCGACCGACGCCCGCTCGATGACACCTGGCACCGTCTGGACTCGTCGGTACGTTCCACCGACGAGCCCTTCGAGCTGCCTGCTGAACTGGCCGATCGTCCCGAAGACTCGAGCCTGGTCTATCTCTCGCTCGGATCGCTCGGGAGTGCCGACGTCGACCTGATGAAACGACTCGTCGACGTTCTGGGCAGCACGCGGCACCGCTTCATCGTGAGCAAAGGACCACAGCACTCCGAGTATGACCTGGCCCAGAACATGTGGGGGGCGGAGTTCTTGCCGCAGACCTCACTGATGCCGCTCGTCGACCTCGTCATCACCCATGGTGGCAACAACACCACCACCGAGGCTCTGCACTTCGGCAAGCCCATGGTCCTGCTTCCGCTGTTCTGGGACCAGTACGACAACGCCCAGCGGATGCACGAGCTGGGGTTCGGGCGTCGACTCCTCACCTATGAGTTCACACCGGATGAGCTGACCGGCGCGGTCGATGGTCTTCTCGCCGACCGGCAGCTGCGGTCACAGATGGACGCCATGGGTGCGGCGATCAGGGGGCGCCGCGGCAAGGAGCGCGCGGCCGATGTGATCGAAGACGTCGCACGTCAGCACCGTGCCCGAAGCTGACCGGCCGTCGTTCGGGCACCTGGCAGACCTGGCGGCTGCGTGTGACCCTCAGAGGTTGCTGCCACCGCTTCACCAGCAGGAGGGGGCCCCGGTCACGCAGGCGCCACGCCTGGAGGCCGCCACCCACCTGTTCGACGACGTCTGGCTCGGAGTGTTCGGGTTGCCGGACGCCACCTTCCTGGCCGCCCCGTTCCGGGTCGATTCCGAGCGGCTGACCCGCGTCGTGCCTGGTGCTGGTGCCGCCGACTGGCTCGTTCGCGAGCTGGCCTCAGGGGGGCCGGCGATGGAGCAGGGGTTCTCAGCTGTCTCCTTCGGTGACGGACACGAGAGTCAAGGGCCCCAGGAGCAGGCTGTCGGCCCGGTGGAACGTCCGATGCTGGTCGACCAGACCCACGAGTCGGTCGTCGTGGGTGAACGTGCCGTCGTGAAGTGGGCGGTTCGTGCTGAGCCCACGCCGGCTCCCACTCTGATCGCTCACCTGGCTTCGGCCGGCTTCACCTCCATGCCTCGACCGTTGGGCTGTGTCACCTGGACGAACGGCGGCGCCGATCTCTTGCTGGCGTCGGTGGTGGAGTTCCTGCCGGGGGCGAGCGACGGATGGACCTGGGCAGTTCACGACGCCGGCATCTTCATCGCCCGCGGTGGCTCCCTCGAGAGCTCGGTGTCGGACTTCTCCGTCGTGGGGGAGACCATCGCGGACATGCATGCAGCCATGGCCAGGCCGTCAACCGCGATTCCCGCCCCCCAACAGCCGGCAGCGGGTGCAGAGATTCAGGGGTGGCAAGCGCTGGCCCGTGACCTGCTCGGTCAGGCGGTGAGCGAGGTTGATGGTCCGGAGGGGGAGCGTCTGGTCTCGTTGGTTCTACGCATAGAAGCGACCTTTGAGGCGATGGACGACATCGCGGAGACCACGACGATCCCGGTGCATGGCGACCTGCACATCGGCCAGGTGTTGCGCTGGGACGACGGCTTCGCGGTAGCCGACTTCGACGGCAACCCGGTTCTCCCCGTTGCGTCCCGGCTCTCTCCGCAACCGGCGGCACGCGACGTGGCGGGAATGTTGCAGTCGATCGATCACATCGGGCGGGTCGTTCTTCGTCGTATGGAGGGGGCCGACAGCGGGCGAGTGCAGATCTGGATTGCGGAGGCTCAGCGTCTCTTCCTCGACGCCTACCGAGTCCGGCTCGTCCATCAGGGCTGTGCCGCCCTCCTCGACGAGCGTCTCCTGCTGCCCATGCAGGCGGAGCAGGAGTGCCGCGAGTTCCTCTACGCTGTGCGTCATCTGCCGCGCTGGCGCTACGTGCCAGATCAGGCGCTGCAGGCTCTGTTTCCCGAGGTCTGACCACCCAGGAGCATCATGGACCCCCTGCTGTTCGCTGCCGATCTCGACGAACGCCCGTCGGCCCTGCGTGACCTGCAGCGAGCGCTCGTCACCGGCGACCCGTGGTCGGCTCTGCCCGACGACGTGGGTCAGGTGTTGCTGCTGGGGATGGGGTCGTCGATGTTCGCGGCCGGAGTCGCGGCTGCTCGGCTCCGCGCTCACGGTGTGGATGCCGTTGCCGAGCTGGCGTCGTCCGATCTGCTGCCACCGCCTGACACCGAGCAGCTGGTCGTGGCGATCTCAGCCTCGGGCGGCTCGCGCGAGACGCTGGACGCGGTGGCCCAGTACGCGGGGCAGTCTCCGGTGACGGTCATCACCAACGTCGAGGGGTCGCCACTCACCGAGGTCGCCGACGCCACGGTCCTGATGCATGCCGGGGACGAGAGAGGGGGCGTTTCCTGCCGCTCCTACACCCACACCCAAGTGATGCTGTTGGCGCTGGAGGCCAAGCTCACGGGCGTCGACCGAGACCTGTTGTCGTTGCTCGGCCGAGCCATTGACGCGGCGGATGACCTGAGCGACCGCCGTGATGACTGGCTCCCGAGGACGACTGAGCAACTGGCGGGATCTGATCTGGCGGCGGTCGTCGCTCCGTTCCGACGGTTTGGCAATGCGCAGCAGAGCGCGCTGATGCTGCGTGAGGGGCCCCGTCGACCCGCGGTGGCCAGCGAGACCGGTGAGTGGAGCCATGTCGACGTCTACCTGACCAAGACGCAGGACTACCGGATGCTGCTACTGCCGGGAAGCCGCTACGAGAGCGAGCTGTTGCGGTGGACCAGGGAACGGCGGTCGACCGTCGTCGTCGTCGGTGACGATGTGGACGGCGCCACGGCCTCGATCCGCTATCGGCATGACGACGACGAGGGCGTGCGCTTTCTCACCGAGCTGCTCGTGGCGGAGCGTGTCGCAGCCGAGCTGTGGCTCAGGCAGGGTCAGGGCGACGCCACGCTGTGACGTAGTCGGGAACGGGATAGGGCGCGACCAGGTCGGGAGCGTCCTCCGGATCGCCGAACGACTCGCGCAGCGGGACGACGCCGGCCCAGATGGGTCGTGGGACATCGTCGTCCTCGTCATCGGGGGGTCCGTTCGCGACCTTGATCGACATCTCGTCCAAACTGAGGGCAAGAACCAGCGTTGCCGCCAGCTCCTTCGTGTTCGGGTGCCGCGCCTCCGCCCAGCGACCGGGGAGCAGATGCTCGGTGATGATCTCGAGGGCGCTGTCCTTGTCCGCGCCTTCGAGCACGCTGCACGTTCCGAGCACCATCACGCCTCGGTACTGCATGGATGACTCGAACGTCGACCTGGCCAGGACCATGCCGTCGAGCAAGGTGACGGTCAGACAGGTCGCCTGCCCGTCGGCCAGCCCCCGGAAGAGTCGACTGCCCGTCGACCCGTGGAACAGCACCCGATCGCCGTCACGTGCGTAGCCCACGGGTACCACGTAGGGCTGGCCGCTCTCGTCGGCCACAGAGACGTGGGCGACGAAGCCGGCGTCGAGAATCGAGTATCCGGCTGCGCGGTCATTGACGGTCTTCTCCGCGAGCCGACGCACGATCGTGCGATCGGTGGAGCCAGGCGCGGGAAGCTCGGAGGCGGTCATGGGGTCCTCACTTGCTCGGGTGCTGCGAAGGGGTCCGTCGCCAACCGGCCACGGACCCCTTCGGTCACGGTGAAGGGACTACAGGATCGACCAGGCCTCGGTGAGTACCGATCGCAAGGTCGACTCGATCTGGTCGAACTCGGGCTGACCGATGATCAGCGGGGGAGCGAGCTGGATGACCGGGTCTCCGCGGTCGTCGGCCCGGCAGTAGAGCCCGGCGTCGAAGAGCGCCTTCGACAAGAAGCCACGCAGCAGTCGCTCGGCCTCGTCGTCGTTGAACGTCTCCTTGGTCTTCTTGTCCTTGACCAGCTCGATGCCGTAGAAGTACCCGTCACCTCGGACGTCACCAACGATCGGCAGGTCGGTGAGCTTCTCGAGCGTCGAGCGGAATGCGCCTTCGTTGGCCTGGACGTGCTCGTTGATGCCTTCACGTTCGAAGATGTCCAGGTTGGCCATGGCCACCGCTGTCGCCACGGGGTGACCGCCCCACGTGTAGCCGTGGGCGAAGTACTCCTGGCCGTGGCGGAACGGCTCGAACAGCCGGTCGCTCACGATCATGGCACCCAGCGGCGCGTAGCCGGAGGTCAGCCCCTTGGCCGACGTGATGATGTCGGGAGTGACGCCGTAACGCTTGGTGGCGAAGTAGTCGCCGATGCGGCCGTAGGCACAGATTGTCTCGTCGGCGACGAACAGCACGTCGTACTCGTCGCAGATCTCGCGGACGCGTTCGAGGTAACCGGGTGGGGGCGGGAAGCATCCACCGGAGTTCTGTACTGGTTCCAGGAAGACGGCCGCGACGGTTTCGGGGCCCTCGAACTCGATCGCCTCGGCGATCCGGTTGGCGGCCCACTGCCCGAATGCATTGAGGTCGTCGCCGTGCTCGGTCGCGCGGTAGAAGTTGGTGTTAGGCACCTTGATGCCCGTCGGCACGAGCGGCTCGAAGTACTTCTTCGCATCCGGAATGCCGGTGATGGACAGGGCGCCCTGCGGGGTGCCGTGGTACGCCACATTTCGGCTGATGACCTTGTGCTTCATCGGCTTGCCGGTCAGCTTGAAGAACTGCTTGGCCAGCTTCCAGGCGCTCTCGACGGCCTCTCCGCCGCCAGAGGTGAAGAACACCCGGTTCAGGTCACCAGGGGCGAGCTCGGCCAGGCGGTCGGCCAGCTCGATTGCCGGCGGATGTGCGTAGGACCAGAGTGGGAAGAAGGCCAGCTCGGAAGCCTGCTTGGCCATGACCTCGGCCAGCTCGGTGCGACCGTGACCGACCTGGACGACGAAGAGTCCGGCGAGGCCGTCGAGGTACTTGTTGCCCTGGTCGTCCCAGATGTAGGCGCCGTCGCCCCTGGTGATGACAGGAACGTGACCGCCCTCTTCATAGGTCGAGTGGCGGGTGAAGTGCATCCACAGGTGGTCGCGTGCGCTGTCGGCCAGGCGGTCGTCGCCGGGTTCGTTGACGTATTGCGGTGATGTGCTCATCGGGTTCCCCAGGAGTAGATCTGTTTACGGAGCTTGAGGTAGACGAAGCTCTCGGTGTGCCGAACACCGGGGATGGCCCGGATCTGGCGGTTGATCACGTCGAGCAGATGGTCATCGTCTTCGCAGACGACCTCGACAAGGATGTCGTACGAACCAGCCGTGATGACGACGTAGTCGACCTCTGCCATGGTCTCCAGCGCATCGGCGACGTCCTCCATGTCGCCCTCCACCCGGACTCCGATCATGGCTGCCCGCGTGAATCCAACGGAGAGCGGATCGGTGACCGCCACGATCTGCATGACGCCGGTCTCGAGCAGGCGCTGCACGCGTTGGCGCACCGCTGCCTCCGAGAGACCGACCGCCTTGCCGATCGCTGAGTAAGGCCGACGACCGTCCTCCTGCAGCTGCTCGATAATCGCCTTCGACACGTCGTCGAGGACGGCTCCATTGCTGCGTTCGGAGACGCGGTCGCGGCTGACCATTGGCGCATCCTGTCGCCCTTTCGGGGCAAAGGCAAGTGATTCCGTCGAGAAATGTCTATTCCGCGACGAAATCGGTAACTCAACAGCGTGAACTCTGTCGTTTTCTGCCGTCTGGGGCTAGGGTGGCACCACAGGGCAGGCCGCCGGGTAGTCCTCCGCGATCGCCTCCCTGTGCGCCCGACCACCTGAACGTCCCACCCCATCGAGGAGAGCACGTGAGCGACCGCGTCATCCGCAACTTCATCAACGGTGAGTCCGTCGAGTCCGCTGACGGCCAGATGATGGACCTCATCAACCCGACGACCGGAGAGGTCTTTGCCCAGGCGGCCAAGAGCTCGGCTGAGGACATCGACCGCGCCTTCTCTGCCGCTTCCACCGCGTTCGAGACCTGGAAAGAGAGCACTCCCTCCGAGCGATCCTTGGCATTGCTGAAGCTGGCAGACGCGATCGAGGCCAACGCCGACGAGCTGATCGCTCTCGAGAGCGAGAACACCGGCAAGCCGCTGGCCCTCACAGCCAGTGAAGAGATCCCGCCGATGGTCGACCAGCTGCGCTTCTTCGCGGGGGCGGCTCGCAACCTTGAGGGCAAGGCTGCTGGCGAGTACATGGCAGGCCACACCTCGATGATTCGCCGCGAGCCAGTGGGCGTCGTCGGCCAGGTGTCGCCGTGGAACTACCCGATGATGATGGCAGTGTGGAAGTTCGCGCCCGCGATCGCAGCTGGATGCACCACGGTCCTGAAGCCGTCTGACACGACGCCGGCCACGACCGTGCGCATGGCCGAGCTTGCCGCCGAGTTCTTGCCGCCCGGCGTGTTCAACGTCGTCACCGGTGACCGCGACACGGGCCGCGCGCTCGTCGAGCACAAGACGCCTCGTCTCATCTCGATCACGGGGTCGACCCGGGCCGGAATGCAGATCGCCGAGTCGGCGAGCAAGGACCTCAAGCGTCTCCACCTCGAGCTCGGCGGCAAGGCGCCGGTCATCATCTTCGACGACGCCGACATCGCTGCGGCAGCCGAGGCGATCGCGGTCGCGGGCTACTTCAACGCGGGGCAGGACTGCACCGCCGCGACCCGTGTTCTGGCGGCTCCTGGCGTTTACGACGACTTCGTCGCGGCGCTCACCGAGCAGGCCCTCAACACGGCCACGACCTACGAGAACGGCCCCGGTGACGAGGATGCCATGGTGCCTCCGGTCAACAACGTCAACCAGTTCGACCGAGTCCTCGGCTTCTTCGACCGTCTCCCGGACCACGCCCGGGTGACAGCGGGTGGCGAGAAGATCGGCGACCGCGGCTACTTCGTCAAGCCCAGCGTCATCGCTGACGTCACGCAGAATGACGAGGTCATCCAGAGCGAGATCTTCGGTCCGGTGATCACGGTTCAGAAGTTCTCGGACGAGGCCGAGGCGCTCCGGTACGGCAACGGCGTCGACTACGGTCTGGCCTCCAGCGTCTGGACCAAGGACTTCGGTCGCGCCATGCGCATGGCCAAGGCCCTCGACTTCGGCTGTGTGTGGATCAACACCCACATCCCGCTGGTCGCCGAGATGCCGCACGGAGGATTCAAGCACTCCGGATACGGCAAGGACCTGTCGATGTACGGCTTCGACGACTACACCCGGATCAAGCACGTGATGGCCAACATCGACAGCTGAGTCCCCGAGCTGTTCTCGACGTCGGCGGGCCTCCACCTCTGGAGGCCCGCCGACGTTCGTTTGCGTTCGCGGCCGGCGCTCGTGCCGTCGTGGGATCAGCCAGGTGACCGCACGGCTCCGAGGGCTGCCACGGCGACGTGCAGAGTCAGGCAGGTCGGGACGTCATCGAGATCGAGACCCAAGACTTCCTCAATGACGCGCAGCCGCTCGTAGAGCGCCGGTCGTGACAGGCCCAGCGCTGAAGCCGCGGTCGACTTGTTACGCCCGGCGTCGAGGTAGGTGCCGAGGACGGTGAAGAGGTCGGTCCCGTGGTTGTCATCGTGAGCCAGCAGAGGACCGAGCTCGCGCTCCACGAAGGTCTGCAGGCGCTCATCACGCCGGAGCAGGTGCAGCAGCCCCGGGAGCCCGACGTCGGCCAGCCGGTAGAACGGGCGAGTGGCTCCTTGACCTGCCACGTCGGCCACCTGTGCGGCCTCGAGGAAAGACCGCCGTACCTCAAGGACATCGGTCACTGTTGATCCGGCGGCGATGACGACGTCTGTCTCCCCGGCTGCCTCTGTCTCCTCGGTGCTCCGCCGCACCCGGGACGAGATCACCTCGAGCACATGGTCGACGTGGCTCTGCCCCGACACCGCCAGAAGCAGCCCGATCGAGGCATCGTCCAGCACCCCCACCAATCCCAGGGCACGCGTCCCCTTGAGCGCATCGGCTGCGGACTCGGCGAGCCGGGTGAGGCGCGCCTGGTCGGCCAGGGTGGCGTGCGACCGTGGGGTGGGTCGCAGCACGACACCGACCAGGGCCTTGTCGTCGAGAGGGACACCGAGACCCCGAGCGCGCAGCGTCATCTCGTGGGAGGTGAGGCTCTGGTCGACGAGAGCGCTCAGCAAGGTGCGATGCGACTGGCGCTCGAGCGACTCGTGTTCTCGTTCGATCAACCGCCCGAGGGCGAGCGTCGCCGCTGCCCGCTCGACCAGCACGAGGTCGCGTGGTGTGGCCGCCCGGCCGAGCACCAGCACCAGACGGCCCCAGTCGGTACCTCGGGCCCCCACGGTGGCGACCACCCACCCACTGGCCTCGTCGATAGTGGAGCGTCCTCGCGAACGGTGGGACCGCGAACGCGACTCCCAGCGGTCCAGCAGGGCCTCTGCCGACGCGCCGGCCGGGTCGAACGCCAGAATCTGGTGGCTGAGGGTCTCGAACACCACCGGTGTGTTGGCCATGCGTGCGGTCTGACGCACGATCGCCTCGGGGCCGGCGCCCTCCATGGAGAGCTCGGTGAACGTGCGGTGCACCTCGTCGGACGCGCGCAGCTCGGCCACCTGGGCGTCGACGATCAGGGCATGAACGGCCTCCGTCACCTGGACGAAGGGAGTCTCACGCCGCAGTTCGATCACGGGTAGACCGTGAGCGTCGGCAGCGAGCGTCAGGGCCTCGGGCAGTGCGTCGGTGAACCGCCGCCCCAGCTCGACGACGAGACCGGCCGCGCCGGCCTCAGCGAAGTCCCGGGCGAGTGCTGCCAGGTCGTCGCTGGCGGAGGGGAAGGCGACCCCCGTGGAGAGCAGCAGCTCACCCCCGCGAAGCGTTGGGGCGATGTCCGGCAGCTCGGCGACATGAGTCCATCGAACGGTCCGGCCCATACCGCTCGAGCCTGCGACGACCCGCGGCCGCCCGCGTCGGACGGTCTCGAGCTCGAGCACTTGGGCGACGGTCGGGTACACGCGCGCACCGTGACATGGCAGATGACACTCTGTAAAGCGGCGTGTGAGAGCTCCGTCACTTCCTGATTCGTCGTTTCGTATGGCTCGTGGGTCACGATTTCGTCGCAGAATGGACAAAGGACGACGAATTCGCTTGTGCCGAGCCGATCTGTCTGCCAGGATCGGCCCTCGTTGGCAGGTCGTCGCTACCTGGGCCCGGTTCGCTCAGGCCAGGGCGTGCGGGTTGCGGCATGGCGGGTACCGTTGCCCGCAAGGAATGGCGGTACACCGGTTGAGGGGCCGAGTTGTGTCGCCTGTGAACAGGTCCATCGGATAGCTCCTGACCGGAGCGGTACGAGGAGGAAGCGATGACGATCTCCAGCCACTTCATCGGCGGCAAAGCCTGTGAGAGCTCCGGCGGCGAGACCGACGACGTCATCGACCCGAGCAACGGACAATCGATTCAGCAGGTCACTCTGGCCACACCCGACGACGTTGACGCCGCGGTCTCGGCGGCGGCCGCAGCCTTCCCCGAGTGGTCACGTGCGACACCGGGTGCCAGGTCGGACGCCATCGCCGCATTCGCCAGGGTGCTCGACTCACGGGCAGCCGAGCTGGCTGAGGTCGAGAGTCGCCAGGCAGGAAAGCCGATTCGCCTGGCCACGGAGTTCGACGTACCGGGAACAGTCGACAACGCGGCCTTCTTCTCCGGTGCGGCGCGCAACCTCGAAGGCAAGGCGGCCGGCGAGTACAGCGCCGACCACACCTCGATGATCCGTCGCGAGGCGATCGGCGTTGTGGGGTCGATCGCTCCGTGGAACTACCCCCTGCAGATGGCTGCCTGGAAGGTTCTTCCAGCGATTGCCGCTGGCAACACCATCGTCCTCAAGCCTGCGGAAATGACACCTCTGACGTCGGTGATGTTTGCCCAGGCCGCGCACGATGCTGGGATACCGGCCGGCGTGGTCAACGTGATCACCGGGCGGGGCTCGGTAGCCGGCCAGCACCTGATGGCACACCCGGACGTCTCGATGGTCTCGTTCACCGGCTCGACCCCGGTGGGGCAGAAGGTCATGCAGACCGCGTCCGGCACCGTCAAGCGAGTCCATCTCGAGCTCGGTGGCAAGGCTCCATTCGTGGTCTTCGACGACGCCGATCTCGAAGCGGCGATCCACGGTGCGGTCGCCGGTTCGCTGATCAACTCCGGCCAGGACTGCACCGCCGCGACCCGGGCGTATGTGCAGCGGCCCCTGTACGAGGCCTTTGTCCAAGGGGTCGCCGACCTGATGTCTCAGGTCGTGCTCGGGCCAACGGCTGATCCGGCCACCGACCTCGGTCCCCTGATCTCGATGAGACAGCAAGAGAGCGTCGCCGGCTATGTCGAGCGTGCCCGCGGATACGGAGCCAAGATCGTGACCGGCGGCCAGATCCCCGGTGGCGGCCTGGCCGAGGGGTCGTACTACGAGCCCACCGTTGTCGTCGATGCCGCGCAAGACTCCGAGATCGTGCAGCAAGAGCTCTTCGGTCCCGTACTTGTTGTCCTGCCGTTCGACGATGACGACGAGGGGCTGCGGCTCGCCAATGACACGCCGTTCGGTCTGGCTGCCTCGGTCTGGACGCGTGACGTGTTCCGCTCGATGCGGGCCAGCAGCGAGATCCGTTCCGGCTGTGTCTGGGTCAACGACCACATTCCGATCATCAGCGAGATGCCGCACGGCGGATACAAGCAGTCCGGTTTCGGCAAGGACATGAGCCAGTACTCACTCGATGAGTACACGAATGTGAAGCATGTGATGTTCGACCGCACCGCGGCCGTACGCAAAGACTGGCACCGGACCATCATTGGTTCCCGGTGACCGGCGAATCGAGGGGATTCGCGTCCATCCCAACCATCGCGGAGGAAATGCCAGCATGACTGACCTCAACCCACTCTCCAGCCCGGTATCGGGCGTTCGCCCCACGGGTCTGTCCCGTCGTGGCTTCCTTCGCGGGGTTGGCGCCACCGGCGCTGCCGCGGCCGGCGCCGGCCTGCTCGCCGCATGCGGCAGTGACGAAGGCGGTAGCGACACTGGGTCGTCGGGAAACACCGACAAGATCCTGAACTTCGCCAACTGGCCGCTCTACATCGACACCAAGCGCGTCTCGGGAACCAAGACATACCCGACGCTCGAAAGATTCCAGAGCGACACCGGCATTCAGGTCAACTACACCGAGCCGGTCAACGACAACGAGGAGTACTTCGCCAAGATCCGCCCGATCCTGGCGGCCGACAAGGACGTCGGCGTCGACTCGTTCGTGCTCACCGACTGGATGGCGTCGAAGCTGATCAACCTCACCTGGCTGGAGAAGCTCGACAAGGCGAACATCCCCAACTTCGACAACCTGACGACGACGTTGAAGTCGCCGACCTTCGACCCGAACCGCGACTACTCGCTGCCCTGGCAGTCGGGCGTGACGGGTATCGCCTACGACTCGAGCCTTACCGGGGAGGTCTCGTCGATCACGGACCTGCTGACCAACCCTGACCTCAACGGTGGGATCACGGTGCTCAAGGAAATGCGCGACACCATGGGGCTGATTCTGCTGGATCAGGGTTCGAACCCGGCCGACTTCACTGCGGATGAGTGGGCGTCGGCCATCGCCGCCCTGCAGGCAGCCAAGGATTCCGGTCAGATTCGCCAGTTCACGGGCAACAACTACGCCCAGCTGCTCGCCAAGGGCGACATTGCCGCCTGCATCGCCTGGTCCGGAGACGTCATCCAGCTGCAGTTCGACAACCCGAACATCAAGTTCGTGATCCCCGACGCAGGCGGCATGCTCTGGTCGGACAACATGCTGGTTCCGATCAACGCTCAGCACAAGGCCAACGCCGAGACGTGGATGAACTACTACTACGACCCGGTGAACGCGGCAGAGCTGGCGGCGTGGGTCAACTACATCTGCCCGGTCGACGGTGCACAGGAAGAGCTCGCCAAGACTCAGCCGAAGCTGGCCGAGAACCCGCTGATCTTCCCCAGCCAGGACGACTACGCCCTGCTGTCGATCTTCCGGGCGCTCACGGACGACGAAGAGACGCAGTTTGCCGCCGAGTACCAGGACATCGCGGTCTGACTCGTTAGACCGGGGGCTTCCTTTTCGGGTGCGCCCTTGCCACACTGAGCCGTTGCCCATCGGGCCGTTGGCCGGATGGCGAGGGCGCACCCGAGAGATTGACCCAGCCTTCGAAGCATTCGAACCTGTCCACGACTCCCGACGAATCAGGACCGATGAGCGAACAGACGACTTCCACCGCAGCCCCAGACACGACGACGGGGGGAGGCGCCGACCTCCACATCGTCGATGTGACGAAGCGATTCGGCAGTTTCAAGGCCGTTGACGACCTGACCCTCACGATTCCGTCAGGATCGTTCTTCGCCCTTCTCGGACCGTCCGGGTGCGGAAAGACGACCACCTTGCGCATGGTGGCTGGCCTCGAGGAGCCGAGTGCCGGGCGCATCGTCATCGGCACCGAGGACGTGACCCACAAGAAGCCCTACAAGCGCCCGGTCAATACCGTCTTTCAGTCGTACGCGCTCTTCCCGCACCTCGACATCTTTGAGAACGTGGCGTTTGGGTTGCGCCGTTCGGGGTCCAAGGATGTGCGCAACGAGGTGGAGGCCATGCTCGAGCTCGTCGAGCTCTCGACCTATGCCCGGCGCAAGCCGACGCAGCTCTCCGGTGGTCAGCAGCAGCGTGTGGCCGTGGCCAGGGCGTTGATCAACAAGCCAGAGGTGCTGCTGCTGGACGAGCCTCTCGGCGCGCTTGACCTCAAGCTGCGCCGGCAGATGCAGATCGAGCTCAAGCGCATCCAGACTGATGTCGGCATCACTTTCGTGCATGTCACGCACGACCAAGAGGAAGCGATGACGATGGCTGACACCATCGCCGTCATGAACGCCGGCCAGATCGAGCAAATGGGTGCTCCGATGGAGCTCTACGAGAACCCGGTCACGACGTTCGTCGCGAACTTCCTCGGTCAGTCGAACCTGATCAAGGGTGAGCTCACCGGAAGGGCCGGCGGAGACGCCACGTTGCAGGTGCAGGGTCAGCGCATGGCTATGCCTACTGCTCGCGTGCACTCCGATCGCGACGAGGTCTGGGTGGGGGTACGTCCGGAGAAGATGCAGATCAGCCGCGCTGGAACACCGGTCGAGGGTGAGAACTCGATGACCGGAGTCGTCACCGATGCCAGCTACATCGGAGTCTCCACGCAGTACCTGGTCAACCTCCCCTGGGGTCAAGAGGTCTCGATCTTCGCGCAGAACCTGTCGACCGAGGGCCCGCTGAGCGCGGGAGAAGACGTCGTCCTGCACTGGAATCCAGCGCACACCTTCGCCCTGGATGCGACGCAGGACGCAGACGCCGGCGCCGAGAAGGTCGAGGGCGACGAGTGAGCGCGGCTCCAGTACCGGGGGCGGCTTCGGCGGCTCCGGCCGACGACGTCGCCCGGTCGGTCGGAACGAAGTCGTGGACGCCATATGCTCTGCTGAGCCCCGGCATGCTGTGGTTGGCCATCTTCTTCCTGGTCCCCACCGTGATGTTGCTGCGGATGTCGCTGTCGTCGGGCTCAGCCTTCGCAGGAGACGGCACGTTCAGCTTCAGCTGGGGGGCGCTGCAGTGGGGCAACTACGGCGATGCCGTGAGCAAGTACGTCATCGACTCGCCGATCTTCCAGAAGTCGCTCATCTACGCGCTGATCGCCACCGTGCTCTGTCTGACCATTGCCTATCCCTTGGCCTACACGATCGCGTTCAAGGCCGGCCGTTGGCGCAACTTGCTGCTGGTGCTGGTCATCGCCCCGTTCTTCACCAGCTTCCTGCTGCGAACCACAGCGTGGAGCACGATCTTGTCGGACAGCTCCATCGTCGTGCAGTTCATGGAGAACACCGGCATGCTGACGGTGCTCCATGCGATCAACACCCCCGACTCGTGGCCCACGTGGACGCAGATCTTCCCCGACGGACTCACCGGCGAGACCCGCGTTCTGCAGACGCCATTGGCCGTCATTTTGGGTATCACCTACAACTTCCTTCCCTTCATGACGCTGCCGCTCTTCGCCAGTCTGGAGCGCATCGACGTCCGACTCATCGAGGCAGCCACCGACCTGTACTCGTCGGCTTTCACGGCCTTTCGCAAAGTCACCTTTCCGCTGTCGCTTCCAGGAGTTGTGGCCGGAACGCTGCTGACGTTCATCCCGGCCGCCGGTGACCCCGTCAACGCGGCCCTCCTTGGGGCCGCGAACGACTCGTTGATGGGTAACGCCATCGATGCCCAGTTCAAGGCGACCGGAAACTATCCGCTGGCAGCGTCGCTCTCGGTCATGCTGATGGTCGTGATTGTCACGATGGTGGCGCTCTATGTGAGGCGCGCGGGTACGGAGGAGCTGGTCTGATGACAATCACCATCGACGAACGCCGAGAGCAGGCTCTCGCCGCTCTGCCTCCCCACCGTGAGCCGGGATTCTGGGCACGCGCGAACCGCTGGATCCGCACGCACCTGGTCCAGTTCTTCGCCGCCTTCGCCCTCCTGTTCATGTTCCTGCCCGTCATGATCGTGGTGCTGTTCTCGTTCAACGTTCCGGCCGGGCGCTTCAACTACAACTGGAACCAGTTCTCGACCATCGCGTGGACCAACGTGTGGCAGGACCCTCAGATCACCGACGCGGTGAAGCTGAGTATCGAGATCGCCCTGCTGTCGACGACAGTTTCCGTCGTGCTCGGAACGCTGATCGCGTTCGCCATCGGACGACATAACTTCCGTGGCCGCGGCGGGATCAACCTGCTGATCTTCATGCCGATGGCCACTCCCGAGGTCGTCATGGGCTCGTCGCTCTTGACGCTCTTCGTCGCTGCGCAGCTCGAGGGAAGCCTGGGTTTCGCCACCATCACGGTGGCCCACATCATGTTCTGCATCAGCTTCGTGGTGGTCACGGTCAAGGCCCGCATTGCCGGTCTCGACTCTCGCCTCGAGCAGGCAGCCATGGACCTCTACGCCGATGAACGCACGACCTTCATGAAGATCACCTTCCCCCTCGTGCTGCCGGGGATCGTGGCTGCCGCACTGTTGGCCTTCTCACTCTCGTTCGACGACTTCGTCATCACGAACTTCACCAGCGGTCAGGCGGTGACGTTCCCCATGTTCGTCTGGGGCGCGAACACGCGTGGTATCCCACCAGAGGCAAACGTGGTCGGAGCCATCATGTTCATCATCGCCCTGGTGGTCGTGCTGCTTCCCGAGGTGGTCAAGAGGGTCCGCAAGAGCTGACCTGCTTCGCCACACGGTCGTCGGGGTCGAGGACGCGGCCCCGATCAGCGTCGTCCATACTCTTCGTCGAGGTGAGAACGTGTCCGGTGTCCTGTCCGAGGTCCCTGTAAGTCCTGAGAGCATCCGCGAGTCGTTGCGCGATGCCGAGCCCAAGGCGTTTTGGCTTGATGATCCGGCGGCTCCTGATCCGCGCCCCCAGCTGATCGAGCACCTGCGTTGCGACCTGCTGGTCGTCGGAGGTGGGTTCACCGGTCTCTGGACGGCACTGCTCGCCAAGGAGGAAGATCCCTCCTTGGACGTCGTCCTCGTCGAGGGGGAGCGGATCGGTTGGGCGGCCACCGGCCGCAACGGTGGGTTCGTGGCATCGAGCCTGACCCACGGCCTGCCGAACGGCGTCGACCGGTTCCCCGAGGAGCTGCCAGCCCTGCTCCGGCTGGGCGATGAGAACCTCGATGGCATCGAGAAGACCATCGCGCGCTACGGCATCGATGCCCAGTGGGAGCGCAATGGTGAGCTGACGGCGGCTTATGAGCAGTGGCAGGTCGACGAACTCGGTCACTACGTCGAACAGGGCAAGGAGTACGGCCTCGACATCGATCTGTGGGACGCCGACCGGATGCAGTCCGAGGTGCACTCGCCGACCTACCTCGGCGGTCTGCACGAGGAAGACGGAACGGCGCTCGTCCACCCCGCCCGGCTCGCCTGGGGACTGGCCGCGGCGGCCGAGAGCCTGGGTGTGCGGATCTACGAGCGCAGCAAGGTGGTCAGCCTCGACGAGGACGAGGGCCAGATGGTGGCCGTCACTGGGTATGGCCAGGTGCGGGCGCCCAAGGTCGCTCTGGCGACGAACATCTTCCCCAACCTGGTCAAGCGAGCTCGACCGTATGTGATCCCCGTGTGGGACTACGTGCTGATGACCGAACCGCTGACGCCGGAGCAGCTGGCGTCGATCGGATGGCAGAACCGTCAGGGCATCGGCGACGCCGGCAACCAGTTCCACTACTACCGACTGAGTGCAGACAACCGGATCCTGTGGGGTGGCTACGACGCCATTTACCACTACGGCAACGGCCTCAGCGAAGAGCTGGCTCAGCGTCCAGAGTCCTTCGTGACACTGGCCGGGCACTTCTTCACGACCTTCCCCCAGCTCGAGGGCGTCCGCTTCAGCCATACCTGGGGTGGGGCGATCGACACCTCGACGCGGTTCTGCGCCCTCTGGGGCCAGGCCTACTCCGGCAAGGTGTCGTACGTGCTGGGCTACACGGGCTTGGGGGTCGGCGCCACCCGCTTCGGCGCCCAGGTGATGCTCGACCATCTGCACGGGCGTCGCACCGAGCGGACCGAGCTGGCCATGGTCCGCAAGAAGCCGGTCCCCTTCCCCCCTGAGCCACTGAAGTCAGCGGGTATCCAGCTCACCCGGTGGTCGATCAGCCGTGCCGACCAGCAGCAGGGCAAGCGCAATGCCTGGCTGCGAACGCTGGATCGGCTCGGTCTCGGTTTCGACTCCTAGCGAGGAGAGTCGGCTTACACTCTGTAAAGCAGACTGCCCACTCTCCATCACTCTGTCGGTTGCGCTGGACGGGCGACCACAGTGACAATGGCGGCGCAGCGGATTTGCACCCCGCCAGCCGCCCGTCCGCCCGACGGTCATCGTCGGCCTGTGTCCCCGTCCCGCGAGAGGTTTCGATCATGAGCAAGCATGTGACCCACTGGATCGACGGAAAGCCCTTTGGCGGAGTCGCCGATCGTCAGGGCGACATCTTCGACCCTGCGACCGGACAGGTGACGGGCCAGGTGGACTTCGCCGACGTGGCGATCGTGGACGAAGCCGTCGCTGCCGCAAACGCCGGATTCGCCGAGTGGCGGCACGCGTCCCTCACCAAGCGCACCCAGGTGCTGTTCAAGTTCCGCGAGCTGCTCAACGAACGCAAGGGCGAGATCGCCGAGCTGATCACAGCTGAGCACGGCAAGGTGCTGTCGGACGCCCTCGGTGAGGTCACCCGAGGCCAGGAGGTCGTGGAGTTCGCGTGCGGCATCCCACACCTGCTCAAGGGCGGGTTCTCCGAGAGCGTGTCGACCCGTGTCGATGTCTACTCGATCCGCCAGCCGCTGGGCGTGGTCGGGATCATCTCCCCGTTCAACTTCCCGGCCATGGTCCCGATGTGGTTCTTCCCGATCGCGATCGCTGCCGGCAACGCCGTGATCGTGAAGCCGAGCGAGAAAGACCCGTCCGCTGCGAACTACATGGCTGAGCTGTGGGCCGAGGCCGGGCTGCCGGCTGGGGTCTTCAACGTCGTCCACGGCGACAAGGTGGCGGTAGACCGGCTCCTCGAGCACCCTGACGTCAAGGCGCTCTCGTTCGTCGGCTCGACGCCGATCGCCCGCTACGTGTACGAGACGGGCACGAAGAACGGCAAGCGGGTTCAGGCGCTCGGTGGAGCGAAGAACCACATGCTCGTGCTGCCCGACGCCGACCTCGACCTGGCAGCTGACCAGGCGATCAATGCCGGGTTCGGATCCGCCGGTGAGCGCTGCATGGCGATCTCGGCGCTGATCGCGGTCGACAGCATCGCCGACGAGCTCGTGGCCAAGATCAGCGATCGGATAGCCACGCTGCGTACCGGCGACGGTCGCCGAGGCTCAGACATGGGCCCGCTGGTCACCGGGCAGCACCGCGACAAGGTGACCGGGTACGTGGCCGCAGGCGTTGACGAGGGAGCAACCCTGGTCGTCGACGGTCGGGACGTCGAACCCGACGGCGACGCGGCAGGTTTCTGGCTCGGACCCACACTCTTCGACAACGTCACGCCCGACATGAGCATCTACACCGACGAGATCTTCGGCCCGGTGCTGTCCGTCGTCCGCGTGCACTCCTTCGACGAGGGGCTGAAGCTGATCAACGACCACCCCTACGGCAACGGCACCGCCATCTTCACCAACGATGGTGGTGCGGCGCGCCGCTTCCAGAACGAGGTCGAGGTGGGAATGGTCGGTGTCAACGTGCCGATCCCCGTTCCGATGGCGTACTACTCGTTCGGCGGCTGGAAGAACTCACTCTTCGGCGACACGCACGCTCACGGCCAGGAGGGTGTGCACTTCTACACCCGCGGCAAGGTGGTGACGAGCCGTTGGCTCGACCCGAGCCACGGCGGCATCAACCTCGGGTTCCCGCAGAACGTCTAAGGGCACTTCGGGCTCGGGGGGTCCGAACGTCGGCGATGATCAACCCATGATGTAGGCGCGCGATATCCGGCAGAATGTGCGGCATGGGCCGAGTCAGCAGTCGGTGGGTGGCCGGTGTGTTTGCCTGCGTCATGGTGTGCGCTGGCTGTACGGATGACCAACCAACGGTCGACCCGTCGATCTCTTCGCCGGGAACGACTAGTGAGTCGTTGGTCAGTCTGACCCAAGGTGACGCGTGTGGGGAGGCTTTCTTCTGGGCGGCGACCAAGAAGGGCGACACGGCTGTGACTGTCACGATTACCGCCGAGCCGCGATCGTTTGTCGACGATTCGTACTTCTCCCTCACTGAGTACAACATCGACCTATACGTTTCTGTCCTGCGCGGAAAGCACCTTGAGCGGAACTTCTGCACGGACGTGATCATGGGGAACTGGCAACCAACCAGCAGCCAGAAGGCGGTAAAGGGTACGGGGGAGATTGTGCTTGGGCCTGCTTCGGTACACGTCGGCCAAGGGTGCGGAAAAACCAGAGGATCCCTGAAGCTTGACGGGCTGGTGGCCGAAGACGGAACCAGGTTCGCACCAATCACAGTGGAGTCCCAAAACATCGGCTGTCTCGCTGGCTAACGCACCTTTGCGTTGGGTCACCTTGCCGTCACCGCACCGAAGTGCCGTTCCAGGGCTGATAGTGGCCCTCGACCTCGCCCGCAGCAAGAGGCTGTCCCGGACCCGGCCTGGCGTGAACGGGCAGCGACCCTCACGGACTTGCGGGCTGGGAGCCATGGCCGGGTAGTCACGCCTTCGGCGGATTCCCCCAGAACTCGTAGTTCAGACACTGGACGAGTGCCCCGGGAAGCCCCCGGGGCACTCGTGCGTCGTCACCCGGTCGGCGGATTCCGCCCAGGGGCGTCGGCGTCGATCATCACAAGGTGATCAGGGGCACATCCGTCGAGGGGCGAGACGTCATCGGCGTCATCCTCGCGTTTCGGCGTGCCCTGCGGGAGGTCCCCCCAGACCGGTGCCCTGAATTGGCTGCCGAGTATCTCTGCGACCTCTTCGATGGCTCGATGGCCGCACTCAACCTGATGGACTACGGCGGCTCGCGCTACCAGACCATCACCAATGTGGGTGACCTGGTGGTGGGAGAGAAGCCCTCCCCTGCGGAGGAGTACTACGCGTTCGCCGACTACCCGTTCACCACCCAGCAGCTGGCCCGCGGAGCGTCGTACCGTTCGGCTCTGGACGACCCTGACTGCCCGCAGGAGTATCGCGAGCTGTTGACCGCGCAGCGTCGCACGGACTGCCTGGGTGCGCCCATCCGGCTAGCGGGAAACCCGCTCGGCGAGTTCTGGGTGGCCCGCGACAGCGGACGCCCGTTCGACGAGAACGACGAAGACCTCGCCGTCGCGTGTGGTGCCACGCTTGCCCGTTTCTGTCGTCCGCGGTGGGCAGTCGCAGGCTGAGGCGGGTGTCGAGCAGTAGCGACCAGTAGAGTCGGATCATGACACGCTACGGCCCCATGTTCGGTCCAGACATCACGTTTCTCGGCGTTCCGGCCTGCGACCTCGACGACCCGGCCTCGTTCGCCGACGCCGACGTCGTGATCGTCGGAGCGCCGTTCGACGGTGGCACCAGTCATCGTCCTGGCACCCGCTTCGGGCCGATGGCGATGCGCTCGACCGACTACCTGCCACACGACGGTCTTCGGCCGCACATGGCGATGCGGGTCGAAGCGCTGGCCGAGGACCTGTGCGTCGTCGACGCGGGTGACCTCGAGGTGTACTCCGGTGACGTGGTCCGCAGCTGTCAGATCATCGAGGACGCAGTGGCGCGGATTGCGGAGGCCGGCAAGATCCCCCTCGTGCTCGGGGGGGACCACACCGTGACCTGGCCGGATGTGACGGGGGTCGCCAGGGCGGCCGGCTTCGGCCGGGTCTCGATCATCCACTTCGACGCGCACGCCGACACCGGCGACATCGAGTTCGGCTCGCTCTACGGCCACGGACAGCCGATGCGACGACTCATCGAGTCGGGCGCCGCACGGGGCGACCGCTTCCTGCAGCTCGGACTGCGTGGTTACTGGCCAGGACCGGAGACGCTGGACTGGATGGCCGACCAGCAGATGCGCTCCTTCCACATGAGTGAGATCGTCGCCAAGGGCCTCGACCAGGTGCTCGATGAGGCGTTCGTGATCGCCACCGACGACTGCGACGGCATCTTCTTGTCGGTCGATATCGACGTCTGTGACCCCGGCCACGCACCAGGCACGGGGACCCCTGAGCCGGGTGGACTCACCGCTCGCCAGCTGCTCGATGCGGTATCGCGGATCTGCTACGAGGTGCCGGTTCTCGGGGTCGACGTGGTGGAGGTCTCCCCGCCGTACGACCATGCGGAGATCACGACCTATCTCGGCAACCGCGTCGTCCTCGAGGCGCTCTCGGGCATCGCGCGTCGTCGCAAGGACGCCGGTCAGGTCGTCTGGGATCGTGCGACGCCCCTGTTGGAGGGCCGCGGCACCGCGATCGGCGCCGACGAGGCCTAGTCACTACAGGCTATATGCACGCCTCTGACCTGCGGCTATTACTCTGAGTCACCAGTTTTACACTCTGTGTTCACCCATTTGGCGGTCTAACGAAGTCGCTCTTTGGCACGACAACACTACGCAGGGGGCTGAAGTCCGGCTCCCGCTCGTCGCGACTGATTTGGGAAGGGGAGCGATGAACAAGGTAACGAAGGAACTGGTAGTGCGTGGCTCAGCCGCCGCTGCGGGACTCATGGTCCTGGTTTCGGTTGTTGGCGCCGGCACAAAGTGGATGCACTGAAAGGAGGCGATTCACGTGATGGATGAAATGAAAGCGCGTGTGATCGTCTCCGTGCTGGGGAGTGCCGCAACTGTGGTGACCCTGGCATCGGTCGTCGGAGCAGGCAAGAAGTGGGCTCACCACTGAGTCCGCCGGACGGGGGGGCCGCCGAGGTTTCGGTGGCTCCCCCTCCTCGTCGTCCCACCTGGGCGTTGTCCGCGTACATCTGGTTCGTCATCGTCGTTGGCCTCACATTTCTAGGATTGTCGCTCTACTACTCGCCGATCAGCAACGCGCTCGATCCCGAGGCCTGGTCGACCGGCTATCCCTCGCAAGGCTTGGTTCTCACCCTGCTTGTGGTGACTGTCATCATCGGTGAGCTTCGGCCCGTTCCGGTGCCGCGCAGCGGTGACGTGGCCGACATGATCACCATCTCGACGACCTTCGTCCTGGCGTTGGCCATAGTGGGCCCGATTTCCCTGGCGCTGGTTGCTCAAGGGGTGGCGGTTCTCATTGACGACCTCATCTCCCGTCGGTCCCCGTTGAAGATTGCGTTCAACGTCTGCCAGTACCTCGTGACCGTCTTCCTGGCACACGCGGCTTTCTCGTTGATCATGGGAGACCCGGTCTTTGGCCCGTACGCCATCTTTGACCCCGTGGGAGAGGGCTACGGCATTCCCGCGCTGGTCGGGGCTCTGGCGGCGGCCTTCACCTTCCTCCTTGCCAACCAGGCGTTGGTCTCGACCGTTGTCGCGCTCGACAGCGGTCAGCGCATTGCCCCAATCTTTGTGGCCGACCTTCGCTTCCAGGCGATGACGGCTGGCGTTCTCGCCATCTTGGCTCCCGTCGCTGCGATGATCGTTCAGACGCAGCCGTTGATGCTGCCAATGCTGATCGCACCCATCGCGGCGGTCCACAACAGCGCCCGTCTGGCCGTCGCCATGGGGCGGCAGGCCAGTCACGATGCCCTCACCGGACTTGCCAACCGCGAGCTCTTCCGCGACCGATCGGTCCGTGCGCTCGAGGAGTCACAGCGCGCCGGCCAGTCGCTGGCCATCATGATGATCGACCTCGATCACTTCAAGGAGATCAACGACACACTCGGTCACCAGGTGGGTGACGAGCTGATCTGCGAGGTCGCTTACCGGCTGGAAGGGGCCAGGCCCGAAGGGTCGACAGTGGCCCGTCTGGGAGGAGACGAGTTCGCCGTCCTGCTCCCCGACATCCCCGACCTCTCGGTCGCCGAAGACGTTGCCACCTACCTCTTGTCGGTGCTCGGTAAGCCCTTCTCTGTCGGTGGGGTTCGGCTCGTGGTGCAGGCCAGCCTCGGCATCGCACTCGCCCCGGACCACGGCGACGACGTGCACACACTCATGCGGCGTTCGGACATCGCGCTGTACGAGGCGAAGCGGGAACGGGCACGTTTCTGCGCGTACTCCAATGAGGACGAGGACACCCACACCCCGCAGCGGCTCACCATCCTCACCGACCTGCGTTCGGCAGTCGAGGATGACC
>JAHEKZ010000007.1:0-16055 GCA_024644435.1 Actinomycetes bacterium | reverse complement strand
CTGTACGAGGCGAAGCGGGAACGGGCACGTTTCTGCGCGTACTCCAATGAGGACGAGGACACCCACACCCCGCAGCGGCTCACCATCCTCACCGACCTGCGTTCGGCAGTCGAGGATGACCAGCTGTTCTTGGTCTATCAACCGAAGATCGATGTCGCGAACGGCGAGGTCGTCGGCGTTGAGGCTCTGGTGCGCTGGAACCATCCGACGCGTGGAATCCAGTACCCGGACTCGTTCATCCCGTTGGCTGAGAACACCGGCCTGATCTCGTCGATCACGTTCTTCGTCGTGGAACGTGCGCTGCGCCAGGTCCGCACCTGGCAGGAGTCGGGGATCGACCTCTCGGTCGCCGTCAACCTCTCGGTACGACACCTAACAGACATGAGCCTGCCCGACCGCATCGCAGTCGCACTCGAGCGGTGGGGGGTGGCTCCTTCAAAGCTCGTCATCGAAGTGACCGAGAGCAGCATCATGACCGACCCGAAACGGGCATCGGTGGTGCTGCAGCAGCTGCGCCGGATCGGCGTGGATGTCTCGATCGATGACTACGGGACGGGGCATGCCTCGCTCAACTACCTCAAGCAGTTCGACATTGACGAGCTCAAGATCGACCGCTCGTTCATCATGAACCTCGATGTCGAGTCGAGCGACGCCATCATCGTCGCCTCGACGGTCGAGCTGGGCCACAACCTCGGCCTGCGCATCGTCGCGGAAGGCGTTGAAGACGGTGACACCCTGGCGTGGCTGGAGTCACTGGGCTGCGACATTGCGCAGGGATATCACATCGGGCGGCCGATGTCGGCCGAGGCGGTACTCGACGTCGTCGCCGAACGCCGCGTGAACCAGACCCAGCCGACACCGTCGGCCCTTCGGCTGGTGGGGAGCCCCTGATGCTGGTTCTGGCCCTCTGTATCTTGGCGACAGCCTCGCCCCTCCTCTTCGGGGGGACCATGGCTCGGCTGGCGCACGTGCACTTCCGCGGGCTCTGGATCCTCCTGGCCGCCCTGGTCGCGCAGATCCTCATCATCGAGGTCTTTCCATCGGCGAACGAGACCCTGTTGGAGTCCATACACATGGCCACCTACGTGGCCGCCGGCTTGTTCGTGGCAGTCAACTGGCGCGTCCCGGGTCTCCTGGTGATCGCAGCCGGAGGGGCCATGAACGGCATCACCATCGCCCTCAACGGTGGGCAGCTGCCCGCGTCCAAACCTGCCTTGAACATGGCGGGCATCGAGCTGGCCAAGGGTGACTTCATCAACTCCGGCTACATCAAGGACCCTGTTCTGCCCCTGTTCGGTGACATCTTCGTGTGGCCCGAGCCGTTTCCGCTGGCCAACGTGTTCAGCTTTGGCGACGTCCTGATCGTTCTCGGTGTCTTCTACGGGGCCAACAAGATCGCTGGATCGCGACTGGTGAAGAACCCCTGGCAGGCTCCCGGCGAGTCCGCGGCCGAGTCGGCGGAAGAGCAGACAGCACTCACCGGCGCTCCAGCTGAGGCCGTGCCGGACGACGCGCCGCGTCGGCCCCGGCATGCAGCGTCGAGCCGCCCCGCCGTCGAGACCCCCTAACCAGCAAAAGAGCCTACGCAGGTTAGGCTGAGTCCGGACTCGGGCCGAATGGTCCGCGACGGAAGGACTCTCCTCATGCGCATCCTGCTGGTTGGTGCTGGTGGCGTCGGCTCCGCAGTGGTTCCCATTGCTGCGCGGCGCACCTTCTTCGAGACCATGGTGGTGGCCGACTACGACCTGGCGCGCGCCGACCGGGCGGTCGCTCAGGTCGACGACGCCCGGTTCGTGGCCGAACAGGTCGACGCCTCGAATGCCGAGTCGGTGGCCGAGCTCGCCAGGCGTCACCAGGTCACCCATGTGCTGAACGCGGTCGACCCTCGCTTCGTCCTGCCGATCTTCAACGGAGCATTCGCTGCGGGCGCCGACTACCTCGACATGGCGATGTCGCTGTCGTTCCCCCATGCGACCGACCCCTACCAGCAGACCGGCGTCAAGCTGGGGGACGAGCAGTTCGCCGTGGCTGGCGAGTGGGAGTCATCTGGGCGTCTGGCGCTGGTGGGCGTCGGCGTCGAACCCGGGCTGTCCGACATCTTTGCCAGGTACGCGGCCGATGAGCTCTTCAGCGAGATCGATGAGGTCGGCGTACGCGATGGCGCCAACCTGGAGGTCGACGGCTTCGACTTCGCGCCCTCCTTCTCGATCTGGACGACCATCGAAGAGTGCCTCAACCCTCCGGTGATCTGGGAGAAGAGCAAGGGGTGGTTCACCACGCCGCCGTTCTCCGAGCCCGAGGTCTTCGACTTCCCCGAGGGAATCGGTCCGGTCGAGTGCGTCAACGTCGAGCACGAGGAAGTGCTCCTGATCCCGCGGTGGGTGGACTGCAAGCGCGCCACGTTCAAGTACGGCCTTGGCGAGGAGTTCATCGACGTGCTCAAGGTGATTCACAAGCTGGGGCTCGACCGCACGAAGAAAGTGACTGTTGGCGATGTCGAGGTCAGCCCGCGGGACGTCGTGGCGGCTTTGCTGCCCGACCCCGCGACACTGGGTGACCGGATGACCGGAAAGACCTGTGCGGGCACCTGGGTCACGGGCAAGGGTAAGGATGGTCAGCGGCGGCAGGTGTACCTCTACCACGTCGTCGACAACCAGTGGACCATGAGCGAGTACGGGTCGCAGGCGGTTGTCTGGCAGACGGCGATCAACCCAGTCGTCGCTCTCGAGCTCCTTGCCGACGGAACGTGGTCGGGCGCAGGAGTGCTCGGCCCCGAGGCATTTGCGCCTCAGCCGTTCCTTGCCAAGCTGGAGGAGTACGGATCACCGTGGGGACTGCGTGAGGAGACGCCGGCCTAGGGCGATCCCTGGACCTGCAGCGTACGAATCACCGGCCCAAGAACGGTCGCGATGATCCGGGCATGGCGCAGTTCGACGCGCGACCACGGCGTGGGCACGGCGCGTGAGCACTCGAGCAGCCCCACCACCGCGCCAGCGGCGAGAACGGGTAGCCCGATCATCGTGGTGACGCCTTCGGCCGTCATCCACCCGCGCTCTGCCTGGTCGGCACCTGGGTCAGCGAGGTCGACCGTCATGATCTCCAGGCTCTCCAGGCAGTGCCTGGTCATGGGGAAGTCGGCAAGCGGGTAGATGTGGTCCTCAGGACGCCAGGACGAGGCCCCGATCCCTTGGATGTAGTCGCCGTCGGCGCCGAGCAACGAGATCTCGGCCAGGTCGCATCGCAGGTGCTGGCCGATCGGAAGGGTCATACGGGCAAGGCTGTCGAGGTCGCTGCAGTTCACGAGGTCAGCGAGCAGACGCTCCAGCGCCGTGGTGTCTTGGCCAGGCGCCCGGGATCCGAGGGCGAGGGTGCGCTGGAACGAGCTCTGGCAGGTAAGGGTGGCCGCTTCGCTGGCCGGATCGAACGTGGGTGATGGCATGCCGATGACCCACCCTTGGGCCTGGGCGACGTCGAGATCGGCCAACACATACAGGTCGTCCAGGTTCTCAACGCCCTCGGCGCACACCTCTGCCCCGGCCTTGGCGGCGTAGCGGGCGATCGCCTCGACCAAGGCGGCCTTGACCGGCTCTGACTCGATGCCGGTGACCAACGAGCGATCGAGCTTGATGACGTCAGGAGAGAGCTCGAGCACTCGCTGGAGACCGGCGTAGCCCTCTCCGACGTCATCGACGGCGACGGAGGCGCCGCGGTCACGGAGCGCCTTGAGTACCAGCTGAAAGCGGTCGGCGTCCTGGACCACCTCCTTCTCGGTGATCTCGAACTGGAGCCCCGACAGGTCGAAGGGAAGCACGTCGTGCAGCTCGGTGGCGCTCAGCACTGATGGGCTGACGTTGACCGACAGCAGGGTGCCGGAGGGACGCTGGGTGCCGGCCCGAAGGGCGAGGTCAACCGCTCGCGCCTCGAACATGGCTCCGAGACCGCACTCGTGCGCCATCGCGAACCAGACGTCGGGGGAGTAGGAGGGAAGCTCAGGGCCGAACCGGGAGAGGGCCTCGTACGCGACCACGCGGCCCGATGAGAGCCCGAGGATGGGCTGGGCGACGATCGACGGTGCTCCGTGGTGCAGAGCGCTGGTGACCAAGGCCCGACACTCGTCGGGGTCGGGGAGATCCTGCGACGGAGGAGAGGCGAGCGACGTCTCGGTACCCACGTGGGCAGTTGCCATTGGCCGCGTTCACCCCATCCCGCTCGTCGTCACGACCCCGTAGCAGTGTCGGCACCGCGAAACCTCAGATGAAGGCCACCTGAGACCTCGGCCGCACTGGTTGCCCGCCCGCGGGCACCACCGTACGCCGAACGGGTGACGTCGGGGGTGCCGCGGTGTTCGAGTCTCGCTCCGGTCAATCAGGTGGCTGAGGCGAAAGCCTTGTCAAGGATGGTCAGTGCCTCGTCGAGCAGGGCTTCTGGCATGGTCAGCGGCGGCAGGAACCGAAGCACGTTTCCGTACGTTCCCGCTGTGAGTACCAGGACGCCCTCGGAGTGGCACTGCTTGACGATGGCGGCGATCTGCTCGGTCGCGGGCTCGAGCGTCCCCGGCTTGACCAGCTCAATCGCGATCATGGCCCCACGTCCTCGGATGTCGCCGATGACCGGGTACCTCGACTGCATCTCTGCCAAGCGCGGAAGCATGATCTCGCCGATGCGTCGGGCTTTGGCGACCAGGTCGTGTTCCTCGATCGCTGCCATCGCTCCGAGTGCGGCGGCACATGCCACCGGGTTTCCGCCGTAGGTGCCGCCGAGCCCTCCGACGTGGACGGCGTCCATGAGGTCGGCTCGACCCGTGACGGCAGCCAGCGGCATACCGCCGGCGATGCCCTTGGCTGTGGTGATGATGTCTGGCACGACGCCCTCGTGCTCGCAGGCGAACATGTCTCCGGTGCGGGCGAACCCGGTCTGGACCTCGTCGGCGATGAAGACGATCCCGTGCGACGACGCGTACTCGGCCAGGCCGGACAGGAATCCCTCGCCCGGCACGATGAACCCGCCCTCTCCGGCGATGGGCTCGATCAGGATGGCCGCCACCTGGTCCGCGCCGATCTCCTTCTCGATCTTGCTGATGGCCTGCTCGAGGCCCTCGCTGCCCGCGTTCTCGGCACCGGTCGGCCAACGGAACGGGTAGGAGAGCGGCACCCGATAGATCTCACCGGCGAACGGACCGAAGTTGTACTTGTACGGCATGGACTTCGCGGTGAGAGCCATGGTCAGGTTGGTGCGCCCGTGGTACGCGTGCTCGAACACGACGACCGCCGAACGACCGGTGGCGTAGCGCGCGATCTTGACGGCGTTCTCGACTGCCTCTGCTCCGGAGTTGAAGAGCGCCGTCTTCTTCTCGTGGTCGCCTGGTGTGAGTTTGTTGAGCTGCTCAGCCACGGCCACATACCCCTCGTAGGGCGTGACCATGAAGCACGTGTGGGTGAAGGCGGCTGCTTGTTCCTGGATACCGGCAACCACTGACGGCGCTGCGTTACCCACGTTGACGACGGCGATGCCTGCGCCGAGGTCGATCAGGCTGTTGTCGTCGACGTCGACGATGACGCCGCCACCGGCCGCCTTGACGAAGACCGGCAGAACAGTGCCGATGCCGTCGGAGACAGCCGCCTGCTTACGTGCGAGCAGCTCGGCCGACTTCGGACCAGGGATGGCCGTGACGACGCGACGTTCTTGGGGGAGGTCAGGGCCTCCGGTGCTCGCAGATGTCGAGGCGGTCGAGGAGACGGACATGGTCAGACTCGCTTTCAGATGACGTTGCCGCTGTGCGGTGGCAGGCGGGCCGCCGGCGTGCCGGGCGCCCTGCCACTGTACGACGCGCGACCTCGCCCCGCCTCCGCACCATTGTGGACAATCTGGCCGCTACAATACGACGAAACGTCCAGTGATCCCTCAGAGGTCCAGGGAGGTGCTTCGTGGTGGCTCCGACCGTCCGCACCATTTTGGGGATCCCTTCGTTGGCTCTGGTCCTGCGTGCAGGGCGATCGGCAATCGATGCTTCCGTGAGCTGGGTGGCGGTCAGCGAGCTCGAGGACCCCACCCCCTACCTCGAGGGCGGTGAGCTGCTGCTGACCACGGGCCTCCGCCTGGGGGACGCTGACTGGGCTCACTTCGTCGAGCGGCTCAGCCGCGCTGGAGTCAGTGCCCTGGGGGTCGGCGTCGGGCTGACCTATGACCGCATGCCCGCTGGCCTGGTCTCGGCAGCTGAGGCGCGAGGGCTGCCGCTGCTGGAGGTACCCGAGCCGACTCCGTTCATTGCGGTGAATCGAGCAGTCTCAGACCTGCTGGCCGCCGCTGAGTACGAGGCGGTGACGCGCACCGTCGAGGCGCAGCGCGACCTGACCAGAGCTGCTCTGGCCCCCGAGGGTGCGGCTGCCGTGGTGGCCAGGCTCGCGGGCGTGCTCAAGGCTGATCTCGTGCTCCTCGACCCCCTGGGACTGCTGCTGCACGCGGCTCCCCGCGAGGCAGCAGCCTGGGTCGATGAGCTCGGGCCCGAGGTCACTCGAATGCGCCAGCGAGGCCCCCGCAGCTCGGCTGCGCTGGAGCTCGACGGTATGCATGTCGTCCTGCAGCCGCTGGCGCCCGCAGGCCGGGTTCGCGGCTACCTCGGGGTCGCCAGGAAAGCCTCGTTCGCCACGGCCGACCTCGCGCTGATCAATGTGGGCGTGGCCCTGGTGTCGTTGGCCATGGAGCGATCTGTGGGAACGGACACCGCTCGCCGTGAACTGCGATCGGCCCTTCTGGCGCTGCTCGCCGACGGCACGCCGGCTGACCGCCTTCCGGTCGCGGGGGTCGGCTGGGATGAGCTCTTGTCGGGGCCGGTACGGGTGATGGTTGCCGACGGTGCACCCGCTGACCTGTTGGCCCTCGTCGAGCAGGTGGAGGAGTCCGACCCCTCCGACGGCTGGCGGGGCGCCGCCTTCTCTGACGGGCGAGTAGTCGTGGTCCAACCAGCCGGCGCCCCTCCTGTGCCTCCCGTACCAGCGGTGGGCACGACGGCCGGTGCCATCGCATGGGGAGTGAGCGACGCGGTCCCGGTCGCCGGTTTGGGGGACGGCCTTCGCCAGGCGCGTCGCGCCCTCGCTGCCGCAGGGGCTGGCGGTATCCGGCTCTTCGGGGATCTGGCGAGAGATGGTCTGGTCGGTCTGGTTGACGAGGAGGCGGCCAGAGGTTTCGCCGATGCGTTGCTCGGACCGCTCGAGAGCCGCGAACGCGGTGACCTGGTCGCCTCGGTGCGCGCGTGGCTGGCCCACCACGGCCAGTGGGACGCAGCGGCGACCACCCTCGGGGTTCACCGGCACACCCTGCGCTACCGGATGAAGCGGGTCGAGGAGCTGCTCGAGCGTCCGCTCGATGATCCCGACCTGCGGGCTGAGCTGTGGGTGGCGCTCGCTGTCCGAGACCGGGATGCCGAACACCCTCAGCAGTGACGGTTCGGCCAACTCAGCACCTGAACTGTGCCGGTTTGTCCTACGAACTCGCTGCGGGGCGTCCGTACCGTGGCACGACCGGGGATCGCGCCCCACCCCCGATGCCCCAGCCACGAAGGAGTGTCATGTCGTCACAGCTGAGCACCCAGTCCGCTGGCCCCCAGTCCTTCTGGCTGGCCGGAGTGCGCGCGACCGGCGACGAGCAGAGCGCGGTGACCGGGCCCGACGGGCTCGAGGTGGCGTCGGTCAGCATCCCTACCCGCGACCAGGTCGAGCAGGCCGTCGCCGCCCTCGACGCCGCTCGGGCTCCGGCACAGCTCCTCACGCTCGGGCAGCGCGCCGATGCTCTTGCGCACGTGGCTGCCCGCCTGCTCGAACGCCAGGACGAGTTCGCTGCGGTCATCACCGCCGAGAACGGTAAGCCGATCAAGTGGGCACGCGTCGAGGTGACCAGAGCTGCCAGCGTCTTCCGGTGGGCTGCCGAGGAGGCCAGGCGATGGAGCGGTGACGTCCAGCGTCTGGACACCGAGAAGGCCGCCGACGGTCGACTGGCCCTGGTCAAGCGGGTGCCCAAGGGCCCGGTGCTGGGGATCGCACCCTTCAACTTCCCCCTCAACCTCGTGGCGCACAAGGTCGCTCCGGCGATCGCCGTCGGCGCACCGATCTTGATCAAGCCGGCTCCCGCGACTCCGCTGTCGGCTCTGCTGCTCGGAGAGCTGCTGGCCGAGACCGAGCTACCGGCCGGCATGTGGTCGGTCCTGCCGGTACCGAACGACCGTATGTCCGACCTGGTGGCCGACCCGCGCCTGCCGATCATCTCGTTCACCGGTTCTGCCCCGGTCGGCTACTCGATCCGCGAGGCGGTGCCGGGCAAGCATGTCGTCCTGGAGCTGGGTGGTAACGCGGCAGCCGTGGTGCTCAGTGACTTCGGTGCCACCGCTGACCTCGACTGGGCCGCCGAGCGGATTGCGCTGTTTGCCAACTACCAAGCAGGGCAGTCGTGCATCTCGGTGCAACGTGTCCTGGTCGACCGACCGATCTACGAGGACGTCGTGGCGCGAGTGGTTGGACACGTCGAGAACCTCGCCACCGGAGATGCCTCGGACCCGCTGACCGAGGTGGGACCGCTCGTCGACGAGAACGCAGCTCGCCGCGTCTGTGACTGGATCGAGGAGGCTGTCGACGCGGGAGCCAAGCTGCTCACCGGTGGTGCGCGCGACGGAGCCACGGTCTCCCCGGCTGTGCTGGTTGATGTGCCAGAGAACGCCAAGGTCTGGTGCGAAGAGGTGTTCGGTCCCGTCGTGGTCCTGGCGCCCGTGGACGGGGCCGACGGGGCGATCGAGGCCGTCAACGACTCGCGCTTCGGGTTGCAGACGGGAGTCTTCACCAAGGACACCCGGACGGCCTTCCGCTTCTTCTCCGAGCTGAACGTCGGTGGCGTCATCATCGGGGACGTCCCGAGCTATCGAGCAGATCAGATGCCGTACGGAGGAGTGAAGGAGTCGGGTGTCGGACGCGAAGGCGTCGCCTATGCCATGACCGACTTCACCGAGGAGCGCGTCATGGTGCTGACCGGCCTGACCCTGTAGCTGCTGTAAGGCCTGGCGCCGAAGGTCATGGCTCGCTGCAGGGCGGCCTCCTGCACCACTCAGCCCACAAAGATCGCGAGATCAGGCGTGCGGTGAAAGACCAGCACGCCGTGGTTGGCCAGCAGGACAGCGGGGACTCCGGGACCACGACGTCCTGGATGTGGGAGACGGACTCGTCGGATCCCCGTGGCCCGCACCCGACCGCATCGTTGTCCTGGTGTCTCGCCGTGTGCACGGCGACCGTCGCGCCTCGGCCCGTGGATGCTGGCGTTTCCGTGCCCGTCGGAGGAGATGGCTCCGCTCGCCACGACTCGCTGCGCGGTGTCGAGAACCTGGTCCGCGAGGTCTTGGCCCATGGGGCTCCGATCTCGTGGCGGCTGCCGGGTATGCGTGGGACGAGTCTGTCGCACTGTCAGACTGAGGGGGTGCGTTCAGTCACTCTGCTCGGGTCGACGGGTTCGATCGGGACCCAAGCCATCGACGTCATCGGGCGTAACCCGGACGACTTCCGTGTCGTGGCCATTGCCGCCAAGGGCGCGCGCCCGCAGTTGCTGGCCGAGCAGGCCTCCCGGCTGCAGGTCATGGCGGTGGGGGTGGCCGACCCGTCGTCGGCCGACGCGGTCCGATCGGCACTGAAGGACGTCGGGGCGAACCCTGTGCTGATCGTGGGCCCCGACGCTGCCAGCGAGGTGGCGGCCTGGCCCAGTGACATCGTGCTCAACGGGATGGAAGGTTCGGCCGGGCTGCGCCCCACCCTCGCTGCCCTCAAGGCAGGGACGCGCCTCGCCCTCGCCAACAAGGAGTCACTGATCATTGGTGGCCAGCTGGTCACCAAGGCAGCTGCCCCCGGCCAGATCGTGCCGGTTGACTCCGAGCACTCGGCATTGGCGCAGTGTCTGATGGCGGGAAGCAGCCAGGAGGTTCGGCGCCTGGTGCTCACGGCCAGCGGTGGTCCCTTTCGCGGGTTCACCCGCGAGCAGCTCAGCGGCGTCACCGTGGCCCAGGCCTTGGCTCACCCCACGTGGGACATGGGGCCGCTCGTCACCACCAACTCCGCGACCCTGGTCAACAAGGGGCTGGAGGTGATCGAGGCGCACCTGCTCTTCAACGTTCCCTTCGACCGCATCGACGTCGTCGTGCACCCGCAGTCGATCGTTCACTCCATGGTCGAGTTCGTCGACGGGTCGACCATCGCCCAGGCCAGCCCCCCTGACATGAGGCTGCCCATCGCGCTCGCACTCTCGTGGCCGCACCGGGTGGCCGATGCCGCTCCTGCCCTGGACTGGACGTCGGCATCCACCTGGGGTTTCCATCCGCTCGACCTCGACGCCTTCCCTGCCGTTGGCCTGGCCAGAGCGGCCGGTGCCGCAGGTGGCACGTCTCCGGCCGTCTTCAACGCCGCCAACGAGGCTGCGGTGGCGGCGTTCCTCGATGGCAGTGCTCCCTTTCTGGCCATCGTGGACACGGTGGCCGACGTCCTGGAGGAGCATCTGGCAGCCGTCGGTTCGGGCGGGGCGAGTTTGTCGCTTACCGTTGACGAGGTGATGGACGCCGACCGCTGGGCTCGCACGCGAGCGCGCCAGCTGCTCGGCGGCGAGGCAGACGACAGCGGGTCCGGACGAAGGAGACCACGGTGAGCGGTGCAGGGCTGATCGGTCTTGCCGTGTTCGCCATCGGTGTGCTCGGCTCAATCGCGCTGCACGAGGTCGGGCACCTCGTCCCGGCGAAGCGCTTCGGCGTGCGTGTCACCCAGTACATGGTCGGCTTCGGACCGACCATGTGGTCCCGCGTTCGAGGTGAGACCGAGTACGGGGTGAAGGCTGTTCCGTTCGGCGGGTACATCCGGATGGTCGGGATGTTCCCCCCGCACCGCAACCGGGACGGTGAGCTGGTGCTTGCCGCCTCGAGCACCGGCCCGTTCCAGTCGATGATCGAGGACGCACGACGCACGTCGGTCGACGAGATCAGGGCCGGTGAGGAGCACCGGGCCTTCTACCAGCTGCCGGTGCGACAGAAGCTGGTGGTGATGCTCGGCGGCCCCACCATGAACCTCTTCCTGGCTGGGCTGCTCTACACAGTGGCCCTGGTAGTGCTGGGGGTACCGACTCTCACGACGACGGTCGGCGAGGTCGCGCCATGCGTGCCGTCCAACGTCGTCGACGAGTGCACCAGCAGCGACCCCCAGAGCCCGGCGGCGGCGGCCGGTCTCGCCGCCGGAGACACGATCGTTGCCGTCGACGGCGTCGCCTACGACGACTGGTACGACATCGTCGATGTCGTACGCGCCCAGCCCGGTGAAGAGGTCGTGCTCAGCGTCGAGCGGGATGGCGCGACGTTAGAGCTTCCGGTCACGGTGGGAAGCACCCAGGTGCCCGACCCCGACAACCCCAACCGGGTCGTGAACGCTGGGTTCATCGGACTCAGCCCAAGCGTTGAGCAGCAACGGTCGTCGGTTGTCGCGGTACCTCAGCGCATGTGGGAGTTCGTCTCACGCTCGGGGCAGGCGATCGTCTCCATCCCGAGCAAGATGGTCGGTGTCTGGCAGGCCGCGTTCAGCAACCAGGAGCGCGACCCGACCGGACCGGTCAGCGTCGTGGGGGTGGGCAAGTTCAGCGTCGCGGTGGCCGAGGACCAGGCCACCGTGGGGTGGAAGGTCGCGAACTGGCTCACGCTTCTGGCAGCGCTCAACATGGCGCTGTTCTTCTTCAACCTCATCCCCTTGCTGCCGCTTGACGGAGGGCACGTTGCCGGCGCTCTCTACGAGGGGGCGAGGCGGCAGATCGCCAAGGCGCGCGGGCGGCCCGATCCGGGCCCGGTGGACGTGGCGAGGATGCTGCCGGTGGCCTACACCGTGGCCTTCTTGCTGATCGGTATGTCTGTGCTGCTGATCTATGCCGACATCGTCAACCCGATCGCACTCAACTGAGGCACCTGAGCGGGTCAGCACCGCCGATTGCAGGGATACTGCTGGTATGACCGTTGCTCTCGGAGTTCCCGCTCCGCCGCCCAAGCCGCTGGCGCCCCGGCGACCAACCCGGCAGATCGTCCTCCGTCACCCCACCCATCCCGTGCCGGTGGGCGGTGGCGCGCCCGTCTCGGTCCAGTCGATGACGACGACCGTGACCGCCGACATCAATGCGACTCTCCAGCAGATCGCCGAGCTCACGGCGTCCGGATGCGAGGTCGTGCGGGTGGCCTGCCCGAGCCAGGACGACGCCGACGCCCTCGCGGTCATCGCTGCGAAGTCGCAGATCCCGGTCATCGCCGACATCCACTTCCAGCCCCGCTACGTCTTTGCCGCGATCGACGCCGGCTGCGCGGGTGTGCGGGTCAACCCAGGGAATATCAAGCAGTTCGACGACAAGGTCGGCGAGATCGCAAAAGCAGCGGGCGACGCGGGGGTGCCGATCCGGATCGGGGTCAACGCCGGGTCTCTCGACCCGCGACTGCTCGCCAAGTACGGCAAGGCGACGCCCGAGGCGCTCGTGGAGTCAGCGCTGTGGGAGTGCTCGCTCTTCGAGGAGCACGGTTTCGGCGACATCAAGATCTCGGTCAAGCACCACGACCCGGTCGTCATGGTGGCCGCCTACCGCCAGCTCTCCGAGCAGTGCGACTACCCGCTCCACCTCGGTGTCACCGAGGCCGGGCCCATGTTCCAGGGGACGGTGAAGTCGGCCGTTGCCTTCGGGGCGTTGCTGTCAGAAGGCATCGGCGACACGATCCGGGTGTCTCTGTCAGCGCCTCCGGTCGAGGAGGTCAAGGTGGGCATCGCGATCCTCGAGTCGCTGGGTCTGCGCGAGCGCGGCCTCGAGATCGTGTCGTGCCCCAGCTGCGGACGTGCGCAGGTCGACGTCTACACGCTGGCCGAGCAGGTGACGTCGGGATTGGAGGGGCTGAATGTTCCGCTGCGGGTTGCCGTCATGGGATGTGTCGTCAACGGGCCGGGGGAGGCCCGCGAGGCGGACCTGGGTGTGGCGTCCGGCAACGGAAAAGGTCAGATCTTTGTCCGCGGCGAGGTGATCAAGACCGTTCCCGAGGCCGAGATCGTCGAGACCTTGATCGAGGAGGCGCTCCGCCTCGCCGAAGAGATGGGAGTCGACCCCGAGAGCGGCCAGGCCGCCGAGGTCGTCGTCGGCTGAGATGACCACCCACGCCGAACCGCCAGCCCCCGTCGTCTCCGCCCTGCGTGTGCTGGGCGCCGCTGATCTGGTGGCGGCTGCCGAGCACCTGGCCAGCGACCCGGTGGGAAACGTCTTCGCGGCAGCCAGGATCGAGTCGGCACTACGACACTCGTGGCGGCTCGGTGGGGAGCTCTGGGGATTCGGGGAAGGCCGTCGCTGGTCGGGGTTGTGCTACGCCGGAGCCAACCTGGTTCCTGACGCGGCCGATCCGTCGGCCATGGCCGCCTTCGCCGAGCGGGCGCGGCGCCGCGGGCGTCGGTGTTCGTCGATCGTCGGCCCACGTGAGCAGGTGCTGTCGCTGTGGCAAGCGCTGGAGGGTTCCTGGGGGCAGGCTCGCGAGGTGCGCGACGACCAGCCGGTGCTGGCGATCAGCGACGAGCCACGCATCGACGGTGACGACGGCGTTCGCCCGGTCCGCGAGGACGAGCTCGACATCCTGCTGCCGGCCTGCATCGCCATGTTCACAGAGGAGGTTGGCGTCTCACCGCTCTCCTCGGGCGACGGTGCCCTCTACCGTGCGCGGGTGCGTGAGCTGGTCCTCGCCGGCCGTGCGCTGGCTCGGATCGAGAACGGCAGGGTGTTGTTCAAGGCCGAGCTCGGATCGATCTCTTCCTTGGCCTGCCAGGTGCAGGGTGTCTGGGTGGATCCCGAGCGTCGAGGCCAGGGCCTGGCGGCCCCAGGGATGGCCTCGGTCGTCCGGTACGCCCGCGCACACTTCGTTCCCACGGTCAGCCTGTATGTGAACGAGTACAACACCGCGGCTCGGCGTGCTTACGATCGCGTGGGTCTCCAGCGACACAGCACGTTCGCGACCGTCCTGTTCTGAGCCGCTCCGCCTCGCGTTGGGCTTCAGCGCGGCGCGTAGTCAGCGCGTCCGAACGGCCACTCGGCCTCGAGCCAGTCACTGATCACCCGCCAGAGCTCGGCGTCGAGCTCGGCGCGGGACTCCCGCACCCAGGAGCGCACCGAGACATCGACGTCGGCGTCGCGACTGGGATAGATGTAGACGCAGCCGATCACCTCGTCGTCGTCGGTATCACGAACGGTGTACGTGAAGCCCAGACGCCGGTCGAAGTGGTCGGCGTGCATGCGCAGGTCGGCGTCGTTTTCCTGAAGCGTCATGGGGTGTGGCCACGGTCTGTCGGCGAAGCCCGGGGTGGCATGGATGTGCTCCATCGACGATGTCCAGGCGGCGTAGTCAGCCTCGTTGTGCTGAGGCCCCAAGGGCTCGAGCCAGAAGCGTTCACTGCGTGGTGGCGGCGGTATCCGGAAGTCGCGCGGTACGAAGGAGCCGCCATGCGCGGGCAGCGGATCGGGCCTTTGATCGATATCGAGTGTCGGTTCATCGGCCATGGGTGGGAGAGTAGGCCCCCGATACCGGTCATCGACAAGGAGTCCCAGTGCTGTTGCGGATGTCGACCCTCTTCCTGCGGACGCTCCGCGAGGACCCCGCTGATGCGGAGGTCCCGAGCCACCGGCTGCTGGTGCGTGCCGGTTACGTCCGACGGGCCGCCCCGGGCATCTACAGCTGGCTGCCCCTGGGGTACGAGGTTCTCCGAAACGTTGAGCGGATCGTTCGCGACGAGATGAACGCGATCGGGGCACAGGAGGTGCACTTCCCCGCGCTGCTCCCTCGCGAGCCGTATGAGGCGAGCAATCGCTGGACGGATTACGGCGACAACATCTTCCGGCTGAAGGATCGCAAGGACGCCGACTACCTGCTCGGACCGACGCACGAGGAGATGTTCACGCTGCTGGTGAAGGATCTCTACTCGTCCTACAAGGACCTTCCGGTCTGGCTGTACCAGATCCAGACGAAGTACCGCGACGAGCAGCGTCCCAGGGCCGGCATCCTCCGCGGACGCGAGTTCGTCATGAAGGACTCGTACTCGTTCGACATCGACGATGCGTCGTTGAGCCGGTCGTACCAGGCCCACCGTGACGCCTATGTCCGCATCTTCGACCGCTTCGGTTTCGACTACGTGATCGTCGAGGCCATGGCGGGCGCCATGGGAGGGTCGGTCAGCGAGGAGTTCCTGGCCACCGCCGAGAACGGTGAGGACACCTACGTCCGCTGTACGACGTGCGACTACACCGCCAACGTCGAGGCGGTCACCGTGCCTGCGGTGGATGCCATCCCCTTCGACGGTCTGCCGGCCGCGCACGTGGAGGACACACCGGATACACCGACGATCGACTCACTCGTGGAGCACCTCAATGCGACCTTGCCCCGCGAGGACCGGCCGTGGAGCGCCGCCGACACCCTGAAGAACGTGGTGGTCATGCTGAGCCATCCCGACGGAAGGCGGGAGCCGCTGGCCATCGGGCTGCCGGGCGATCGGGAGGTGGACGAGAAGCGACTGCAGGCACAGGTCGAGCCTGCCGAGCTGGTCGCGTTCACCGAGGACGACTTTGCCGCCATCCCCTCACTGAAGAAGGGATACATCGGTCCGGGCGTACTGGGTGCCGAGAATGCCTCACGCATCCCGTTCCTGGTCGACCCCCGAGTCGCCGAGGGAACGTCCTGGGTCACCGGGGCCGACCAGGACGGTCGGCACGTGCTCGACCTCGTGGCGGGCCGCGACTTCACGCCTGACGGGGTCATCGAGGCCGCTGAGGTTCGCGAGGGTGACCCGTGCCCACGCGACGGGGGGTCGCTGGAGACGGCTCGGGGAATCGAGATGGGGCACATCTTCCAGCTCGGTCGACGGTATGCCGAGGCCCTTGGGCTCAAGGTGCTCGACAAGAACGGCAAGCTGGTCACGGTCACCATGGGCTCGTACGGCGTCGGGGTCTCGCGTGCCGTCGCGGCCATCGTCGAGAACTCCCATGACGACATCGGGATC
>JAHEKZ010000046.1 GCA_024644435.1 Actinomycetes bacterium | reverse complement strand
GTCCTCGCACCTGATCAGATGCTGACTGACCGCCCGGCTCGTCGTCTTCGCCGACGTCGAACCGGGCGGCCGTTGGTCGGGCGTCAGGCCGCCGCGGAGGCGCGTGGCCGACCAACCATTGCGAGTAGTCCGGCCAGCAAGACGACCGCACCGGCACCGACCATCGTCCAGATAATCGGGACGAACGAGACCGATGTGATGGTGTCGTAGTTCGCCAGGTTCTGGTCGAACGTGTCGACCAGTCCTTGGAACCGCGCCATCGAGTCGGGGAACGTCTGCATCGCGGAGGCAACTGCTGGGAAGTTGTCGCCGATCATCGCGTTGAGCTCGTCTTGCGACATGCCGAGCTGCTCAGCCAGAGCCGGCAGCATCGTGGTCTGCATCTCCTCGCCCATGGCGCCGAGCACCGCGACGGCCCCATCCGCTTGGGTCACGAGCTCTTGGGTGTACACGGGCTGAAGGTTCGCGTTGAGCTGGTCCGCGTCCGTCGCCTTCTGTGGCAGCGACAGCGCCAGCGGTGCAGCGACCAGTAGGCCGCCAAGCACGAGAGCCAGGATCGCGCCGGCCCGTGCAGTCACCCAGATCAGGACTCCCACAACGATCGCGAGGATCCCGGCGATGAGCATCATCCACGGCACCGTGGTGGCGGGGAGGTTGTCGGTCGGGATCGCGTCGGCCGACTCGAACAGAGGCTGCTGCGTCTGCAGCGTCGTGAGCAGGCCGTCAAAGGTGGGTGCCACCTCTGGGATGGCAACCATCCCGGCGCTCACTGCGGGGAACTGCTCGTCCATCATCCCCGAGAACTCCTGGGGGGTCAGCCCCATCTGCTCGGCAAACGCCGGGCCCATCGTGGTCTGGAACTCCTCGCCAACGGCAGCCACGCCAGCAACATCGGCCTTGGCCGTGTCCAACGACTGCTGGACGAGTAGCGGGCGGAAGTCGTTGATGAGGTCCTCGAAGGCCGGGCCGACCGCGAACAGGTTGTTCATGAAGGTGCTGACGATCAGGACCAGACCTGCCGCGATGGTCAGGAGCGAGGCGGCCTTCCGCAGGTTCGAGGGGCCACGCGAGGGGCCGGAGGAGGACCGGTGGCCCGCCGACGACTCGGCGGTCAGTGTGGACATAGTGGGACTCCCATAGTTCCTAGGTGGGGGGCCCCAGCCCATTCAGTCAGCGATGACGGGCCAACGGGAGGGTCGAAGGACCCGTCGCGGGAGTGACGCCCGTCACCGTGCCTCCCGACGTGCACCAGCCGCGGAGATATCCCATTCGTCCGGGGCATCGCATCTCGACCGTTGGCCGACGCGGCTAGGAGTCGTCGAGGTCGTTCGCCGGGTTGTTCAGGGTGGCGATGCGTGACGCCCGAGGAACATGTGTGCTCTTCATGGCGATCCCCGCAAGCGGCTGCTGTGAGAAGTTGAAGGAGCGTCGGTAGTCGTACTTTCGGCGGTCATGCCGGTTCATGCTGGGCAGCCCGAAGGACTCTTCGATGAAGCGAACTACGCCGGCGAAGTTGGTCTTCCGAGAGTCGGTGTAGCCCGCCTTCGCGTACGGGCTGACGATGATCATCGGTACGCGGTTGGGGGCGACGGGGTCGTACTGACAGCCGCAGTCGTCCCACGTGATGAAGATTGCAGTGGAGCCCCAGTTGGGGCCTCTCATCACGGCGGACACCTCGCGTTGAAGAGCGTTGTCTCCGATCAGCATGGAGTCGCCGTTGTGCTGAGAGTCGCTTGGCTTGGTCAACGACGAGGTCAGGAACGAGATGCTCGGCAGGTTCCCGTTCTCTGCATCGACGATGAACTGGGCTGGCGTGCGTCTGCTCTCGTGGTTGTAGACGGTGTAGGCACGCATCTGGGTGGGGCTCCACACCTTGGCTGTGTTGTAGTCGACCCAGGTGCACGTGGTCACGAGATCGCAGTTCTCGAAGAGCGACACCTGCTCCGGTACGGGGGTAGCCCGGAAGGCACCACCGAACTCGAGCCCAGTCGAGTAGTCCGGGACGCAGGACGGCTCCTTGGTATAGGTGGCGCCGCCGTCACCACTCCAGGGCGTGCCCTTGTTGGACGTGCAGCCCCACCCCGAGTTGTCGGGCACCCCCGGGAATGGCTGGGGGTTGTTGCCCAGGAACCCGTTCCGGTCGCAGGCAGACCCCCACGTCAGCTTGTCGCTCCAGCTCGCCTGTCGCTGGCAGGTGAAGGTGTTGTCACTGAGGGCGTAGTTCTGTGCGAGCGCGGTGGCGTTGGGGACCTGCTGTGGTTCGTAGGCTTGGTAGCAGGCATAACCTGTTGATGAGGAGCAGCCGCCGATCAGATCCCAGTGGTCATTGGCTCCCCTGTTCCACGCCCTCAGCTGCGCCCAGCGCGAGTGATCGGTGTTGGGCACGACGTCAGGGGCCTTCGCCAGGGCGACAGTTCCGGTGGACGTCGGCTCCAGCGTGCCGATGTCATCGCCGAGGCATCTTTGAGTGCGGGCGCAGAATGGGCCGAGCACGGAGTTGAACGAGTGGTTCTCCCTGACGATGACGACCACGTGTTCAATCTTTGCTCCTGGATCAAACGTGGCTCGTGCCCCAGGCGCGGCCGAAGAGCGCGAAGGCGTCGAGCTGCCGGGGGCAGTTCCCACCAAGAGTCCAGACAGACCCACCACGAAAGCGATGAGGGCGATCGCCTGACGCGAACGAAGCACGATCGGTCCTTTCCTCGACGACACCGAACGTAGCAGCGGTCGGACCCCCTCCTCCAGCAGAAGTACACGGCCGTTGGCGCCTTGGAACTCCGGGTAGATGATGGGCGGGTGAGTATCAGCCGGCGGAGCATCTTGAGGAATGCGGTGGCTGCCGGCGCAATCACTGGCTTGGCCGGATGTACAGGTCGCACTCAGACCAGGACGTCGAATCCGGCCGCGTCCCAGAGTCCGACGACAGCCAGTGCTCCAACTCCCCAGGGATCAACGGCAGAGGTACTACCCGGCACCAGCGCTTGGCGGCCGTCACCACGGGATGTCTCGCCTGACGTGAAGGGGATAGCTGTTCGGCTGGCCGAGGTGGCGGCCACGTGGGACGCCGGCACGGGAGGTATGTCCGGTGCTCGCACACGTCTGCGGAATTCGGGATTCGACCCGGCTCTCGCGTTCGAGCTGGCAGCGGTCATCAGCGACGATGAGGCGTCCGTGGCTCAGGTTGCGATGGCTCAGTACGGAGGGATCCTGGCCGAGAGCGCGTCAGTCCTTGTCGTGCTCGATCAGTGGCTTCTGGGGGCCGATGGTCGCGTGAAGAAGGGCGGAACAACACTGGACATCCGGTTGGTTGCCGATGAACCGGAGTGGACCGTCGTCGCCGTTCGTCCGGCTCGTCCCGGCAGGAGATCTCCGGAGATATCGCGTGCAGCGAGGCGGGTGCTTGCCAACGATCGCGTCGTCCTTCCGGTCGCGGCGCGGCGGGATGTGCGAACTGGCGCAATCCACGACTCGGTCCTACGAGCCCTGACGATGCTGGCGGCGCGTCACAGGCTTGACGTCAGCGTGCTGCGGTCCGGACACCCGATTCGGGTCTTCGGAACGAGCCGGACGAGCAATCACACCGAGGGGCTGGCGGTCGACATCTGGGCACTGGATGGTCGACCCATCATCGCGTCCAGTCGTAGCGCCACCGTGGCGGACTTCATGACAGCGGCCCGGGATGCCGGTGCCTACCAGGTGGGTGGTCCTGTCGACCCGGACTCTTCAGGTGCGTCCTTCTTCTCGGACGACACCCATCAGGACCACATCCACCTGGGCTTTGCCGGCTAGTCCGTTGCGTCAGGTCCTCACTACGACTCGGGCTGGCCTGCTGCTGAGAACCAGCGCAGCTCCGAGAGTTAGCAGGACCAAGCCCACGGGGAGAAGCGGAAGTGAGGAGGCGCCAGTCGTCGCAAGTGCGGCGTCGGCCTCGGTCGGGTTGGCGTTGCCACCGCCGCCAGTGTCTGGCGGGTTGGCGTTTCCGCCGCCGCCATCGTCGGGCGGGGGATCGACGGGCAGCTGGGTGATCACAACCGTGTGGACGCACGGCGCATGGCCACCTTCGTCGCCTTCGTCAGCGGCGAGCGCTGCTGCCTTCTCCTGGTGTCCGTCGTCGTGACCGCCGCCCTTGGGGCAGGTGTCGTCAGCCAGGAAGTGCCCGATGGTCTCGGTGTCGATGACCCAGCGCTTGGGCGTACCGGTCACGTCAACGGTGTAGTCGGTACCCGGCTTGCCGGGAAGAACGAGACCAGGATCATCGCCGTGCCCCGGATTCACGTAGCGGCAGGACAGGAAGTCAGAGCCAGGCGGGTACGTGCACTCTGCGGTGCCGCGTTCGCCCGCGGCGTTCAGCACGAAGCCGTCGCGCCAACCCGCTGGCAGCGCGCTATCAAGACCTGTGGTGAGCAAGGTGCCGTCGGCGTCGAACCACTGCACGTCGAAGAGCATCCGGCGGGGGTTTCCAGTCTGTGGTTCACCACACCCGAGCCAGTACATCTTCATGGCACCAATCTCGCCGTTGATCACGATCTCCAGCCGCATGTGGTAGCCGTTCCCCTTGCGGTCGAACTGCTGGACCGCTTCGTCGAGCGGGAAACTGCCGGCCCATGCTCCGTCAACTGATGTCTCGGTGACGTCAACGAGCTTGACGCGGCTCTCACCCGGAGCTGTCGGTGGCCAGGCGACGATGCGGACACCCACCGTGTCTGGTGGCTCGATCGTGAGACCGCTAGCGGCGATGTCGAAGGTGCAGCTGGCGATCTTCGGCAGGCTGCCTTCCGGGTCGGTCGCCTTGATGTCGCGGCCGTCAACGGTGACAGTGACGCCATCGGGAAGCGTGCCCCCCTCGCCGTGCCCGCCACCTTCATGTCCACCGCCTTCGTCGGTCTCTTCTGCGGCGGCTTGCTGGCCGCCGTCGGTGGTGGAGGGTGCCGGGCCTTCAGGCTGGATCGCCGGGTCGGTGACGTCGTCAGTCGGCGCTGGCGCGGGGCCGTCATCGGTGGTGATGGGATCGGCTGATTCCGGCTCCGCCGGTTCAGATGGCTCGACTGGCCCCGTGACGTCGGTCAGCGGGTCGGCTTCGACCGCGACCGTTGGCTCTGGAGCCAGCGAACTGATAGTGCTGGTGTCAGTGGGGGCCTGCCCGTCGGCAAGGGCTGTGGAACTCCAAGCGGGCGTGACGCCGACCGCCAAGGCGGCGACAGCCGCGAGGAGCAGATGTGGTCTGTGGTGTCTCATGGGGTGCCTCACCCTCGGGCCAGCAGTGCGTAGGAAGTGTCGATGGCCGGGGTTATGGAGAGAGCCGAGGGGTTGGCTCTCTCCATAACGTTCCCAGACCTGCTACTTGGTGATCTGGATGTCGACGTAGGCGGTGAACTTGTCAGCGATCTTGATCGGGAAGAGCGGTGCTTCGCCTTCCGTCTCGGTGCTGACGATCTTGCCCACGATCTTGGCGTTGCGGTCAACGGTCACGTCTTTGACGCCGTTGTTCCACGTGCCCTGAGCCTTGATCTTGAAGGTGATCCTCCACCAACCGGCCTTGGCAAAGTCGCCGGTGTCGCTGAGGAACCAGTTGTACGCGTAGGAGAGCGTTCCGGATCCGGTGACCTCGGTGGCGAACTGCCCGCTGCCATCTGTTGCGAAGCTTTGGTAGATGGCTTGCTTGAAGATCTTGCCGATTGGCTTGTGGTTCTTGTCGAGCTTCTGGATCACGAGCTTGCCCATCGGCGTGTAGACCTTGGCGGTCGTGCCCGTCGCGGGCTCACCGGTGGTGCCGAAAACCTCGTCCATCTTGTCGCCGGACAGCGATGTCATCGGGTAGGTGAGCTGCGGAACGGTCATGTCCTTCTGCAGGCCCATCTCCAGGTGGATGATCTTGGCGTTCGTTGTCCACTGGTGTCCGGTGAGGTTGTCACCGAAGTACACAAGAGAGGCAACCTTCTTGTTGGCGGCGCCGTCCTTGGCATACGCCTTCCAGGTGCTGTCGCCCTTCTGCATGTAGTAGGTCGTGCCGTCCAGCACAACGCTGTCAGCCATGTCCAGGTTCGGAGCTGGCGTCCCGTCCTCGAGGAACGGAAGTACTTCGGCCTCTGTGCGTGGCCGGAGTCCGTCGTCCTCAGTGAGGGTGGGGTACGTGGTGTACGGCTGGGTCTTCATCCCTGTGATTCCGTAGCCTTCAGCGAAGACAACGGGCATCGAGAGGTTGTTGCCGAGTGTTTCTTCCTCGGCTGCTATTGCTGATGTACCCCCGACAGCGAGCGCCGCTACAGCGGCCATCGCGAAGAGGGATGTTTTCGTACGCATGAATGTCATGTCAGACCTCCGACACTCTCGCTAGCGAGAGGCGGGGCGACTGGCGGTCCCCGTCGACGGCCGAGGTGCGGCCGCCACACCCAAGATATCGGCGCCCATGGGTTGACCGTCAGGGCCGAACGTCACAACCGGGGCACGCTTGCTCGTGGAGAGGCGCGTTGCCCCATGTTCCGAACCTGCGTTCAGGCCTCGTTCATGACCGTGCGGTAGTACTCGTTGAACTGGTGGACGTAGTCGTCCTTTTCGGGGTAGACGCCGTGGGCGAACCCGCGCGATGTGATGCCACGCTGCACCCGCTCGGAGACGGCGTAGTCCTGCCCGGCGACCAGCTCGCAGAAGTCGACGACGGGCTGGTGGTCGAAGTCGGGCTCGGCGATGTCTTCTGGCATGAAGAGGTACTCGGTGAGGACTCGGGTCTGCAGGGGGCCCTCGGGTACGAGCCTGGTCGCAACGACGTTGCTGCCGGCGATGTCGAGGAACATGTTGGGGAACACCTGGCTGCCGTAGATGCTGTGCGCCATCTCGTCGTTCATGCCGGGTAGCACGGCTCTACGGGCACGCGGGTCATCGGAGTAGCTGGTGCCCCCGGTGATCAAGGCGACACCGCCGTCCTCGCGGCTACGGTCGCCGGTCATGCCCTTCTTGTACGTCGGGACGACCTCGACCAGCTCAGGGTGCACGATCGGGCAGTGCAGGCACTCGTTGTAGTTCTCGATCAGGATCTTCCAGTTGGCGGCCACGACCGACTCGGTGCGGTGAACGGTGACCAGGCGGTCGAGCTGGTGCTTCTCAAAGCGGAGCGGGGAGTCGTAGTGGCCGTCGAGTGAATCACGCAGTGGCGTCGGCGTCTCTCGGCTGAGGTTGAGGAAGAGAAAGCCCTGCCAGTCGTCCACGTGTACGGGCTTGAGCCCGAGCACAGATCGGTCGACCTCGTCCTTGTCGACCCGGGGCGTGGCCACCAGCTCGCCATCGAGGTCATAGCACCACGCGTGATACGGGCACTGGAAGACGGCCTTCGTCTCGCCGCGGGTGTCGTCGCAGAGGACGGCTCCGCGGTGGCTGCACACGTTGTAGAACGCTCGTAGCTCGCCTTCGCCGTTGCGGGTGATGAGGACGCCCTGGCCAGCGACGTCGACCGTCAGGAACTGGCCAGGCTTGGTCACCTGCTCGGTGCGCCCGACGAACACCCACTGCTCGTACCACAAGTGCTGCTGCTCGACTGCGTACTGCTCAGGGGAGTAGTAGTGGGTGGCCGGCAGCGTGTGGCGAACCTGCGTGGTCATCATTCCTCCGGTGAAAGTGACTGGTCAGTCAGTCAGTGACCAAGGATAACCCGAGCTAGGGGTACCAGGGAAGTACTCCCGCGGCATATCGACCCACTGCCCTAGGGTCTGAAATCACCGGTGAGAAGGAGAGCCAGGTCATGGCGTGCGAGGTGAGACGGTGAGCCGCACCCTGCTCGGACTCCTGACCGATGCCATGACGAGCCGCGACGCACCGGCTCTGCGGACAGCGGACGGGGCTCGCCTTACCTACGGCCAGCTGGACGAGGAGTCCACGCGACTAGCGCTGGCTCTCGTCGCGGCCGGTGTTGGTGTCGGCGATCGTGTGGCCTACCAAGTGGACAAGTCGGCAGCCGCAGTCGTTCTCCACCTTGCACTCCTTCGGTGCGGTGCGATCCAGCTTCCGCTGAACCCCGACTACGCCGACGCCGAGGTGGATGTCTTGTTGGCCGATGCCGACCCGGTGCTGGTGATCCGCTCACCGGGGCATTCGCCCCCGAGCGGGCCGTGGCGGTCGGTCACGATGGACGCGCACGGCGCCGGGTCGCTGCGAGAGCTCCCAAGCGAGGGCTCCGTCGTCCTGCCGTCTGTCGCTGCTGATGACGGAGCGGCTCTGCTTTACACGTCGGGCACGACGGGTCGGCCGAAGGGGGCGCTGCTGAGCCACGGCAATCTGGCCGCCAATGCTCAAACTCTCGTCGAGGCCTGGCATTTCAGTCCTTCCGACGTGCTCTTGCACATGCTTCCGCTCTTCCACACCCACGGACTCTTCGTCGCGACGCACTGCGTCTTGACCAGTGGAGCATCCATGGTGCTCCTGCCCGCGTTCGACGTGGACGAGGTCTTCACCGCATTGCCGTCCTGCTCGGTGGTGATGGGCGTGCCGACGCACTACTCGAGGTTGCTGAGTGATGAGCGGTTGGACTCTCTCGTGTGCGACAGTGTGCGGCTCTTCGTCTCTGGTTCGGCTCCGATGACGCGTGCCATGCATGCGGAGTTCACCTCACGGACCGGGGCGCAGATCCTCGAGCGCTACGGAATGACCGAGACGTCGATGCTGGCGTCGAACCCTCTTGTGGGCCCGCGGCGCCCGGGGAGCGTGGGCCCTCCGCTACCTGGAGTATCTATTCGAACTGTTGACGAGTCGGATCAGTCAGTAGGGGCGGGTCAGGTGGGCGACGTACAGGTACGGGGGCCGAACGTCTTCGCCGGCTATTGGAGACGACCGGATCTTGCGGAGGAGTCGTTCACGGCAGACGGATGGTTCCGCACCGGCGATCTCGGTCGGTTCGACGACGACGGATACCTCGAGCTGGTGGGGCGTTCGAAAGACCTTGTCATCACGGGAGGTCTGAACGTCTACCCAACGGATGTCGAGCGTGTTCTCGACTTGTTGCCGGGGGTGGCGGAGTCGGCCGTTGTGGGGCTGCCGGACGCTGACTTCGGGGAGCGGGTCGTGGCCGTTGTCGTGGCGAGCGACGGAACGCAGCTCGAGCCCGAGGCCCTTCGTGCAGCTGCACGGTCGCAGCTTGCCGGCTACAAGGTGCCGAAGGAGATCGTGGTGATGGAGAGCCTGCCGCGCAACATCATGGGAAAGATCGAGAAAGCCCTGTTGCGCAACCAGCTCGTCGACCGGGGTGCCTGATGCGCATCGTCGACCGGTCCGCGCTCGACCAGAGCCGAGCGATCCAGCAACGGGAGATCTCGTGTGTCGAGGTGGTGCGGGCACACCTCGACCGGGTCGACGTACTGGACGGTTCACACCACGCCTTCAGCAGTCGACGTCCTCGAGATGCGGTCCTGGCTGACGCGGCCGAGCGTGACGACGAGCTGGCTCGCGGGATCTGGCGCGGCTGGATGCACGGGCTGCCGCACGGGGTGAAAGACCTGTCGGACGTGACGGGACTTCCGACCACGATGGGCTTTCGGCACGTCGCGGAGGCGCCGGTCGCAACGGCGGACGACCCCTTCGTGGCGCACCTACGGGCCTCGGGCGTCGTGTTTATCGGGAAGACCAACACTCCCGAGTTCGGGCTTGGGTCACACACCTACAACGCCATCGGCCCGACGACCGGCAACGTGGCCAATCCATTGTTGAGCGCTGGGGGCAGCAGTGGCGGAGCCGCAGTGGCGGTCGCCGCCGGCATGGTTCCCGTTGCTGACGGCAGTGACTTCATGGGTTCCCTGCGTAATCCACCTGGATGGAATGGCGTCCTGGGACTTCGACCCACCGTGGGGCTCGTGCCTGCCGCGACCGATGATTCAGCGGCGCCGGGCAGTGGCGTCGACGGTCCTATCGCCCGGACGGTCGCAGATCTCCATGCGCTCCTGGCGACGATGGCCGGGCCCGGCAGGCTCGCCCCCTTGTCGTTGCCGCCGCTCGGTGCGCGGGCGCGGATCGCCTGGCTCGGTGACCTAGGCGGGTACCTGCCATTTGCGGACGGCATCATCGAGATCTGCCGCGAGGCGGTTGGTCGGTGGAGTGATGACGTCGTGACCGTGACTCTTCCAAGCGTGGGCGGCTTCACCGGCTCTGACCAGCTGTGGCCTGCCTGGCAGTCAATCCGCCATCACGAAGTGGGAAGCTGGCTCGCCGCGGAGTTTGACGAGGCCGAGATCGCGACCATGAAGCCAGAGGCGCAGTGGGAGCTTGCGGGGTTCCGGGCGCTCTCCTCCAGGCAGCTCGCACACGCGAGGCTGGTGCGGGCGGGCATCCGTCGGTCCTTGCTCTCGGCGTTGGAGCATTTCGACCTGCTGGCGCTGCCCACTGCTCAGTGCTGGCCGTTCCCGTCGACGCTGCATTGGCCAGGTGCCATTGGCAGTGTCCCCATGGACACCTACCACCGCTGGATGGAGGTGACGACGCTCGCGACGCTCGCTGGGCTCCCTGCCATGTCGATCCCCGCCGGCACCAACGAGGACGGGCTGCATATGGGGGTGCAGCTGATCGGACGCCCTGGCGGGGATGCCGAGCTACTCGGCTGGGCGGCCCAGGCGGAGCGGGCCGGGGTCTTCGAGGTCCGCGCCCCGACGCAGGTGGTCGATGTCTGATGCCCCGTTCACCTGGTAAGGGTGGCCACCATCAGCGCCTTGATCGTGTGCAGGCGGTTCTCGGCCTGGTCGAAGGCGATGTTCGCCGGTGAGGCGAACACCTCGTCGGTGACCTCCAGGCCGCCGGTGACGCCGGTGAGCTCGGCTACCTCGCGGCCCACCGTTGTGCTCTCGTCGTGAAACGCCGGAAGGCAGTGCATGAACTTGGCGTCGTCGTTGCCCGTCTTGGCGAGCGCGGCCGCATTGACCTGGTACGGCATGAGCTCTTGGACGCGGGAAGCCCACACCTCCTTCGGCTCTCCCATCGACACCCAGACATCGGTGTGCACGAACTCGACACCGCGAAGACCTTCGTCGAGGTCCTCGGTCAGGGTGATGGTGGCGCCAGACCGGTCGGCGTGCTCCCGGGCGATTGCCTGCACCTCGTCATCGGGCCACAGCGTCTGGGGAGCGCAGATCCGAACATCAGACCCCATGATGGCCCCCATGACGAGCAGTGAGCGGCCCATGTTGAAGCGCCCGTCCCCGAGGAAGCAGTAGCTAGGCCGGGTCGTGTGGCTGGCAGCGTGTTCCTCCATCGTGAGGAAGTCGGCCAGCATCTGTGTGGGATGCCACTCGTCGGTCAGCCCGTTGTAGACCGGGACGTCAGAGAACTCGGCCAGCTCTTCGACAGTCGTCTGTGCTTTTCCCCGAAACTCGATCGCGTCGAACATCCGCGACAGGACGCGGGCCGTGTCGGCTGCCGACTCCTTGTGGCCGATCTGAGACGACGAGGGGTCGAGGTAGGTGACATGCGCACCCTGGTCGTGGGCGGCAACCTCGAAGGCGCAGCGGGTGCGCGTCGAGGACTTCTCGAAGATCAAGGCGATCGACCGTCCGGACAGGTGCCGTTGCTCGCTCCCGGCTCGCTTGGCGGCCTTGACCTCGCCGGCGAGGTCGATGAGGTGCTGCAGCTCATCACTGCTGAAGTCGATCTCTTTCAAGAAGTCACGCTGCTTCAGGACGTCGCTCATCGACGGCACCACCTCTCGTCGGATCGGATCCTAGCCAGACGTCGAGGCAGGTCGACGCGTGAGCCGTCGTCGGCTCGACCTCTACTGTGTGCACTGTGACGAGTGCTGCGCGGGACCGCGCCATTGCCCTGACGATCTTCGGGCTCACCGTTCTGCAGCTAGGTGTGGCCACCTTCGTGCCCGGGCTCGACCAGTTCGAGGGCAAGGCCTTCGGTGCGCGACTCCTTGCCTACCCGCTGATGATGCTGATCGTTCCCGTGGTCTTCTGGGTGTGGGGCCGTCGCCAAGAACCTGCCCCGGGGACGCCGTGGCGGGCGTTGGCGTTCGTGTGGGCGCCTTTCCTGATTGACGTCACCGGCAACACGCTGAACCTCTACGACACTGTTGCCTGGTGGGACGACGCAAACCACTTCGTGAACTGGTTCCTTCTCGCCGCAGGTGCAGGTCTCATCCTGTCTCAGTCATCGACGCTGCCACCGTGGGCTCTCGGCTGGATGACCGTCGGCATCGGGGCCCTCTTGGCGATCGGGTGGGAGCTCGGCGAGTGGTATGCGTTCATCAGACACGGCACAGAACTCGACACCGCCTACGAAGACACGCTCTTTGATGAGTTCCTCGGAACTTTGGGAGCGGGCCTTGCCGGTGTCTGGATGACGGTGCGAAAGCGTCGCGAGATCAAGCGCGCGGCTTAGCCTTCGTCGGGTCGAAGATGGACAGCGCGGCCACGGTCGCCGTCAACCCCGCGACCTGTACCTCGGTGCCATCGGCGGCAGCCGCGGTGTCGAGGATCGCCAGGGCGATCGGGCCGAAGCGCGGGCTGCCTGTCGAGCTGGTGACCTTTCCCACAACTGAGCCGTCCTTGGTGACCTCAGAACCGCCCTCGGGAAGCGCGCCGGCCTCGAGCCGCAGTGTCTTCAGCCGGTTCGGGGGCCGCTCGGCGATCTGCTGAAGCGCGGCCTTGCCCCGGTAGTCGACATCAGGGGCGAAGCTCACCATGCGGTCCATCCCGAGGTCGAATGGCGTCAGACCGCCTGGCTCGTACTCGTACTCGAAGACGATCAACCCCGCCTCGATCCGCGCGATGTCGATGGCGTTGAATCCCACGGGCCGGACGCCGGCGTCGGCCAGGGCGAGCCACAGCGGCTCGGCATCGGCGCGGGCGGGGATGAGCTCGTAGCCCAGCTCGCCCGAGAATCCCGTCCTCGAGATGAACACGTCAAAGCCTGCGATGGTGATCGGCTCGGTGAACCTGAAGTAGGGAAGCGTCGAGAAGTCGAAGTCGCTCAGCGACTGCAAGATCTCGCGTGACCGTGGCCCCTGTACTGACACGAGAGGCATCTCGGGCAGCTTGTTGACGAGGGACACATCGGCATTGGGTGAGTGGCCACGCACGTACTCATCGAATGTGTCGGTGTTCGTGAACGCGTAGTAGGAACCGTCGGCGCGACGGTAGACGGTGCCCTCGTCGAGCAGAAGGCCGTTCTCGTCGGTGAAGGCCCCGTAGCGCACCTGCCCCACCTGTTGCGTGGAGAGGTTGTTCGTGAAGCCACGCTGCAGGGCGGACGCCGCGTCAGGGCCGGTGACCAGCCACTTGTTGAGGGCGTAGACGTCCCACATGCCGGCGCCGGAGCGGAGCGCCTCGTACTCGCCGAGGATGTCGCCGAAGTCGAGGGTCCACATCCACCCGCCGAAGTCGTCGAACGTGCCTCCTTGGCGCTCTTGGACGTCGTACAGGACGGAGCGAATCGGTGCGTCTGTCATGCCCCTACCCTGGCGAAAACTAACTGACCAGTCAATCAGTGAGACGGAGAACCCGGCGAGCATTGTCGTGATAGAGCCCAGGGAGCAGCCGGCTGTCGAGGCCGGCGCCGTCGATCGTCCAGTTGCCCTGGGGTGGGGTTGGGTCGCCGGAGTAGGCGAAGTCTTTGTCTGTTGTCTCGAGGAACCGCCGGTGTCTGGCGTAGTCGCCCGCGGCGGGCGGGAAGCAGTCGGTGCCGAAGAGGACGCGGTCGGGAAATCGCTCGACCAGAGAACGGAAGCTGAGTGGCGTGCGCCCCAGCTCGCCGAGGCGCCCGGCGATGTCGACGTTCCAGTGCGGATGCTCATCGAGCATCCGCCCCACTGCGCCGAGATCCTCGGCCCAGCAGCCGACATGCGCGCCGATGAAGGTGGTGCCCGGGCAGAGGGTGAGCAGGTGGTCAAGACGGTCCATGAGGTGCCTGAACGACGGCATTCCCGGCCCGCCGAACCACCACTCCGGGTGCACCTGCAGCTCGTCCCAACGCTCGTTCGCTCGCGTGAGTGGTTCGAAGAAGGCGACCGGGTCGGCGGTATGAATGAGCACGGGCAAATTGAGCTCACCGGCGGTCTGGAGAACTGACACCACGCGTGGGTCGTCCGGCATCACCGGCGCGCCCGAGGCGTCACGCACCTGCAGACCGAGGTCCTTCCACACCTTCACTCCGCGGGCCCCAGCAGCGGCTGACGCTGCTAGCTGGCTCGACAGGGTGTCGACGATCGAACGCTCGTCGTCGTCGGAGCTGAGGACCGACCAGTCGATATGGCAGAAGGTCAGGAAGCGGCCGGGGTGCCGCTCGTCGTAGCGAGCGATGTTGGCCTCGAGCTCCGCACCCCAGCGCCCATCAAGATTCACGACCGTGTCGACGCCAACATCGTCGAGCATGCCGATGAGCTCGCCAACGTCGTCGACCAGCCAGTCGTCGTCCTCGGACAGCCATCGCCCGAGGTGGTTGTGGGCATCGATCACGGGCCATTCCTACCGCAGGACCTTCCGCCCTTGGCAGGAAGGGTAATCGCGGTGGACCGTGAATAGGGGCGTGTGTCCAGAGTGGGAGGCGCGTGATGCGCAGATCGACTGGATTCCTCGTTCCGCTCGGTGCCATGGCCGTCTTGGCATCAGGGCTGGGTGTCGCGACACCAAGCGGATCCGTGGCCTCACCGGCATCGGCTGCTGTCAGCGTCAGAGTTGCCACTCCACCGAACATCGTCGTGATCATGTCCGACGACCAGCGTCGGAACACGTTCCAGACCATGCCGACGGTGCGCAAGAAGCTCATCCAGAAGGGTCTGAGGTACATCGGGTTCAGTCCCACGTCTGCGTGCTGTCCGGCCCGTTCATCCCTCCTGACCGCGCAGTTCGCCCACACCACAGGCGTCTACAACAATGTCGACCCGACCTACGGCGGATGGCCGGCGTTCAGCGGCTCGGACTACGAGAAGAAGACGATTGCCGTTGCGCTGGACGAAGCGGGCTACCGCACCGGACTCGTCGGCAAGTACATGAACTTGTGGAACCGAGCGCCGGACGGCTTCGTGCCCGATGGGTGGGACGTCTTCCGTGCGCTCTGGTCTGACATCGGACAGGGCGGGGGCCGCTACTACGACTACCAGATTCGGGGGACGCACGAGACCGAGAAGTTCGGCAGCAAGCCGAAGGCCTACTCGACCGACGTGCTCACTGATCGAGCCGTCCGCTTCATCAAGAGCTCGCCGGTCGACCAGCCCTTCTTCCTCTTCTTCACGCCTTTTGCAGCGCATGAGCCATGGACGCCGGCACCGCGGCACAAGGGGACGTGGCAGCCCGACAAGGCGTACGACAACCCAGCGGTGAACGAGAAGGACATGAGCGACAAGCCGGCGTTCATGCAGGACCTTCCCCGGGTTGACCGCGACTGGATCAAGCGTGCTCAGGACAAGACCGGTGAGTCCTTGCGTGCTGTCGACGAGGCGGTGGCGCGGGTGCTGAAGGCGGTCGGCGACCGTCGTCCGAACACCCTCTTCATCTACACGTCCGATCAAGGTGTCATGTGGGGGGAGCACCGCCTGGACGAGAAGTACAACCCCTACCGGTGGGCGACCGAGTTCCCGCTCATCATGAAGTGGGGCAAGAGGTTCCCGGTGGCGGACCGCGACCGGCTGGTCGCCAACGCCGACGTCGGTGCCACCATCCTCGATGCCGCCAACGTCGTCCCGACGTGGCCGATCGAGGGCACATCGGTTCTTGGGCCGTTCCGTAGCGACGTGGTCTTGGAGGCGATCGGGATCCCCGGTCAACCGGCCTACTGTGGATTGCGTCTGAAGAACTGGCTCTACGTCCACTGGTCCGGTGCCGCCGGGGTCGAGCTCTACGACTACGTCCATGATCCGCTAGAGCTCAAGAACCTTGCGGGCCGTCCGGCGTACGCCCAGAAGGAGCAGGCCATGCACGACCGAACTGTCGAGCTCTGCTCACCCACTCCGCCCGGCTTCAGCTGGGACTAGCTCAGCTGCCCGGACGCGGGCAGCGCCACACGCCAAGGCGGGCGGACTCGGCCAGCGCCTCGGCACGGCGGAACTCGTCTTGCCAGAGGTACGCGTCGTCGTAGGTGTACTCGAGGGCGTACCCGCGGCGCACGGCGTCGAGGTTGAACTGGCGTGCTGAACCACTGGTGGTCCAGAGGTAGGCAAGAGTCCGGCCGTAGTAGTCGAGGCGGCCCTGGGAGCGGTCGAACTCCAGCGCGGCCGGTTCACCCAGGAGTCGCCTCCGTGCGAACTCGGTGGCCTCAGGGCCGTAGCACTCGATGGGTTCGGTCGGATGCACGGTCTCGGGGGTATCGATGCCGATGAGCCGAAGCGTCAGTGTGCGGCGGCCCCGACTGACGTCGACAGTGTCGCCGTCGACGATGCGGGTAACGCGCCAACCCGTGCTGATCGGTCCTTTGGCGAGCCGTCGGATACCGGTGCCCTTCGGCTCCGAGGTATCGCTGGAAGGCTCCGCCGTGGCCGACTTCTTGATGCGCTCTCGCGGGCGCTGCTGATCAAGCGGGGGCGCTGCGCAGGCCCCGATCGCGAGTAGTGCGACCAACGCGGTGGCCAGGAGCCTCACCCGTACCCCCTCGCCGCCGATCGCCGGTAGGTACCGGACTCGGTACGTTTCTAGCACCGAGCACTTCCACGTCGAGCGATGGAGGCGGCGTCATGGCGTCGAAGGGTCTTCCCCAGATGGGTGACGAGGTGTTCCTCACCGACAGTGGAATCGAGACCGACCTGATCTACAACCACGGGCTCGATCTACCCGACTTCGCTCCCTTCCCGCTGCTCGAGTCGGACGAAGGCCGGACCACGCTGCTGGACTATTTCCACGCTCACCTCGACGTGGCCAGCGAACGAGGTATGGGAGTCGTGTTCGAGACACCCACCTGGCGGGCCAGCCCCGACTGGGGAGAGCGGCTTGGGTACGACCTGGAACGGCTGGCCGAGCTCAACCGGGACGCGGTCGATCTCCTCCGCTGCATCCGCGACGAAAGCAGGTCGAGCCTTCCGTTCGTCATCAGCGGGAACGTCGGGCCACGCGCTGACGGCTATGACGATGAGGCCCTCATGACGGCCGCCGAGGCGGCCGAGTACCACGCGTGGCAGGTGGGTGTCCTGGCTGCCAGCGGCGTCGACATCGTGTCCGCGCTCACGGTCGACTATGTCGCCGAGGGTGTCGGTATCGCTGACGCGGCCGCAGGGTCGCAGGTTCCGTCGGTGATCTCGTTCACGACCGACGTCGAGGGGCGGCTGCCGGACGGCACGACGGTGGCTCACGCGATCGAGCGCATCGACAGCGGGTCGCTCGCGGCACCGGCCTACTACATGCTGAACTGCACCCACCCGCAGCACATCCTGCAGATGCTGCAGGACGACGCACCTTGGCGTCGACGTATCAGAGGACTTCGTGCCAATGCATCGCCGCTCGGCCTGGTCGAACCCGATGAGGGGCAACCGCTCGACCCAGGCGACATCGGGGAGTTCGGGGAGCTGATGCGGCAGGTGCACCTGGTGGCGCCGACCATCACCATTCTGGGCGGATGTTGTGGAACTGACGCCCGTCACGTCCGGGCGATCGCTGACGCCGTTACTGGTCCTTGATGATCGAGGAGCACGTTGAGCCCCGATGAGGGGCAGAATGGCCATCGTGAAGATCACGATGATGCTGGCCGACGCCGCCCAGCAGGTGGGCGGGAAGCTCTACGTCCTCGGTGGTGGCTGGTCGACGACCGGCTCTCCAACCGCTCCGATGGCCGTGGCAATCAAGATCGAAGTTCCGTGGGACCGCACGAATGTGGGCCATGACTGGCGGCTGGCGCTGGTTGACGCCGACGGCCGCCCAGTGACGACCTCGGACGAGCGACCGGTGGAGGTGACTGGTCAGCTGGAGGTAGGGCGACCGGCCGGCCTCCCGGAGGGCACGCCGCTCGACGCCCCGCTCGTGGTGAGCTTCGGCTCGATGCCACTGCCCGCCGGGCGCTACGAGTGGCGGCTCGAGATCCTGGAGTTCGTCGAGTCGTGCGCCTTCCTCGTACGTGACTGAGTG